>CAYTFW010000206.1:0-8728 GCA_964437145.1 uncultured Rhizobiaceae bacterium
GGAGACGGAGCGATCCAGCATCGCCACCGCGCCCGTCCTCGACTCTACCCGGCTCATGATGCCGGCGGGACGCCGGCGGTCCCAATCAATACGACTTCGGCAGTCCCAGCGCGCGTTCGGCGATGTAGCACAGCACCAGCTCGGCGCTGACCGGCGCGATGCGCGCGATCATGATCTCGCGCATGTAGCGTTCGACATGGAACTCCTTGGCGTAGCCGTAGCCGCCATGGGTCAGCACCGCGCGTTCGCAGGCGTGGAACGCCGCCTCGGCCGCCATGTACTTCGCCGCGTTGGCTTCGGCGCCGCATTCCTTGCCGCTGTCGTAGAGCGAGGCGGCCTTGAAGGTCAGCAGATCGGCGGCCTCGAGCTCCATCCAGTTCTTGGCCAGGGGATGCTGGATCGCCTGGTTCTTGCCGATCGGCCGGCCGAAGACGACGCGCTCCTTGGCGTATTGCGTGGCTTTCTTCAGCGCCAGACGGCCCAGCCCGATTGCCTCGGCGGCGATCAGCACGCGCTCGGGGTTCAGCCCGTGCAGCAGATAGTGGAAGCCCTTGCCTTCCTCGCCGATGCGATCCTCGAGCGGCACCTTCAGGCCGTCGATGAACACCTGGTTGGTGTCGATCGCCTTGCGGCCCATCTTGTCGATCTCGCGCACCTCGATCTTGCCGCGATCGAAGTCGGTGTAAAACAGCGATAGGCCATCTGTCGCCTTGCGGCATTGATCGCGCGGCGTGGTGCGGGCGATCAGCAGCATCTTGTCGGCGACCTGCGCCGTGGTGGTCCACACCTTCTTGCCGTGCACGACGTACTGGTTGCCGTCGCGCTCGGCCTTGGTCTCCAGCGCCGTGGTGTTCAGCCCGGCATTGGGCTCGGTGACAGCGAAGCAGCCCTTGACCTTGCCCTTGATGATGTCGGGCAGGATGCGCTGCTTCTGCTCCTTGGTGCCGAACACCACGATCGGGTTGGGCCCGAAGATGTTGAGATGGATCGCCGAGGCGCCGCTGAAGCCGGCGCCCGAGCCGGCCACGGTCTGCATCAGCAGCGCCGCCTCAGTGATGCCTAGGCCCGAGCCGCCATACTCCTCGGGCATGGCGATGCCGAGCCAGCCCGACTCGGCCATCGCGGCGTAGAAGTCGTTGGGGAAGCCGCCTTCCTTGTCCTTCTTCAGCCAGTAGGCATCGTCGAAGCGCGCGCACAATTTCTCGACGCTGTCGCGGATCGCGAGCTGATCGTCGGTGAAGGCGAAATCCATCGGAACTCTCCGGCTTCACGCCCTCTCCCCGCCTGCGGGGAGAGGGTTGGGGTGAGGGGTAGATTGAGGTTGCGCAGGGCGGTGGTGCGCCACTCCGGGCAGCCCCTCACCCCGACCCTCTCCCCGCTTGCGGGGAGAGGGAGGAAAACTGAAATCAGCGTTGCGCCCAGAGGAACGACATCATCGCCTTGTTGAAGGGCTCGGGCCGCTCGACGTTGGGCAGGTGGCGTGAGTTCGCGATGCCGACATAGCGGCCACCGGGGATCTTGTTGGCGATGAACTGGTTGCGATCCGGCGGCGTGCCGGGATCCTCGTCGCCACAGATCACCAGAGTCGGAATCTTGATGGTGTGCAGGCGGTCCTCGAAGTTGAAGTTCTGGATCGCCGAGGCGCAGCCGAGGAAGCCCTGCGCCGTGGTGCCGACGATCGTGGCGTGGATCTGCTTGTAGCGCGCCGGGTTCGCCATCTTGAACGACGGCGTGAACCAGCGGTCCATCGTGCCGTCGGCCAGGGTCGCCAGACCATTGTTGGCACGCACCGCCGCCTTGCGCTCGTCCCACGACGCGGTCGATCCCGGCGGCGTGCTGGGCTGGGTGTCGCAGAGAATCGCCGATCGCAGGCGCGCGCCGTGATCGAGCAGCAGCGCCTGGCCGATCATGCCGCCGATCGACAGACCCATGTAGTGCGTCTTGGCGATGCCCAGCGCGTCGAGCGCCTTGATCACGTCCTGCGCCAGGATCGCCATGGTGTAGTCGCCGGCGACAGGATCGCTGCCGCCATGGCCACGCATGTCCAGCCGAAGCACGCGGAAGCCCGCCGCCAGCAACGCCGGCATCTGCTCCGCCCACATGCCGCCGTCGGAGGACAGTGAGTGCGTGATGGTGATGGTGGGCGCGTTCGTGTCGCCCGACAGGTCGTAGTAGATGCGATGGTTGTCGATGTTGAGAATCATGCTGTCCTCCCCAGGAGATCCTTCGCTTCGCTCAGGATGACGGGCACTGCGTGCCCGTCACATCGCGCTGATGCCGCCGTCGATCACGACCTCGGAGCCGGTCATGAACGCCGATTCGTCCGACGCCAGGAAGACCAGCGCCCAGCCGACTTCCTCCGGCTTGCCCAGCCGGCCGATCGGCACCTGGCGGCCGAGCTTCTGCTGCATCAGCTCGTTGCCGAAGCGGTCGCGGTATTTGTCGAGGATCGGCGTGTCGATGAAGGTCGGGTGCACCGAGTTGCAGCGGATATTGTAGCCGGACTTGGCGCAATGCAGCGCCACGGACTTGCTGAGCAGCCGCACGCCGGCCTTGGCCGAGTTATAGGCCGCCATGTTGGCGCCGGCGATGATGCCGGAGATCGAGGAGATATTGATGATCGAGCCGCCCAGCGTGCCGGTGTGCTTCTTGATCTCCTTCACGCCGTGCTTGCAGCCCAGGAACACGCCGTCGAGATCGATGGCGTGCACCTTGCGCCACTCCTCCAGCTCGATGTCCTCGACCGTCTTGCTGAGTCCGATGCCGGCGGAGTTCAACAGCACGTGCACGGCGCCGAACTTCGCCACCGTGGCGGCGATCGCCGCCTTCCACTGATCCTCGCTGGTGACGTCGAGCTTCACGAAATCGGCCGCCGCGCCGATCTTCGCCGCCACAGCGCGGCCGCGCGCCTCGGCGATGTCGGCGATCATCACCTTGGCGCCCTCACGCGCTATCAATTGGGCGGCGCATTCGCCCAGCCCCGAGGCGCCGCCGGTGATCAGCGCCACCTTGCCGTCCAGCCGTCCCGCCATCTCAAGGTCCCCCGATCACTTCAGGCATTTCTGCCGCACTTCGGCGGCGATCTGCTGCGCGCGCGCGCCGCCGCCCTTTTCCAGCTCGCGCTTGTCGGCCATCGACATGGGCGCGACGATACCCAGCGCGCAGGCGCAATAGGCCGCGGCCTGAGTCTGCGCCGCCTGCGCCGGCTTGCCGTCCTTCATCAGCGCCTGGCGCGCCGAGTCCTCGCAGCCTTTGGTGAAGTTCCGGGCGTATTGGGACTTGGACAGGTAGTTCATGACAAACCAGCCGACGAGCGCGGCGACGACGATGGCGCCGATGACGACGGCGATCTTTGTGTTGCGTGACATGGCTGGCGCTCCCGTGCGTTTGCCGACGGGCGATTAAACGGCACCGGCGCGGGTCGCGCCAGTGCGCGCCGCGACACTTTCCCGATGTGCGATATAGCTGGTGGCGACGACGATCACGGCGGCGCCGACGAAGGTCCACAGATCGGCGGTGTGGCCGAACACCGCCAGGTCGAGCAAGGTCGCCCAGACGATACCGAGGAAGCCCACGGTCTGCACCGAGGAGATGTCGGCGAGCCGGAACGCCCAGGTCATCAGGAAATAGCCCATCGTGCCGGTGATGCCGGCGACCACGAACCAGCCGAGCTGCTCGGGCGTGGGCATGCGGAAATCCCACAGCGCCAGCGGCGCGAAGAAGATCACGGCCAGTGCGCTTTGCCAGAAGACCACGACCTCCGGCTTCTCGTGCGCGGAGATCACCTTGGCGACCAGGTTCGACGCCGCCGTCAGCGGCACCGCCGCCAGCATCACCAGGGCGAAGGGATTGAGGCCGGCGTTCCACGGCCGCACGATCAGCAGCACGCCGGCGAAGCCCAGCAGCACCGCCAGCCAACGTCGCCAGCGCACGCGCTCGCCGAGGAACAGCGCCGCGCCCAACGTGACGAAGATCGGCCCGGTGAAGCCCAGCGCGGCCGCCTGCGCCAGGGGGATCGCCGCGATCGCCCAGTACCACAGACCGTAGCCCGCGGTATGGAAGACGGAGCGCAGCAGATGGCGCGGCAGCTGCGTCGTACGCAGCGAGGCGAGCCCGCCCTTGACCAGGAACGGCGCGGTGAACAGCAGGCCGGCGATCCAGCGGCCCCACGACACCTCGAGCGGCGGCAGCTCGAGCGTGAGGTGGCGCACCGTGGCGTTGAGCCCCTGGAAGAAGATGCCGGCGAGGATCGCGAAGGAGAAGGCGCGCGCGACGCGCGAGGGGATCAGCCGCTCCAGCAGATCGGGCAGGCGGTCGGCGGCGGACACGCTATTCGGCCGGCGCCGGTCGCGGCGCGGCCGCGCTCGCCTTGGCCGCGCGGGCGACGCGCGCCTCGTGCCGCGCCAGCCACAGCGTGGCGCTGAAGATCACGACGCCGCCGGCGACCGTCCAGCTCTCGGGCACGGCGGCGAAGGCGATGAAGCCGCCGAGCGAGGCCCAGAGCAGATCGAGGAAGCGCACCGGCTGGGTGGCCGAGACATCGGCGACGCGCAGCGCCTGGTTGACGCAGTAATGGCCGCCGGCGCCGAGCAGGCCGCAGAGCACGAACCAGCCCCATTGCCAGGCCGAGGGCGTCGTCCAGTCCCACAGCGCGAAGGGCAGCGCGAAAAGCGCCACCAACCCGTGCTGCCAGATCACGATAGCCTCCGACGTGTCGTGGCGCGTCAGCAGCTTGGCGACGATGAAGGAGGCGGCGAAGGTTGGTGCCGCGAGCAGCAGCAGCGCGTTGCCCCAGGTCACGCCGCCGAAGCCGGGCGCGGTCCAGGGATGCACGACGATCAGCGCGCCGATGAAGCCGATGAACACCGCCGCCCAGCGCGTCGCGCTCATCTTCTCGCCCAGCACCAGCACGGCGCCCAGGCACATGAAGATCGGGCCGGTGAAGCCCAGCGCCGTCATCTCGGCCATGCTGACCATCGGCAGGGCGAGGAACCACAGCAGCAGGCCGCCGAGATGGAACAGCGCGCGCAGCACCTGCAGGCCGGGCGCGCCGGTGCGCATGCGGCCCCAGCCCAGCTGGAACGCGATCGGCAGCAGCACGACGAAGCCGAATAAATAGCGCAGGAAGCCCACGACCCACGGATCGAGGTCGTGCGCCAGCCACTTCATGAGGGTGTTGAGCGCCGCGAACAGCGCGCCGCTGGCGGCCATCCACAGCATGCCGCGCAATGCGGCTGGCAAACCCTGACTCACCCGGCGGACTATAGTCGGCCACGCGCCGCGCGCACTACCGGCGGGTGCGGAACCCTGCCATGCGGATCATCCTTCTCCCCGCGAAGGCGGGGAGAAGGTGCCGAGCGCAGCGAGGCGGATGAGGGGCTTTTCGCTCAACGACGTCGGCCTTGGTTGTTGAAGCACCGCGAAGCCCCTCATCCGCCCTTCGGGCACCTTCTCCCCGCCTGCGCGGGGAGAAGGAACTACGGCGCTGGCGGCCCCTTGGCGTCGGCGCTGCGCACCTGGGCGCGGCGCACCGCCTCGCGATGCGAGATGTAGAGCGCGCTGGCGAAGATCACGGCGGCGCCGACGAAGGTCCAGATGCCAGGCTGCTGCGCGAACAGCAGGAAGCCGAACAGCGTGTTCCAGATCAGCGACAGGAAGCCGATCGGCTGCAGGGCCGAGATCTCGGCCACCTGGTAGCCGCGCTGCATGATCAGGTGGCCGGCGGTGCCGAAGAAGCCGGCCAGCAGGAACCAGCCGACATGCGTCCAGGTCAACGGCTGCCAGTGCCAGATCGCGAAGGGCGCGGCGCAGAGCACGATGAACACCGACTGGTAGATGACGATGGTATCGGCGCGGTCGGTGGTCGACAGCGACTTGGCCATCAGGTTCGAGGCCGAGAACAGCGGCGTCGAGGCCAGCGCGCAGATGGCGCCCAAGGTGATCGTCTCGAAGCCGGGCCGGATGATGATCATGGCGCCGAGGAAGCCGACGACGACCGCCGCCCAGCGCCGCAACCGCACGTCCTCGCCGAGGAACAACGCGGCGCCGATGGTGACGAAGATCGGGCCGGTGAAGCCCAGCGCCGTCAGATCGGCCAGCGTGATCAGCGGCAGGGCGACGAACCACAGCTGCATGCCGGCGCTGTGGAAGGCGCCGCGCAGCGCGTGCGTGCCGAGCTTGTGGGTGCGGAACGGCTGGATCAGGCCGTGGCGGTAGAAGACATGCAGCAGGAACACCGCGCCGAACAGATAGCGGCAGAACGCCATCATGTAGGAGTTGAGCTCCTGCGCCGGATAGTAGGTGGCGATGTTCAGCGCCGAGAACAGCACACCCGATATGCCGACCAGGATGATGCCGCGTAGATTGCCGGGCTGCGCCGCCCACCACGCCTTGAGCGCCCTCATCGCTGGCCGCCGCGCAGGCGCAGCACTTCATTCTCCAGCGACTCGATGTACGGATCGGTGACGCCGATGGCGCGCAGCTGGTCGGCGCATTCGAACAGATAGGAGCGGCAGGTGCCGCGGCGCCCCTCGGCGAAGGCCATGCTCTCGGCTTTCTTGGTCACGCTCATGCCGCCGCAATACTGGGGATGCTCGGGATTGATCACGAAGGTCAGCGCCCGCAGCCCGCCGCCCGCCTCGTCGGCGCAGTCGACCCACAGCGCGTCGTAGATGCCGCTCAGCATCTCGCGATTGAACAGGATCGAGATCTCGGTCTCGACCTGCGAGGCGGTGATGCGATAGGCGACGCCGTCGCAGGCGCCGCCCTTCTCGACGCCCAGCATCAGGCCCGGCCGTTCCGGCGTGCCGCGGCCCAAGGGCGTCCAGAAGCAGAAGGAGCGGCGCCAGCCCTCGAGCCGCGCCGGCCGGCGCTCGACATAGTCGAACGCCGGGTTCCACATCAGCGAGCCATAGCCGAAGACCCAGGCGTCGGTGCCCTCGGTCCAGCTCGCCAGGCAGTCGGTCAGCCGCTGGTCGCGGTCCTCGCGCGGCAGGAAGTAATCGAAGCCGAGCTTGCGGGCTTCCTCGGCCAGCTGATCGATGCGCTCCGCCGTCAGCTCCTCGCGGACCAGCGGCTGACCCGTGTTGCCCCAGATGCTGGGCTTGTCCGTCGGCGGTGGAGCGCGCTCGGTCATGCCTTGCCGTAGGCGATGCCCATGGTCTCCGCGACGCAGGCCGGGCGATCCTTGCCTTCGATCTCGATCGTCCACTCGTAGGTCATGCGCACGCCGTTGTTGGCCACGTCGTCCGCCGCCACCAGCTTCTGCCGGCCACGCACGCGCGCGCCGATCTGGACCGGGTTGGTGAAGCGCACCTTGTTGCAGCCGTAGTTGATGCCGTTGCGCACGTTGTTGACGTGCAGGACGTTGTGGCTGAACCAGGGGATCAACGACAGCGTGAGATAGCCGTGCGCGATCGGCTTGCCGTCGGGCATATCCTTCTTGCAGCGCTCGACATCGACATGGATCCACTGATGATCGCCAGTGGCGTCGGCGAAGATGTTGACGCGCTCCTGGGTGATCTCCAGCCAGTCGCTGACACCCAATTCCTGGCCGACCAGCGCCTTCATCGCCTGCGGGCTCTCCACCGTACGCTTCGCCATTTTGTCCTCCCTCTCCTCAGGTCTCGTCTGCGCGTAACGCAGCCATGACCGGTCGCGCAAACGAAACCGGCTCATGGCGTTGATAGCATCCATGGGGGCGGAATGGGGCGGCGGTCAGGCGCGTCTGATCTGTCACGGCGTCCCGTATGGCGGTCGGCGCGGCTTGTTCGCCGCTTTCGCCCACCTCACAATGGACGGCGTCCCGAATCAACAGACATCGGCGCAACGCGCCCATTCCGGAGGGAACGTCCATGGCCTACGAGCAGATTCTCGTCGAGACCGCCGACCGCGTGCGCACCATCACGCTCAACCGGCCGGACCGGCTCAACGCCTGGACTGGCACGATGCACAACGAGCTCAAGCAGGCCATGCACGAGGCGGGCGCTGACCGGGAGGTGCGGGTGATCATCCTCACCGGCGCGGGCCGCGGCTTCTGCGCCGGCGCCGACATGGGCGGGCTGCAGCAGATCGGCGCCGCGGGCGCGGTGACCGAGCGCTCGACCAAGGCCCAGGACGTGCCGGCGGGCGGCAGCGCCATCGCCGATTTCCGCATGAACTATTCGTACTTCCCGTCGATCCCCAAGCCGATCATCGCCGCGATCAATGGCCCCTGCGCCGGCTTGGGCCTGGTGATCTCGCTGTACTGCGACATGCGCTACGCCGCCGAGAACGCGGTGTTCACCACGGCCTTCGCGGCGCGCGGCCTGATCGCCGAGCATGGCGTGTCGTGGCTGTTGCCGCATTTCGTCGGCCTGCCGGCGGCGATGGACCTGCTGCTCTCGGCCCGCAAGTTCCGCGCGCCGGAGGCGTTGGCGCTGGGCATGGTCAACCGCGTGCTGCCCGACGCCGATCTCCTGAAGGAGACCAAGACCTACGCCAAGCTGTTGGCCGAGACGGTTTCGCCGCGCTCGCTGGCTGTGATGAAGCGCCAGATCTGGGAGGCGCAGTTCCAGACGCTCGCCGAAGCCACCGTGGAGGCCAACCACGAGATGGAACTGAGCTTCGCCGCCGAGGACTTCAAGGAAGGCGTCGCCCACTACGTCGAGAAGCGGGCGCCGAAATTCACTGGGCGATAGTCCGCATCTGTCATACCGAGCGCAGCGAAGGATCTAGGGCAATCCTAGAT
>CAYTFW010000207.1:0-8667 GCA_964437145.1 uncultured Rhizobiaceae bacterium
CATCGGCAAGTCGATCGCCGAGCAGCTGGCCCTGCAGGGCGCCAAGGTCGTGGTGTCGAGCCGCAAGCTGCCGGTGTGCGAGGAGGTGGCAGGTCAGATCAACGCCGCCGGCGGCAAGGCGATCGCCATCGGCTGCAACATCTCCGACAAGGCGCAGTGCGAGCGGCTGGTCGCCGAGACCCGCCGGCAGCTCGGGCCGATCGACATCCTGGTCTGCAACGCGGCCAGCAACCCATATTACGGGCCGACCGAGAAGATGCCCGACGACGTCTTCATGAAGGTGATGCAGAACAACATCCTGTCCAATATCTGGCTGATCAATCAGTCGGTGCCCGACATGCGGGCCAAGAAGGACGGGGCGATCATCATCGTGTCGTCCATCGGCGGTGTGCGCGGCTCGCCGGTGATCGGCGCCTACTGCGTCTCCAAGGCGGCCGACATGCAGCTTGCCCGCAACCTCGCCATCGAGCTGGGGCCGGACAACATCCGCATCAACACCATCGCTCCGGGCCTGGTGAAGACCGACTTCGCCAAGGCGCTATGGGACGACCCGGTCTACCTGAACAAGCGCCTGGAGTCGGCGCCGCTGCGCCGCATTGGCGAGCCCGAGGATATTGGCGGCATCGCCGTGCTGTTGGCATCCAAGGCGGGCGCCTTCATCACCGGGCAGACGATCATTGCCGATGCCGGTGTGACGATCGGAGGCTAGATTGACTGCGGGCCAATCGGCTCGAGTCATGCGTCAAAATTCCGATATAAAATATTGAAAACGTTGACGTTATTTTTCGATTCTCTGATTCTTCATCAGGACTGGAGTCTCATAAAACCGCTGTAACCTACTGTTTGGGAACGATTATCATTCCACCCGAGCGGTCGAATTCTGTTGACATTTCACATTAGCAGGAGCAATTTGTGCATTGGTAGGACGGAGATCGGCTGGGCCGATCGATGTCGACTGGTGGCGGCTCCCGGTTTCCCCGGCGAGACGGCGCCTGATGATAAAACGACGCGTCCGCTCCCCCGGCATAGGCGCGCATTGTCGACCGTTTATTTTTGGAGAGAGACGATGTTCGTCGCCGCCGATTCCCCCAAGGTGCGCAAGCTCGTCACGCCGTTCGTCGAGATCGGCATCGCGCTGGCCTTCGTGATGTTGGCCGTGCCCGCCTCGCTGCGCGTCATCACCATCGCCTAATCCTTGGGCGCCTGATCTCAGGGCGCCTGACCACCGGGGGTCCGACCCGGAATCGAAACGGCCGGCTTTCGCCGGCCGCTTGTGTTTGGACCCAAGCCGTGGCCGAGATCAGCCGAGCTGGGTGGCGTTCTGCACGATCTTGCCGACCAGGCCGTATTCCACCGCCTGCTGCGCGCTCATCCAGTAGTCGCGCTCCGTGTCCTTCTCGATCCGATCCAGCGGCTGGCCGGTCTCGGCGGCGAAGATCTCGTTGAGGCGCCGGCGCATGCGCAGGATTTCCTTGGCCTGGATGGCGAAATCCGAGGCCGAGCCCATGGCGCCGCCCGAGGGCTGGTGCAGCAGGAAGCGGGTGTTGGGCAGGCTGTAGCGGTTCTCGCGCTTGGCCGCGGCGTAGATCAGGGCGCCGGCGCTGGCCACCCAGCCGGTACCGACCACGCGCACCTCGGGCTTCACGAACTTGATCATGTCGTAGATCGTGTCGCCGGACTCCACGTGGCCGCCCTGGCTGTTGATGTAGATGGTGATTGGATCGTCGCCGGCCGATTGCAGGGCCAGCAGGCGGGCCGAGACCTCCCGCGCCAGCTTCTGGTCGATACCGCCATAGATCAGGACGGTGCGCGCCTTGAACAGCCGCTCCTCGATCGCCGGGGTCTTGTCGCGGGCCTCGCCCTGGTCGGCCTTCTTCTTCTTGTCGTCGTCCTCGTCATCATCGTCGTCGTCGAAACGAATATCGGCGGGCACCATGACGCTCTCTCTTTCGAAATAGGGGGATGACGCCGGGTATCACGGGGCCGGCCGGCGGGCAAGGCTCAGGCCGTCACGCCGCCATCGGCCACGAACTCCGCCCCGGTGCTGAACGAGGATTCGTCGGAGATCAGGAACAGGATCAGCCGGGCGATCTCCTCGGGCCGGCCCAGCCGGCCTATCGGGTGAAGGCTCTCGAGGTATTGCCGGCCGCTCATGTTGTCGATGGTCATGGCCAGCCTGGGCGCGATCATCGGCGTGTCGATCCAGCCGGGATGCACGGAATTGCAGCGGATCGGATAGCCCATGGTGCCGCAATGGATCGCCACGTTCTTGCTCAAGAGGCGCACCGCGCCCTTGCTGGCGGCGTAGGCCGGTGCCCGCGCCATGCCGCGCAGGCCCAGCACCGAGGAGATGTTGACGATCGAGCCCGGCTGGTCGGCGGGATTGCCCTTCATCGCCAGCACGCCGTGCTTGCAGCCCAGGAACACGCCCAGCCCGTTGATGCGGTAGACGCGGCGGAACTCCTCGAGCGAGACCTCCTCGACGTCGCCGCCCACACCCACGCCGGCGGCGTTGACCACGCCATGCAGCCCGCCGAAGCGCTTCACCGTGGCGGCGACGCAGGCCTGCCACTCGCTCTCGACCGTGGTGTCGAGGCGGAAGAAGAGGGCGCTGTCTCCCAGCTCGGCGGCCAGCGCCGTTCCGGCGGCCTCGTTGAGGTCGGCGATCACGACCTTGCCGCCTTCGCGCACCAGCAGCCGCGCGCTCTGGGCGCCGATGCCCGAGGCGCCACCGGTGACGATCACCGTCTTGCGATCAACGCGGGGCATTGAGCATCCTCCGCTGGATCCCCGATGTGATGCCGCCATCGGCCACCAGCTCCGAGCCGGTGACGAAGCGCGAGCGGTCGGAGGCGAGGTAGAGCACCGCCTCGGCGATGTCCTCAGGCTCGCCCATATGGCCGACGGGATGGCGCGATCCGATGAACGCCTTGCCCTGCTCGTGGCCCATCATCTGCCACAGCGGGTTGAAGATCGGCGTGTCGATGCCGCCGGGATGGATCGAGTTGCAGCGGATGGCGTAGCCCTTCTCGGCGCATTGCTGGGCCACGGCCTTGGTCAGCAGCCGCACCGCGCCCTTGCTGGCGGTGTAGGCGCAGGGCCCGGCGGCGCCGACCAGGCCGGCGATCGAGGAGATGTTGACGATCGCGCCCTTGGACGCCGGCTTGGCCGGGCCGGTGCGCTTCATGGCGCCGATGCCGTACTTGCAGCCGAGGAACACGCCATCGAGGTTGATGGCGTGCACGTGTTCCCAGTTCTCGACCGTCGTCGTCTCGACCGTACCCTGGCCGCCGGAGATGCCGGCGTTGTTGACCAGGATATCGAGGCGGCCGAAGCGTTGCAGCGTGTCGTCGATCACGCGTCGCCAGTCGGCCTCGCTGGCGACGTCGAGGCGCTGGAACACGGCCATGCCGCCGATCTCCGCCGCGACTTTCGCGCCCAGATCGTCCTGCACGTCGGCCACGACCACGGCGGCGCCTTCGCGCGCCAGCAGCCGGCAGGTGGCCGCGCCGATGCCGGAGGCGCCGCCGGTGACGATGGCGACGAGGTTGTCGAGATCCGCCATCGTGTCCTCACATCGCCGTGCAGCCGCCGTCGACCACCATCTCGGCGCCGGTCGTGAATTTCGATTCGTCGGACGCGAGATAGAGGATCATGTAGCCGATGTCGTTGGGCTCGCCGATCTTGCCCATCGGCACCATGCGCAGCAGCCGCTTGCGCGCCTTCTCGGGATCCTTGTCCTCGGCGATTCCCTGCTGGACCATCGGCGTGTCGATGAAGGCGGGGTGCACGGAGTTGCAGCGGATGTCGTAGCCGGCGCGCGCGCAGTGCAGCGCCACGCTCTTGGTCAGCAGGCGCACGGCGCCCTTGGACGGCGAGTAGGCGGCCATCTGCCAGCCGCTCACCAGGCCGGCGACGGAGGAGATGTTGACGATCGAGCAGGGCTGGCCATTGCCCTTCATGACGCGGATCGCGTTCTGGCAGCCGAGGAACGTGCCCTCGCAGTTCACGCTCATCATGCGCTTGAAGTCGCTGAGCGTGACGGTCTCGATCGAGCCGTCGGGCCAGGCGATGCCCGCCGAGTTCACCAGCACGTTGAGCTTGCCGAAACGCCGCACCGTCTCGTCGACGACCTCCTTCCAGCGCGCCTCGCTGGTGACGTCGTGCTCGAGGAACACCGCGTCGCCGCCGATCTCGGCCGCCGCCTTGGGGCCCTTGTCCTTCTGCACGTCGGTGATCACCACCTTGGCGCCTTCGCCGGACAGCAGCTTGGCCGTCGCGAGACCCAGCCCCGACGCGCCGCCGGTGACCAACGCGACCTTGCCCGCGACGCGACCTGTCATGTCATTTCTCCTTCAGGGATCGCGCGGAGATTAGCCGTGCGACGGGGTCGGGGGAAAAGAAAAGGCCCGGGACTTGCCCGGGCCTCTCGCTTGATGGAACCGACGATCAGAAGCCGAGCGGCTGCGTCACGCGGGTCCAGCGGCCGCCCTTGACCACGGCGAGGAACGAGGAGCTGGCGCCCTGGCGGATCTTGTCGCTGAACGTGACCTCGGGGCCGTTGAAGATGTCCTTGTAGCCCTTGATCGCCTCCATGCCCTTGATGAAGCTGTCGAGCGTCAGGTTGGCGCCGGCGTTCTTCAGGCCGACGGCCGTGAGATCGGCGGCGACGTAGCCGTAGACCGCGCCGATGTTCGGGTCGATGTTGAACCGCTTCTTGTAGTCGGCGACGAACTTCTTGACGCTCTCAACCGGGCTGTCGGCGTAAGGCATCTCGGTCAGGCCCATGCCGTAGAAGCCGTCCATGCCCTGGGCGGCGCCGACGACGAGGTCGTAGACCGCGGCCGAGCCGACGAAGTCGACGTCGGTCCAGCCCATCTTGCGCGCCGTGTTGTAGGGCACGATCGAGTCACGCACGATGGTGCCCATCAGGATCAGGTCGCAGCCGGCGGCCTTCAGCTTGGTGATCGGCGCGGTGAAGTCCTGGTCGGTCGGCTTGTGGGCCGCGGTCTCGACGACCTTGATGCCGAGCTGCTTGGTCTGGATCTCGGCGCCGATCAGGATCTCCTTGCCGAAATCCGTGTCCTGATACATCACGCAGACGGCCTTCTTGCCCTTCTCCTTGACGAAGTACTGCACCGCCGAGCGGATCTGGTCGACATAGGAGGCCGCGCCGTAGAACTTCAGACGCTCGAACGGCTCGTACATCGAGCGCGCCGCCGACAGCGGGAACAGGTTCGGCACGTTGGCGGCGAACTGGTCCTTGAAGCAGGCGTTGTTCATCGGCGTGCCCAGCGCGGCCACGAAGGCGAAGACGTTGTCGCGGTTGATCAGCTTGTTGCAGGCCTGCACCGCCTTGGGCACCTGGTAGGCCTGGTCCTCGATGATCAGCTTGATCTTGCGGCCGTTGATGCCGCCGGCGTCGTTGAGCTCGTCGACGCGCATGCGCACCGCGTTCGAGGACGACACGCCGTAGGTCGCCGCCACGCCGCTGAGGTCGGTGGGCATGCCCAAGATGATCTCGGTCTTGGACACGCCGCGCGTCTGCGCGGCGGCGCCCGTCGCGATCGCCGCGCTGAGCGCCGCGACCGCCGCGATAGCCAGTTTCTCACGCATCTCCTGGTTCCTCCCGTTGATGACACAGCCCCTTGGGGCGGGATCTACGCGGCTTCCGCGTACATGCTATCGATCAGCCCCTTGTACTTCTCGTTCACGAACTTGCGCTTGAGCTTCATGGTCGGGGTGACCTCGTCGTCCTCCGCCGAGAGCTGGTGCTCCAGCAGGCGGAACTTCTTGATCGTCTCGACCCGCGCGAAACCCTGATTGACCTTCTCGATCTCCGACCAGATCAGGTCCTGCACCTCGCGCGCGCGGCAGAGCGAGGTGAAGTCGGTGAACGGCACGTTGCTGTCCTGGGCGTATTTCGACACGCTGTCGTAGTCGATCATCACCAGGCAGGTCAGGAACTTGCGCCGGTCGCCGATCACCACCGCGTCGGAGATGTAGGGCGAGAACTTCAGCTGGTTCTCGATCTCCGAGGGCGTGACGTTCTTGCCGCCGGCCGTGATGATGATGTCCTTCATCCGGTCGGTGATGCGCACATAGCCTTCGTTGTCGATGGTGCCGACGTCGCCGGTATGCAGCCAGCCGTCGCGCAGGGTCTCGGCGGTCTTCTCCGGCTGGTTCAGGTAGCCCATGAAGATATGCGGCCCGCGCAGCACGATCTCGCCCTCGGGCGACAGCTTGAGCTCGGTATTGGGCGCGGCGACGCCCACGGTGCCGAGCTTGATGCGGTCGGGCATGCCGGTGGCGACGCCGCAATTCTCGGTCTGGCCGTAGACCTCGCGCATGTCGATGCCGAGCGCGCGGTACCAGCGGATCAGGTCGGGCGCGATCGGCGCGGCGCCGGTGCCGGCGAAACGCACGCGATGCATGCCGATGGCGCGCTTGATGTTGTCGAGCACGCAGTAATCGGCGACGGCGAATTGCAGCTTCAGCGGAGCCGAGGGCTCCTGGCCCTCGAGCTTCGCCTCGGCGACCTTCATGCCGACGCCCAGCGCCCAGGCATAGGCTTTGCGCCCGATCCAGGTCGCCTCCTTCATCCGGATGGCGATGCCGGAGTAGAAGCGCTCCCAGATGCGCGGCACGGCGAAGAAGGTCGTCGGCGCCACCTCGCGCACGTTGTCCGGCACCGTCTCGACGCTTTCGGCGAAATTGGCGATGGCGCCGGAGCGCAGCGGCAGGAAGGCGGTGAAGGTGCGCTCGGCGACGTGGCACAGCGGCAGGAAGGCGAGTTGCTCGCCATCCGTCTCCATCGGGATGAAGGCGTCGGCGTTGGCGAGCTGGAAGATCACGTTGCGATGCGAGAGCATCGCGCCCTTAGGCGGGCCGGTCGTGCCTGAGGTGTAGACGAGGATCGCCAGCACCTCGGCGCGCGAGGCGGCGACCAGTTCCTCCCATTTGCCGGGGTGGGCCTTGTCGTATTCGCCACCCAGCTTCAGCAGCTCCTCGAACGACATGACCTGCGGGTCGCTGAACTCGCTCAGCCCCTCCATGTCGAAGATGAATGCTTTCTCGATCTTCGGACAACGCCCACGCACCTCGAGGAACTTGTCGAGCTGTTCTTCGTTCTCGACGAACAGGAAGCGCGTGGCGCTGTCGTTGAGGATGTATTCGACCTGCTTGGCGGCGTCGGTCGGGTAGATGCCGTTGGACACGCCGCCGGCGCCCATGATGCCCATGTCGGCGTAGAGCCACGCGGGAATGGTGTCGGCGAGAATCGAGACCACGTCGCCGCGCGCCAGGCCGAGGCTGACCAGCCCCATGCCGACGGCGCGGGCGCGCTCGCCGTACTCGCGCCAGCTGGTCGAGCGCCAGATGCCCAGCGTCTTCTCGCGAAACGCCGTCTTGCCGTCGCGCGCGCGCACCTGGTGCCAGAACAGCTTCGGGATGGTGTCGCAGCCCTCGATCTCGATCTTCTTGATCGAGCCCGCGTGGACATCTGCGTTCATCTCCGGCGGCCCTCCCTGACTTGGCCTGATTTCGTTCCGTCCTACCTACCGCATCCCGGCTGCCCTGTCATTCCGAGCGAAGCGAGGAATCCATGCTGCTGCCTGGATCCCCCGCTTCGCTCGGGATGACAAAGGGTGCCCGTCAGCGCCACGTCTTGCGCTTCTTCCAGCGCCGTTGGCCGCGGGCGCCTTCTTCCTTGATGCCGAGGTAGAATTCCTTGATGTCCTCCTTCTGCAGGAGGCGTTCGCAGGTGTCGGCCATGACGATGCGGCCGACCTCCAGCACATAGCCGTAGTCGGCGACCTGCAGGGCCATGTTGGCGTTCTGCTCGACCAGCAGGATGGTGACGCCGCGCTCCTTGTTGATGCGCACGATGATGTCGAAGATTTCCTTCACCAGCTTGGGCGACAGGCCGAGCGACGGCTCGTCCAGCAGCATCATGCGCGGATTGGCCATCAGCGCGCGGCTGATCGCCAGCATCTGCTGCTCGCCGCCCGACAGCGAGCCTGCCCGCTGGTCGGCGCGCTCCTTCAGGACCGGGAAGTAACCGAACACCGTTTCCAGGTCCCTGGCGACCCCGTCGGGATCGCGCCTGGTGTAGGCGCCCATGCGCAGGTTCTCGCGCACGCTCAGGAACGGGAAGACCTCGCGGCCTTCGGGCACGTGGCTCATGCCCAGGCGCATGACCTTGTCGGGATCCATGCGCTGGATCTCGCGGCCCTCGAAGACCACCGAGCCCTTCTGCGGGTCCATCACGCCGCTGACGGTCTTCAGCACCGTGGTCTTGCCGGCGCCGTTGGCGCCCAGGATGGTGACGATGTCGCCCTTGGGCACCTCGAAGGAGACGCCGCGGATGGCCATGATCGGACCGTAGTAGGTCTCGATGTTGCTGACCTTGAGCTGGGCTTCGGCCATGGCGGCTCAGCCTCCGAGATAGGCGCGCACGACGTCGGGGTGGCTCTGCACCTCCGAGGGCGTGCCGGTGGCGATCGGCCGGCCGTAGTTCAGCGCCAGCACCCGGTCGGATACCGCCGAGACCAGCTTCATGTCGTGCTCGACCATCAGCACGGTGATGCCCAGCAGGTTCTTGATGTCCTGGATCCAGAACGCCATGTCCTCGGTCTCCTCGACGTTCAGGCCGGAGGAGGGCTCGTC
>CAYTFW010000208.1:0-8634 GCA_964437145.1 uncultured Rhizobiaceae bacterium
GTGGCGTCGTCGGGCTTCTTGGGATCCTTGGCGGCGCCGAAGATGCCGGCGACGACGTCGCCGACGCTGCGCTGGCGGCCGGTGTCGATGCGCACGGTCGCGGTCATGCCGGCGCGCAGCGGCGGCTCGCCGGCATGTGGCGCCAGTCGCAGCTTCACCGGCAGACGTTGGACGACCTTGACCCAGTTCCCGCTGGCGTTCTGCGGCGGCAGGATGGCGAATTCCGCGCCGGTCGCCGGGCTCAGGCTCTCGACGATCGCCTCCCAGACCACGTCGGGATAGATGTCGAGCACGATTCGCGCGCGCTGGCCGACGCGCACGTGCGTCAGCTCGGTTTCCTTGAAGTTGGCCTCGACCCAGGGCCGGTGCGCGGCGACCAACGCGAAGAGCGGCGTCGACGCCTTGACCTGCTCACCGGGCTGCGCGCGCACGTTGACCACGGTGCCGTCGACCGGCGCGCGGATCTGCGTGCGCGCCAGATCGAGCGCGGCGCGGTCGCGCGCGGCGCGCTTCTCGCGCACCACGGGATGCTGATCGGCCGGCAGCTGCGGATCGCCGTTCAGCGCCGTCAGCACGCGCTGCAATTTCTCCTTCACCATGCCGACGCGGTCAGCCGCGCTGCGCGCGTCGTTCTGCGCCTCGTCGCGCTTGCTGGCCGACAGCACGCCGGTCCGCGCCAGCTCCTCCTGGCGCTGCCACTGGCGCTGGGCGTAGGCCGCGCGCGCTTCCGCGTCGGCCAGCTCGCTCACCGCCTCGCGCCAAGTGGCGCGCAATGTCTCGACATGCGTGCGCGCCGCGTCGAGCTCGGCGTCCGCCGCGTCCAGCGCCAGGCGGAACTGCGCCGGCTCGATCGTCAGCAGAACGTCGCCGGCCTTGACCTCGGCGTGATCGCGTACCGGCACGCGGCGCACCGGGCCGGACACCTCCGGCGCGATCTGCACGATGTGGGCCTTCACATAGGCGTTCTCGGTGCTGATGTAGCGGCCGCCCGACAGCCACCACAGCACGCCGCCGGCGATCGCCATGGCGGGGATCGCGACCAGCAGCACGAGACGGAAGGCGGTGCGATGGCGGTAGCTCACGACGCGGCCGCCCCTCGCGTGCGCGGCTCCGTGCCGGACGAGTCGCCGTCGTCGCCAGCCAGCGCCTGCAGCCGGCGCTTTACCGCCGCGGCCATGCGCGCGAACTCGCGCCGCTCCCTGCCCGATAGTGGCTTGAGCGCGTCGTCGACCGTCGCCTCGGCGACTTTCCACATACCGGCGTGCACGCTGCGGGCATGCGGCGTCAGGTGCAGGCGCTTGATCCGGCGGTCGACCGGGTCGGGCCGGCGTTCGATCCAGCCGCCATTCTCCATGCGGTCGATCATGCGCCCGGCGCTGGCGCGGTCGAGCTCGAGCATGTCGGCAAGCTCGGTCTGGCTGGCGCCCGGCCGCCGGGTCAGGCGTGTCAGGACCAGCCACTGGCCGCGCGTCAGCCCGAGCTCGCGCACGCGCCGGTCGAAGACCGTGCGCATCAGGCGCGCCACGTCCGACAGCACGTTGCCGATATAGTCGTCGTCGTTCGGGCTCACGCCCATCTCCCATGCGCCGACGCGGGTCGACCGATAATGTTGTCTAGGCTACATTAGCCATGTCCATGACTTCAAGCCCGGCCACCACGCCCCAGGAGCAGACCAGCCCCGCCGAATCCTTCTCCCTCGGCCGGCGGGTGCTGATTCTGGTCATGGTCGTGCTGGGCTCAACGCTCTACGCGACCACCCTGCTGATCGCCTCGAGCCTGCTGCCGCAGATGCAGGGCGCGATGTCGGCGACCCAGGACGAGATCGCCTGGGCGATGACCTTCAACATCCTGGCGACGGCGGTTATGACGCCGATGACCGGCTGGCTGGTGGCGCGCTTCGGCCGGCGCGAGACCATGACCTGGGCGGTGCTGCTGTTCACCGTCACCACCCTGCTGTGCGGCATGGCGGAGTCGCTTGAGACGCTGATCCTCTGGCGGGTGCTGCAGGGCGGGCTGGGCGCGCCGGTGATCCCGCTGTCGCAGACCATCATACTCGACGCCTTTCCCAAGCGGCAGCAGGGGCTGGTGACCTCGATCTTCGGCATGGCCGTAGTGATCGGGCCGGTGATCGGCCCCACGTTGGGCGGCATGCTGTCGGAGCTCTACAGCTGGCGCTGGGCTTTCTACATGATCGTGCCGGTGGGTGTGGTGTCGTATGTCGGCCTGCGCTTCGCCCTGCCGCCCGACCGCCCGAGCGGACGCATCGCGCTCGACTGGACCGGCTTCCTCTCGCTGGCCGTCGCCATCGCCTGCGTGCAGCTGGTGCTGGCGCGCGGCCAGCGGCTCGACTGGTTCGACTCGGGCGAGATCATCATCGAGACCTTCATCGCGATCATCGCCTTCTGGATCTTCCTCGCGCATAGCCTGACGGCGACCAAACCGTTCCTGAACCTGCGCCTGCTGCTCGACCGCAACTACGCCATCGGCCTGGTGCTGGTGCTGATCTACGGCATGCTGAACTTCACGCCGATGGTGCTGCTGCCGCCGCTGCTGCAGCAGCACGCCGGTTTTCCCGACCAGCTGATCGGCGAGGTGATCGCCGCGCGCGGCGTGGGCGCGACGATCGGCTTCTTCCTGGCGATCTTCGTCGGCCGCATGGATCCGCGCGTCGGCCTGATCGGCGGCTTCGGCCTGCTGGCGATCTCCGGCTTCTGGCTGATGCACATCGACCTCAATGTCGACATGGGCACCTTGCTGGCCAACAGCGTGGTGCAGGGCATCGCCATCGGCGTGGTCTGGGTGCCGCTGACCCTGGTGACCTTCTCGACCACCAGCCCGGCCGACCTCGCCGAGGGCACGGCGATCTACCATCTGCTGCGCAACATCGGCTCGAGCTTCTTCATCTCGATCTGCGTCGCGGAGATCGTGCGCTCGACCGGCGCGAATTACGGTCGCCTCGTCGAGCTGGTGAATCCCTACAACAAGGCGCTGGCCCTGCCCTGGGTCACCGGCGGCTGGGACGTCACGACGGTGCAGGGCCTGGCGCGGTTGTCGAAGGAGATCAACCGCCAGGCGGCGATGATCGGCTACATCAACGCCTTCGGGCTGTTCACGCTGGCCTCGGCGCTGGCCGTGCCGATGATCCTGCTGATCGGCCGAAAGGCGAAGGCCAGGCTGGCGTAGCCAGAGCTCTGTCATTCCGAGCGCAGCGAGGAATCCAGTGAAGCCGCGTGGATTCCTCGCTGCGCTCGGAATGACAGAAGAGAGAAGTGGGCGCGCTTTGCGCTAAAGATTGAACGTGCCGATCACCGGCACGTGGTCGCTGGCCTTCTCCCAGTCGCGCGTGTCCTTGATGAGGCGATAGCCGCCGATGGCGCCGCGCAGCGCCGGCGTGGTGAGAATATGGTCGAGACGCCGGCCGCGGTCGGATTTGCGCCAATCCTGATTGCGATAGCTCCACCACGAATAGAGCTTCTCGCTGGCCGGCGTGAAAAGGCGTGGCACGTCGATCCAGTCGCGCGACTTCAGCATGTGGTCGAACAGCTCGACCTCGATCGGGGTGTGCGAGACGACGTCGAGCAGCTGCTTGTGGCTCCACACGTCGTGCTCCAGCGGCGCCACGTTGAGATCGCCGACGGCGATCGCGCGCTTGCCCTTGCGCGCGCCCTTCTTCGGCGCGACCGCGGTGAACCAGGCCGCGATCTCGCGATAGAAGTCGAGCTTGTGCGCGAACTTCGCGTTGGCCACCGGGTCGGGGATGTCGCCGCCGGCGGGGATGTAGAGATTGTCGAGCACGATCGGATCGCCGCCGATATCCAGCCAGGCGCGCACGTGTCGGCAATCCTCGCGCCCGACGCGATGGTGGATCTCGACCTTGCTGAAGGGCAGGCGGCTGGCGATAGCGACGCCGTTATAGCCCTTCATGCCGTGGATCAGGCGATGCGTGTAGCCTAGCGCCTCGAACGGGGCGTGCGGAAACAGCTCGTCCGGGCATTTGGTCTCCTGCAGGCAGAGCACGTCGGGCTTCTCGGCGCGCAGGAAGCGCTCGATGTTGCCGATGCGCAGGCGGACGGAGTTGATGTTCCAGGTGGCGATGGAAAGCGGCATGGGATTCCGAGATTAGCGCGACACGACGCGGCATCCTATATACTGGCGATCCCGGCCGCCGGAGCATGCTATGCGCCTCGACGACACACCCGAAAGCGACAATGTGGAGGATCGCCGCGACGACGGCCCCGCCAGTCCCGGCGGTTTTGGCGGCGGCGGCGGATTCGGCGGCGGCGGTTTCGGCTTGCCGATCGGCGGCGGCGGCATGAGTGGTCTCGGCGTGATCATCGTCATCGGCGCCGCCCTGTTCCTCGGCATCGATCCCATGGCGCTGCTGGGTGGCATGCAGCAATCGCCACCGCCGCGCGAATACCAGCAGCCGCGCCAGGCGCAGCCGAGCCAGACCGGACGGCCGGTCGGGCGCGACGACGAGATGCGCCGCTTCGTCGGCCGCGTGCTGGGCAGCACCGAGGAAGTATGGCGCGAGCAATTCCCGGCGCAGCTCAATCAGCAATACCGCGAGCCGACCCTGGTGCTGTTCACCGGCCGGGTGAACTCCGCCTGCGGCTCGGCCACGGCGGCGTCGGGTCCGTTCTATTGCCCGGGCGACATGAAGGTGTATATCGACCTCAGCTTCTACGAGATGCTGAAGACCCGCTTCCGCGCGCCGGGCGATTTCGCCCAGGCCTATGTCATCGGCCACGAGGTCGGCCATCACATCCAGCGGCTGCTCGGCATTCTCGACAAGGTGCAGCAGCGCAAGCGGCAGGTCAGCCAGGTCGAGGCGAACGCGCTGCAGGTGCGCGTCGAGCTGCAGGCCGATTGCTTCGCCGGCGCCTGGGCGTTCCACGCCAACCGCAAGCGCGCCATCCTCGAGCCGGGCGATGTCGAGGAGGGGCTGCGCGCGGCGGCGGCGATCGGCGACGACACGCTGCAGGGCGGCGCCGCGCGGGCCGAGACATTCACCCACGGCACCGCCGCGCAGCGCCAGCGCTGGCTCAAGCGCGGCCTGCAAAGCGGCTCGCTGCGCGACTGCGACACCTTCAGCGCGCGCGAGCTGTGAGCGACGACGCGACCTTCCTGCGCGCCGCGATCGATCTGTCGCGGCGGCGCATGGAGGCCGGCTTCGGCGGCCCCTTCGGCGCCGTCGTGGTGCGCGACGGCAAGATCGTCGCCGAAGGCTTCAACCAGGTGACCTCGGCCAACGATCCTACCGCCCACGCCGAGGTCAGCGCCATCCGCGCCGCCTGCACGGCGCTAACGCGCTTCAGCCTCGCCGGCTGCACGCTCTACACCAGCTGCGAGCCCTGCCCGATGTGCCTGGGCGCGATCTACTGGGCGCGGCTCGATCGCGTGGTCTACGCCAATACCCGCGCCGAAGCCGCCGCCATCGGCTTCGATGACGACCATATCTATCGCGAGTTCGACAAGCCGATCGCCCAGCGCGTCATCCCCTTCACGCACCTGCCCTCCGAAGAGGGCCGGGCGGTGTTCTCGGCCTGGCAGGCCAAGCCGGACAAGGTGCCGTATTAGGCTGGTTCTCTGTCATCCCGAGCGCCAGCGAGGGATCTTTTGTCGGCAGAAAGATCCCTCGCTGGCGCTCGGGATGACAGGTGTTCTGTCGATCAGACGTAAGTGATCGCCACCGATCCGCAGCGCTCGACATGGCCGATCAAGGTGTCGCCTTTGACCACCGGGCCGACGCCTTCGGGCGTGCCGGTGTAGATCAGGTCGCCGACGCCCAAGGTCACCAGGCCGGAGAGGTAGGAGATCGTCTCGGCGACATCCCAGATCAGCGCGTCGAGATCGGCGTGCTGCTTGGTCTTGCCCGACACGGCCAGCTTGATCTCGCCCTTGCTCGGATGGCCGATCTCCGAGGCGCGATAGAGCGTGCCGATCGGCGCCGAATTGTCGAAGCCCTTGCCCATGTCCCAGGGGCGGCCCTTGTCGCGGGCGGCGTTCTGGATGTCGCGACGGGTCATGTCGAGCCCGGCGGCGTACCCCCAGGCGTAGTCCAGCGCCTTGTCGACCGGCACGTCGGCGCCGGCCTTGCCGATCGCCACCACCAGCTCCATCTCGTGGTGAAGATTCTTCGTGGCCGGCGGGAAGGGGATCCTGACCGGGCTGTTTACATCGGGGGCGACGACGATGGCGTCGGTCGGCTTGGCGAAAAAGAACGGCGGCTCGCGATCGGGGTCGCCGCCCATCTCCCGGGCATGCGCCGCGTAGTTGCGCCCGACGCAATAGATGCGCCGCACCGCGAACAGGTCGGACGTGCCGTGCACCGGGACGCCGACGGTCGGCGGCGGCGGGAAGACAAAAGCCATGGAATCCTCGTCAAGCGATATGCCCACAAGCCTTAGCACGCCATGGATAATTTGATCGAGGTTCTCGCCGAGGCGCGTCGCCCGACGCGTGGCGTTCTGCGACATGGATCGCTGCTGGTGCCCTGCGCGCTGGGCCGCGGCGGCGTGCGGGCCGACAAGCGCGAGGGCGACGGCGCGACGCCTCTGGGCACCTTCCCGCTGCGCCGGCTGTGGTACCGCGCCGATCGGCTCGAAGCGCCGCCGGTGCGCGGTCTGCCGACGCGCGCGATTCGCCGCGAGGACGGCTGGTGCGACGATCCGGCTTCGCCCGAGTACAACCGAGCGGTGATCCTGCCGCACGCCGCGCGGCACGAACGCCTATGGCGCGATGACGCGCTGTACGATCTCGTGGTCGAGCTCGGCTACAATGACGACCCCATCGTGCCCGGCGCCGGCAGCGCCATCTTCCTGCACGTGGCGCGGCCGGATTACGGCCCGACCGAGGGCTGCGTCGCCGTCGCGCGTGTCGATCTGCTGCGACTCCTGGGCGGGGCGGGCCCCGACACACACGTGCGCGTCGCCGTCATGGCGTGACCGCGGAGCGGCGTCAGGCGTCGGTCTTGGCCGGCGCCTTGCGGGTGGCGAAGAACCACAGCAAGCCCAGGACGAGCCCGCCGAGCGCGACCATGAACAGGCCGAATACCGGGTCGGCCGGGATCGCCGCGCCCTTGAGGCCGATCCGCCAGCCGGTCGCCATGTTGACGAAGGCGATGACGCCCACCAGCACGAAGGCGCCGCCAGAGAGCTGCGCCACCGTCAGCAAGATGTTCTTCATCCGGTACCTCCCAGGCCTGGACGCCTGGTTTATGCCGTCCGATCGTGGTGACGCCGTGGCGGCGATGTGCAAAGCCCCGCCGCATGACCGCCATGCCCTCGCCATGACAGGGAATCGCTTGCCTCGTGCCGGCCGATGACAGAATTTCGCCACGGGAACGCATCGACAACGGGACGGACATGACCAGCCAGCGCAAGGCCTTCGAGGGCATCGTGGTGCTCGACCTCACCCAGGGCGTGGCCGGGCCGCACAGCACCATGCTGCTGGCCCAGCACGGCGCCGACGTGGTGAAGATCGAGCCGCCCGAAGGCGATTGGGGCCGCGGCCTGGGCGAGATCCAGGGCGATCACTGCGCCCATTCGATCGCTTTCAACCGCGGCAAGCGCTCCATCGCCATCGACCTGAAATCGCCCAAGGGCCTGGAGGTGGTGAAGAAGATCGCCGCCAAGGCCAACATCGTCATCGAAAGCTTCCGGCCCGGCGTGATCAAGCGGCTGGGGCTGGGCTACGACGATATCAAGGCGATCAACCCCAGCGTGATCTACGCCTCGGTCTCGGGCTTCGGCCAGACCGGCCCCAACAACAAGCGACCCACCGTCGACGGGCTGATCCAGGCCTTCAGCGGCATGATGGTGATGAACCGCACTGCCGAGGGCTGGCCGCACCGCCAGGGCATGATCGCCGTCGACGTCACCACCGGCCTTTATGTCTTCAACGCGCTGTCGCCGGCGCTCATGCGCCAGCTGCGCTTCAACGAGGGCTGCTATCTCGACCTGTCGCTGATGCAGGCCGCGGCCGCTTATCAGGGCGCCAAGCTGATGGAGTACGTGTGGAGCAACGGCACGCCGCCGCCGCTCTACATGCCGGCCGGCACCTTCAAGACCGCCAACGGCCACATCGTGCTGAGCGCCATGCGCCCGCACCATTTCCGCAAGCTCTTCGAGCTGGTCGGCCGCCAGGATATCGCCGACGATCCGACCTTGCAGACGCACGAGGATCGCATCAAGGGCACGCCCAAGATCATGAAGGCGCTCAACGAGGCGATGCCGGCCAAGACGACCGAGGCGTGGATCGAGTTGTTGCAGGCGCAGGAGGTGTTCTGCGAGCGGGTCAACAACTACGCCGACTATCTCGAGCATCCGCATGTCAAGGCGGTGGGCGCCGTCGACTGGGTCGAGCACCCCGGCACCAAGCGCCTGCCCTTCGCGCAGATCCCCGGCCTGCCGCCGGCGCGCGACACCGATCCACGCCTGAACTACGCGCCGCGCATCAGCGAGAACTGCGTCGAGATCCTGCGCGATTTCGGCTACGCCCAGGGCGACATCGATTCGCTGTTCCAGTCCAAGGCGGTCTTCCCGCCGGCGCCGGTGGCCAAGGCGGCGGAATAACTTTCTGTCATCCCGAGCGTAGCGAGGGTGTGGATTCACGTTTGAAGTGCAACAGGTG
>CAYTFW010000209.1:0-8215 GCA_964437145.1 uncultured Rhizobiaceae bacterium
GATGGGACGACGACTTCCTTCTCAGCCTCTTTTTTCATATGCGATAGCCCTGCCCGGAGGGGGAAGGTGCCCGAAGGGCGGATGGGGGATGTCTCAACGCGTTCGGTGTCCGTCTTCGACATCCCCCATCCGTCGCTGCGCGCCACCTTCCCCCTCCGGGGGAAGGTAAGAGGGGCCCATGATCATCGACCGCATCGAACCCGTCGCGCTGCGCATTCCCTACGCGAACCGCACGGGCGATCCGCCGCCGGCGCGGTATCCGCTGTTCTGTCGCGTCACGACGCGCTCGGGGCTGGTCGGCTACGGCGAAACGCTGTGCCTCGGGGCCGCCATGCAGGCGAGCCTGGCGGCGACGATGCGCGACATCGTCGCGCCGATCTTTGTCGGGCAATCGATCGACCAGCGTCAGGCGCTCAATCTCGAGACGCGCCGGCGCTTCGCCTCCTTCGGGCGCGCCGGCCACATCCTCAACACGCTGGGCGCCATCGACACGGCGCTGTGGGACATCGCGGGCAAAGCGGCGGGACAGTCGTTGTCGACGATGATCGGCGGCGCGCGGCGCAACCAGATTCCCGTCATGGCGAGCCTCGACCGCTTCAACCATGCCGGCCGGGTTCGCGCCCGCGTCGAGCAGGCGCTGGCGACGAGCGTCAAGGCGGTGAAGGTGCACGAGTTCGATCTCGACGTGATCGAGGAGGCGCGCCGACCTGTTGGCGCCGGCATTCCCTTTGTCGCCGATTGCAACGGCGCTCATGCGCTGACGGATGTCCGTCGCGACAGCGCGCGCTGGCGGGCGTTGAACCTGCTGTGGCTGGAGGATCCGTTCTGGCCGCCCGAGCCCGTTCTCGACATGCCCGCGCTGCCGGGCGTTCCCATCGGTCTTGGCGCCGATCTCGGCTCGGCCGAGCAGCTCGCGCTCTACGCCAAAGCGCCAGCCGTCGCCGTCGCGCAGCCCGATGTCGCGATGATCGGCGGCGTCACGGAGTCGATCCGCGCGCTCGCCGCGCTGAAGACGCTGGATGTCTCGGTGGCGCCGCACACGCCGTTCGTCGGCCCGGCCGCGCTGGCCTCGCTGCACCTGATCGCCGCGATGGAGGCGCCGACCTTCTTCGCGACCATCGACGCCGAGGATCACATGGATCCCTACGGCATCGGCCTGCTGCGCTGGAAGCCCAACCTCGACGTGCCGACCGGGCCGGGCCTGGGCCACGATCCCGATCCGGCCTGGCTCAAGCGCTACGCGCTGGCGTGACGAGCTTGTACTGCCGCTGAAAGAACGCCGAGTGCAGACCGCCCTCGGGTGGTCTGGCGGCGATATGTTGCGTGGCTTGCGCGCGCGCCGAGCTGTTGCCGGCGACCATCAGCATGACGTGATTGACCGGCATGGTCCTGAGCGTCCCCTGCTTCAACAGCGCATCGAAGATGGCCTCGGGCTGGCCCTCGGGCGCCGGGGTCCAGTATCGCAGGGCGTTGAGCATGCTCTGGGTTCGCGCGTCGTAGGCCCGGTAGTCGCCGGCGACATAGTGCGTGCCCAAGGTCTCGATGCGGGCGATGCAAATCGGTTCGCCGGCCGCATCAGGGTCTTCCGCGCTGTGGTCGGTATGCAGGCCGTGCGGTTGCGGCGCTGTGAACTTGCCGTAGGCGTAGTGCCCTTTGCGGAACCGCGCCGATGGCACGAGCACGCCCAGCATCGTATCGACGTCGTCATTATACAGGCGCGCGTAGTGCGCCATCGTGTCGGGCGCGCCGTCGTCGGCGTAGGCCGTCTCGACATCGTCGAATTGCTGCGCACAGGCGTAGATCGCCGCGCGCGCGGACTCGCGGAAGCGGGCGATCGGTAGTGGCAGGCGTGTCTGCGCCTCGCGATCATTGAAGTTCGCGCGCAGGCGCTCGATCAGTGACCACTGCTCGGCGGAGAAGGTCAGCGGTTCCACGATCTTGAGTCTGGGCCGTAAGTCCGACCACGCCTGATCAAGAGATGCCATGGCCCGCGCCCTCGGCGTTCACCAGGTGTCGATATAGGGATACTTCTTCGCCTCGCCAAGATGCTGGTCGATCTGGACGCCGTAGTAGCTGACCGCCGCGTCGATCGGCAGCCGCGTGCTCGCGAGGTAGGCGAACATGCCACCCAGGCAGAACCCCATCACCCCGACCTTGCCGCTGCATTGCGGGCGCGCCCGCAGGGCGGCGATGGCATAGCCCATGTCGCGCGTGAACTGATCCGTGTCCAGCCGGGCGCGCAGCGACTGCGCCTTAGCGCGGCCTTCGTCGGTATAGGCGAGGTAGCTTCCGGCCTCCTGCCGCCAATAGACGTCGGGCGCGAGAGCGACGAAGCCGTCCGCCCCGCGCGGGACCTTCGTGATCGAGCCCGACATCGTATGGTTTTGCTTTGTGGTGGCAAGGCGTTGGCGTGATGATGGCGATGCAATGCGAAAGAACGAGGGATAGCGCATGCCGGGCCTTGCTCCTGTCGACTCCGTCGACGTCGAGATCATCGTCGACAACGTCACCGATTCGCTGTCCTCCGTGCCCTCCTTTGTCGAGACCGAAATGGCAGGGCTCGCGCGACGGCGCGGCGGGGCATGGGTGTTAGGCGGTGCCTGCCTGTGTTGCGCCGCGCACGGCCTGTCCTGCCTGCTCACCTTGCGCCGCGGCGACAGCGTGCACACCGTCCTCTTCGACTCCGGCCCGGAGGACCGCACGTTCGAACAGAATGTTTCCCGGCTCGGCATTGATCTCGGGCCGGTCGAGGCGATGGTGCTCAGCCATGGCCACTGGGATCACGCCGGCGCCATGCTGCGCGCGCTGCAATTGGTGCGGGACCGCAATGGCGGGCGCGAGGTCCCCTGCTACATGCATCCCGACATGTTCCGCAGCCGCGCCGCCAAGCTGCCCGACGGTTCCTTCCGGCTGATGGAGGACGTGCCCTCGGAGGCTGCGCTCACGGCGCATGGTGGCCGTGTCGTCTCCACGCGCGATGCCCAGGAAATCGCCGGCGACACCCTCTACGTCAGCGGCGAGATACCGCGCCGCAGCGGCTTCGAGGTCGGCCTGCCCGGCCAGCATCGTCGCACCCTCGACAATCGGGGCTGGGAACTCGACGAGCTGCTGATCGACGAACGCTTCATCGCCTTCCACGTACGCGACAAAGGCATGGTGGTGCTCTCCGCCTGCAGCCACGCCGGGGTCGTCAACGTGCTGTCGCACGCGCGCGACTGCTTCCCCGACGTGAAGCTGCACGCCGTCCTGGGCGGCTTGCACCTGAGCGGCACGAATGAGCGCGTCATCCCGCAGACCGTGGCGGCGCTGGGCGGTTTCGGCCTCGACGTCATCGCGGCGGGCCATTGCACCGGGTGGCGCGCCATGTCGGCGCTGGCCAACGCCTTCGGCGACCGCAAGCTCGTTCCGCTGGCGGTCGGCAAGCGACTGCGCTTCTGATCAGCGAAGCGCGTTGAATGGAGCGGGTCGGTGCGGTCCTTGCGGGGGCTGTCCTTCACCACGTGTCGATATAGGGATACTTCTTCGTGGTGCGCAACGGCACTGGCGGCAGCCGCTTCAAGCCGTTGACGATCCATTGCCGCGTGGCGGCGGGGTCGACCACGTCGTCGATGCCGCCGCCCATCACGGCGTTGACCGCCTTGGCCGTGTCGTAGGCCTCGGCGGTGCGGCGCTGGAACTCCGCCAGCCGTGCCTCGGGATTGTCGATCGCCATCAGCTCCTTGCGATAGCCGAGCTTGACCGAGCCCTCGATGTTCATGCCGGCGAACTCCGCGGTCGGCCAGGCGATGGAGAAGAAGCCGACCAGCGAGCCCGCGCCCAGCATCGCCTGCGCGCCCAGGCCATAGGCCTTGCGCACGACCACGGTGAACAGCGGCGCGGTCATGTTGGCGCCGACGTTGAACAGCCGCGTGCAGTGGCGCACCAGCGCGGTGCGCTCGACATCGGGGCCGACCATGATGCCGGGGCAGTCGATCAGGTTGAGCACCGGGATGTCGAAAGCGTCGCAGAGCTGCATGAAGCGCGCGCCCTTGTCGGCGCCGTCCGAATCGATCGCGCCCGCGAGGTGATGCGGATTGTTGGCGATCACGCCCATCGGCCGGCCCTCGAAGCGCGCGAAGGCGGTGATGATACCGATGCCGAATTTGGGCCGGATCTCCAGCACCGAGTCCTTGTCCGCCAGGGTGTGCAGGATGCGCCGCATGTCGTAGAGCCTGAGGCGATTCTCCGGAATCGCCGAGCGCAAGGTGCGCTGGTCGTGCGCCTCGAAGCGGGTGATCGGGCCCTGGAAGTACGAGAGGTACTTCTTCGCGGTGTCGACCGCCTCGTCCTCGTCCTTCACGAGGATGTCGACGACGCCGTTGGGCACCTGGAACGACATCGGGCCGACTTCTTCCGGCGTGTAGATGCCCAGGCCACCGCCTTCGATCATCGCCGGGCCGCCCATGCCGAGCGTCGACCCTTCGGTCGCGATGATGACGTCGGCGCAGGCCACCAGCGCGGTGTTGCCGGCGAAGCAGCGGCCATTGACCACCGAGATCATCGGTACCAGTCCGGAGAGCTGCGAGTAGGTGGTGAAGGTCTTGGTGTCGATGGCGACGCGCGGGCCGATATGGTCGTCGCCCGGCCGGCCGCCGCCGCCCTCGCCGAACAGGATCATCGGCAGGCGGAAGCGATGCGCCAGCTCGAACATCCGGTCCTGCTTGTAGTGGTTGCGGCTGCCCTGCGTGCCGGCCAGCACCGTGTAGTCGTAATGCACCAGGGCGGCGCGCGAGCGGGTCTCGTCGAACAGATCGCCGTTGACCGTGCACATGCCGGCGACCACGCCGTCGGCCGGCGTGTTGCGGCGCAGCTGATCCAGCGTGTTGCGCTGATGCTGGCGCGCCACGATCAGCGGCCAGTACTCGTCGAAGGAGCCGGGATCGACCAGCCGATCGATGTTCTCGCGCGGCATGCGGTAGCCGTTCTTGCGCCGCCGCGCCACGGCCTCGGGCCGGTTCTCGTCCAGGGTGAGCGCGTGACGCTCGATATTCTCGCGCAAATCGTCGCGGATGTGATCGAGATCGACCTCCTCGGCCGCGGCCACCGCGCCGCCGGCGACATCGGCCTGTTGCACGAAGACGATCGGGAAGCCCTCGCGCACGACGTCGCCCGCCGCCATGGTGATGCCGCGCACGATGCCCGCGTGCGGGGCGGCGATGACATGCTCCATCTTCATCGCCTCGACAACCGCGACCTGCTGGCCGGCGCGCACCGCCTCGCCGTCCGCGACGTTGATCGCCACGATAGTGCCCTGGATCGGCGAGGCGACGCCGAGCGATCCGTCCGGCCCGGTCATGTCGGGCGCGTCGTCCTCGACGGCCACCTGCGCGGTGCGCTCCGCCTTCACCGAGGCGTCGTGGGCGAAGAGCGCCAGGGGATCCTTGCTCTTCACGGCGGCACCAGCGTGGCCCGAGCCGCGCGCGGGCGTCGCCGTACCCGGCACGAAACGCTGCCGCTGCTCGCCGGGCGCGGCGAGCGTCGCGAGGTGCTCGTCGAGCCAGCGGGTGTGCACCTTGCCGCCGGTGAAGTCCGGATGCGCCAGCACGTTGCGCAGGAACGCGATGTTGGTGGCGACGCCCTCCAGGCGGAATTCGCTGAGCGCCCGCGTGCTGCGCGCCGCGGCGTCGACGAAATCCGGCGAGGGCGAATGGGCGATGACCTTGGCCAGCAGCGAGTCGAAGGCGCCCGACGTGCGATAGCCGGCATAGCCGAAGCCGTCGGTACGCACGCCCGGCCCGTTCGGCGCTTCGTAGGCCGAAAGCGTGCCGCCGCCCGGCCGCACCGTGCCGTCGGGCTCGATGGTCTCCATGTTGACCCGCGCCTGGATGGCATAGCCGCGCGGCGCGAGAGTCTCGGCGCGGTCGAGGCCCAGCTCCTTCAGCGTCCTGCCCTGCGCCAGGCGGATCTGCGACTGCACCAGGTCGACACCGGTCACCGCCTCGGTGACCGTATGCTCGACCTGCAGCCGGGCATTGGCCTCGATGAAGGCGAAGGGCTGCGCGCCGGCGCGACCCGAGACGTCGACCAGGAACTCGAACGTGCCGAGATTGAAGTAGCCAACGCTCTTCGCCAGCCGCACGGCGGCCTCGATGATCCGGCGGCGCAGCCCGTCGTCGAGATGGGGCGCCGGCGCGATCTCGATGATCTTCTGGAAGCGTCGCTGCACGCTGCATTCGCGTTCGCCCAGCGCCGCGATGGCGCCGGTGCGGTCGCCGAGGATCTGCACCTCGACGTGGCGCGCCCGCGTCACCAGCTCCTCGACATAGAGCTCCTCGCGACCGAAGGCGGCGCGGGCCTCGGAGCGACAACGCTCGAAGGTCGGCTCGATCTCCGCGGCGCTCAGCACCACCCGCGTGCCGCGTCCGCCGCCGCCCGCCAGCGCCTTGATGATCATGGCGCCGCCGGCGCCGAGCGACGCGAAGAAGTCCTTTGCCTCGGCGACGGTGATCGCGTGGTCGAGACCGCGGATGACCGGCACCGACGCCGCGGCCGCCGCCTGCCGCGCGCGGGCCTTGTCGCCGAACAGGTCGAGATGCTTCACCTCGGGCCCGACGAAGGTCAGACCCGCCTTTGCGCAGGCGCTGGCGAAATCGCCACGCTCGGCGAGGAAGCCGTAGCCGGGATGGACCGCGTCGCAGCCCGACGCCTTGGCGGCCGCGATCACCGCGTCCATGTCGAGATAGGCCGCCGCGCCGCGTCCGGGCAGCGCCCGTGCCTCGTCCGTCACCCTGAGATGCAGGCTGCTGGCATCATCCTCGGAGTAGACCGAGACCGTCGGCAGCCCCATGTCGGTCGCAGCGCGCGCGATGCGGATGGCGATTTCGCCGCGATTGGCGATCAAGAGCCTGTTCATCTGCCCGAACCACTCCCAGGGTGCCGGAGGCTATACGGTGACACCAGCCTCGCGACCTTGAGTTCTAACGGGCGCTCGCCGAACCTCAAGACGACTTTGCGCATGCCGCGATTGCGGCCGGCCCGCGGCGATCACCGAGACATTGCGCGGCGATGGGCTCGTCATCGCCGCATGCGCGCTTTCTCAATCCACCTTCGCCCCCGACGCCTTGATCACCGGCGCCAGCTCCGCCTCCTGCGCGCGGCGGAAGTCGGCGGCGCCCTTGGCGTCGCGGTAGAACACCACCGCCGCCTGTTCGGCGAAGATCCGCTTGATCTTCTCGCTCTCCAGCGCCTTCTTCACCAGGCCCGAGGCCTTCTCGACCATCGCCGGCGGCAGGCCGGCAGGGCCGCACAGGCCGCCCCAGGAGGTCATCTGGAAGCCGGGCATGAACTCGGCCATGGTCGGCAGATCGGGCGCGCCGGGATAGCGCTCGGGCGAGGTCACGGCCAGCCCGCGCACCTTGCCCGCCTTGTGCTGCACCAGGGGCGTCGAGATGTTGTCGAACATCATGTCGAGCTGGCCGGCCAGCATGTCCTGCATCGCCGGCGCGCCGCCGCGATAGGGCACGTGCTGCATGTTGAGCCCGGCGCGCAGCTTGAACATCTCGCCGCAGATATGCGGCGAGGTACCCGAGCCGCCGGAGCCGAAGAAATACTTGCCGGGGTTGGCTTTGATCAGCGCGATCAGCTCCGGCACGCTCCTGGCCGGCAGGTCGTTCTTCACCACCAGGATGTTGGGCACCGCCCAGAACATGGCGATGGGCGTGAAGTCCTTGTCGGCGTTGAACGACAGCTTGCCGTAGAGCGTCGGCGCGATGGCGTGCGGCGCGATGCTCAGCAGGCCCAAGGTGTAGCCGTCGGGCGTCGACTTGGCGAGCTGGTCAGCGCCGACATTGCCGCCCGCGCCGGCCTTGTTCTCGACGATGAATTGCTGGCCGGTGAGCTCGCTGAGCTCCTGGCAGCAGATGCGCGAGAGCACGTCGGTCGTGCCGCCGGCCGGGAAGGGGTTGAGATAGCGCACCGGCTTGTTGGGCCAGTCGGTGCTGGCGCGCGCGATGCCCGACGCCAGCAGGGGTGTCGCCAGCGACACAGCGAGCGCGCGTCGGCGCCCCAGACGGAGTCCGGCCATGATCGATGCCTCCCTGTGTTTTCCTTGCTTTGTTGCGCGGCAGTGTACGGCAGCGCGACGCGGGCGCAAAGGCGTGCGCCGGCCGGGTGGGGCGGGTCGCCTGCGGCGTTATCCTCCCTCTCCCCGCGAGCGGGGAGAGGGTCGGGGTGAGGC
>CAYTFW010000209.1:8225-8558 GCA_964437145.1 uncultured Rhizobiaceae bacterium
GGGGGGGGGGGGGGGGGGGGGGGGGGGTCGTCCCAAGTTGCGCAGGGCCGTCGTACGCCACCTGACTCAGCCCCTCACCCCAACCCTCTCCCCGCTCGCGGGGAGAGGGAGGAAGAAGCGCGCGGAGTCCTTCGGCAGATCGCTTGTCTCCCAGCGACTCTTGGCCCCCATTTGACGCTGGTAGCGGCGGAAATCGCATCGTACAGGGGCAGAGGCGTATTCTGGCCGGCATGAACGACCAAAACACACCCCTCTCACCACGCCCCCTCTCGCCTCGTCACGAGCGCTTCGTCCTGGAGTACCTCCGGGACGGCAACGCCACCCAGGCCTATA
>CAYTFW010000210.1:0-8424 GCA_964437145.1 uncultured Rhizobiaceae bacterium
CATCACCTTCACCTATCTCGGCACGCGGGTGAACAAGCAGGCGCGCATGCTGATGAAGGACGGCAGACCGTCGGCCAACATGTTCGCGGCGGGCGAGATCATGGCCGGCAACGTGCTGGGTCGCGGCTACGCCGCCGGCATCGGCATGACCATCGGCAGCGTCTTCGGCCGCATCGCCGGACGGGAGGCGGCGGCCAATGCACGCAACTAAAGCGCTCGAAGAAGCCGAACGGCTGATGACGGTGTGCAACTCGTGCCGGTATTGCGAGGGCCTGTGCGCGGTCTTCCCGGCGATGGAGATGCGCCGCGCCTTTCCCGACGGCGACCTCAACTACCTCGCCAATCTCTGCCACGGCTGCGGCGCCTGCTACTACGATTGCCAGTTCTCGCCGCCGCACGAGTTCAACGTCAACGTGCCGGTCAATCTCGCGCAGGTACGCGCCGAGTCCTATCAGGCCTACGCCTGGCCGCGCGCGCTGGCGCCGCTATTCGAGCGCAATGGTCTCGCCATCAGCCTGATCGCGGCGCTGAGCGTCGCGGTGTTCATCGCCGGCTTCATCGCCTGGAACGACGCCTCGGTGCTATTCGGCACGCATGTGGGGCCAGGCGCCTTCTATCGCCTGATGCCGCACAACGCGATGGTGCTGATCTTCGGCACGGCCTTTCTCTACGCCATCGTCGCGATGGTCATGGGCATGGTGACATTCTGGCGTTCGATCGCGCTGCCGATCGACGCGCCCGGCGGCGTCGCGGCGATCTGGCAGGCGATCAAGGACGCCGGCCAGCTGCGCTACCTTGATGGCGGCGGCGTGGGCTGCTTCAACGACAACGACCAGCCGGTCGACCGGCGCCGCCTCTACCACCACCTGACCTTCTACGGCTTCATGCTCTGCTTCGCCTCGACCTGCGTGGCGACGCTCTATCACTACGGCCTGGGCCGCATTGCGCCCTATCCCTGGTGGGACCTGCCGCCGTTGCTCGGCACCATCGGCGGCATCGGCCTGCTGATCGGCCCCGTCGGCCTGCTGGCGGCGAAGTGGCGGCGCGATCCGGAGATCCAGGACCCGGCGCGCTACGGCATGGAGGTGGCGTTCCTCGCCATGCTCTTCCTCACCAGCCTCACCGGCCTGGCGCTGCTGGTGCTGCGCGGCACGCCCGCCATGGGCGTGCTGCTGGCGATCCATCTCGGCGTGGTGTTCGGCCTGTTCATCACCATGCCCTACGGCAAGTTCGTCCACGGCATCTACCGCTTCCTCGCACTGGTGCGCTACGCGCGCGAGCGGCAGGCGATGGCTACCCACGGCTCCGGAGGCGCGTGATGTTCCTGAAGACCGACGATGCCGACATCCTCGTCCAATCGTTCGGCGCCGGTGCCAGGACCCTTGTCGCGCATGGCGGATGGGTCGGCAGTGGCGAGCTCTGGATGCAGCCGTTCGAGCTTCTGAGCCCGTCCTGGCGGACCATCACCTATGATCACAGAGGCACCGGCGCGACCGTTTCGCGTGCGCCCGCCATCACCTTCGATCTGCTGGTCGACGATCTCTTCCGCGTGCTCGATCATTGCGGCGTCGAAACCTGCGTGATGGCCGGCGAATCGGCGGGAGCGGCAGTGGTCCTCGAGGCGGCGCTGCGTCACCCCGATCGTTTCACAGGGCTGGTCATCGTCAGCGGCCGCTATGTCGGGAACCGCACACCGCAGCGCGATCGCCTTCTCGAGGGATGCCGGGCGAACTTCGCGGCGACGATGGACGCCTTTGTCGACGCCTGCGTTCCCGAAGAGGATTGCGTCGCCGAACGTGCCTGGGGCAGGCAGATCGTCAAGCGCTCCAATCCGCAGGCCGCGGTCGAGCTGATGGAATGCATGGAAGGCATCGATATCGAAAGCCGGCTGTCGCACATCAGCCATCGATGCCTGGTGCTACACGGCACGCGTGATGTGATCACGCCCTTGGCCTCGTCGGAGAAACTCGCGTCGCTGGTACCCAACGCGAGGCTGGTCGTGGCGGACGGAGCCGGCCACGTGCCCACGGTGACCCGGCCGCGGTGGATCGCCGAGCAGATCGACGCGTTCTTCCAGTAGCGGCCCGGCGGCCAAGGCGGGGCGGCTTGGACCAAACATCTCGGGCGTGGGTCCACCGAATCGGTTGGCGTCATCTGACGGGCAAGCGTTGACGATAGGTGTATATACACTTATATCCGTCATGACGAACGCCTCCGGGCGGTTCTACGTGCCATGACAAGGCCAGCTGGCGTGAGCCGTGGGCGAGTGCCCGGCCTGCTCGCCGCCGAAGACTTCACGCGTTGACGTGAGAACCAGCCACCAGGCGATCGATCGAGGAAATACGTGTAGATACACCCTTTTAACCTAAGGAGGCTGGCATGACCGGGCTGACGATCGCTGAGCGGCGAACAATCTCATACCGATTGCCGTCTGTGCTGCTCCTTTGGGCTGGCGCGGTCGTCGTTGGCGCGACGACGGGGTTCTTCTCGTCCCTCTATCCTCCACTCATCGGCGCGATCGTGGCGGCCACGATCATCCTGCCCGTCCTCCTCTACGCGCTCTCGCCGCGCCTGCGCGCCTACGCGGAGGGGATCGGACATCGCCGGATCGCCCTCTTCCACGTCTGGCGGGTGCCAGCCGCGCTGATGTTCTTCTGGTACGGCGCGAACGGGGAGTTGCCACCGCTGTTCTGGATCCTCGCCGGATCGGGCGATCTGGTGGCCGGCGCCTATGCGGCGCACGTGGCGACGCGACCCGGCAACGCACGTCGGTATTTCTCTTTCCATCTGTTCGGCTTCGCGGACTTCGTCGTCGCGGTGGGCACGGGGCTGACTTACACGCTGCTGCTCGATCCCCGGATGGCGCCGATCGCCGTGCTGCCGACGGCGTTGATCCCTCTCTTTGGCGTGGGAATCTCCGGCGCCTCGCATCTCATCGCCTTCGACATGCTGCGCCGCGACGCCGGTCTCGACCCGCCTCGCGCCGCGGTGGCCGGAACAGCCGGCTGATTGGCGCAGTGTCTCGATCTGAGCCAGGACGTTGTCATCGGCCGCCGTGTCAAACGGCGCGCGCGGCCGCGTAGCGAGAAACGCCGCTGTAGTGGGGCATAATCTCGCTCGCCCACAGCTCCACCGATCGCATCGCCTGGGCATGGCTGAGATCGCCCCACTGGAACGAGCAGACGATGTAGTTGGCGCCGGTCGTGGCGTATTCCTCCATGAAGCCGCGAACCGATTCGGGCGAGCCGGCCATCACGCCGGCGCTGATCTCGCCGGGGAAACGCCGCCGCCTTGAACGCTGCTGGCGCTCCTGCTCGTTGAGCTCCCGCAGCGCCTGATCGAGATCGCGGCGCTCCTCGACAGCGAGATGGCGGTCGGGCCGCACCGCGACGGGGGCGCCGGAATCGGCGCGGCCGATGAACTGGGTGAGCTTGCGCCGCTCGGCCTCGATTCGCCGCGGCGCGCTCAAGTTCCACGAATAGGCTTTCCACGCCGAGCGCGCCGCCTCGATCGCCTCTTCATCCGTCGGCGCGACGACGACATGCACCACCAGGCCGATCTTCGGCACCGTGCCCTGGCGCGTAAGCGCGCCCGCGCCGTTGTGCTGATCCCACAGGCGGCGGTAGCGCAGGACGTTGGCTTCCAGCGTGTCGAGGCTGCCGACGACGATGCAGTTCATGCCGCCGCGCGCGGCGACCTCGGGGTTGCGCATGTACCAGAGCGGCGGATGCGGCGCCTGCTTGGGCCGCAGCCGCATCGGCACGGCGTCGAAGGCCCAGAAGCGGCCGCGATGGGTGAGCTGCTCGTGCTCGAGGCCGTTGAGCAGGACGGCGAGGTGCTCGTCGTAGCGCGCCTGGTTCGACTCGTCGTCGGATTCCTGGCCCCAGAAATAGGCTTCCAGCACACCGCCCCGGCCGACGCCGATCTCCAGCCGGCCGCCGGCGAGGTGGTCGAGCATGCAGACCTCCTCGATCAGGCGCAGCGGGTGGTGCAGCGGCAGCACGTAGACGCCGGGCCCGAAGCGCAGATGTCTGGTGCGCTGCGAGGCGGCGGCGAGGAACACGTTCTGCGACGGCGCCATGCTGTGGACCGCCGGTGTGTGGTGCTCGGCGAGGTGGTAGGCGAAGAAGCCGGCGCGGTCGAGCAGCTCGAGCTGGGTCAGGCGCTCGGCGTAGAGCCGGTCGAGCGGCACGTCAGGCAGATGCTCGATGTGGTCGAAGACGCCGAACTGCAAAGTCACGAGGTCGTCCTTCCCGTATCGAGCCGGGTCTGAGCCTAGTCAGCCGGCTGGATGGCGGCAAGGTCGCCTGGTCACGCGGCCATCGCAACACGAGGCTGCGGCCGGCGCCACGATAGCGCCTCGGCGACGTGCAGCCGGCGCACGGCGTCGCAACCGTCGAGGTCGGCCAGGGTGCGCGCGACGCGCAGCACGCGGTGATAGCCACGCGCTGAGAGCTTCAGGCGCTCGACGGCGGTTGAGAGCAAGGCGCGGCCGTCGGCGTCGGGGGTCGCGACCTGCGCCAAGGCCTCGCCGTCGACCTCGGCGTTGCAGCGCGCTGTGCCGGCCAGGCGTTCGCGTTGGATGGCGCGCGCGGCCGCAACGCGGGCGGCGACGTCGGCCGAGGACTCCGCTGGCGGCGGCAGGGTGAGATCGGCGGGCGACACCGGCGGGACCTCGATCACCAGGTCGATGCGATCGTAGAGCGGGCCGGAGATGCGGCCCTGGTAGTCTGCGCCGCAGCGCGGGGCGCGGCCGCAGGCCCTGGTCGGCTCGTCGATGTCGCCACAGCGGCAGGGGTTCATCGCCGCGACCAACTGGAAACGGGCGGGAAACGTCACATGCGCGTTGGCACGGGCGACGCTGATGCGGCCGGTTTCCATCGGTTGGCGTAGTGATTCCAGCGCACTGCGCGCGAACTCCGGCAGCTCGTCGAGGAACAGCACGCCGTTATGCGCCAGCGACGCCTCGCCGGGCCGTGCGCGCAGGCCGCCGCCGACCAGCGCCTGCAGGGTGGCGGAATGGTGCGGATCGCGGAACGGGCGGCGGCGGGTGAGGCGGCCATCGCCCAGTTCACCGGCGAGCGAAGCGATCATCGAGACCTCCAGCGCCTCGTCGGGCTCCAGCGGTGGCAGCAGGCCGGGCAGACGCGCCGCCAGCATCGACTTGCCGGCACCGGGCGGGCCGATCATCAGCAGGTTGTGGCCGCCGGCCGCCGCGACTTCGAGCGCCCGCTTGGCGGTCTCCTGGCCCTTGATGTCAGCGAGGTCGGGATAGCGCGCCTCCTGGCCGCGCAGGGTGGCCGTCGGCGGCGAGAGCACCTGCGCGCCCTTGAGGTGGTTGATCAGCGCCAGCAGGCTGGGCGCCGCCAGCACCTCGCCGCAGCGCGTGGCGCGCCGCGCGGCCGCCTCGTCGTCCTCGTTGGCGGCATCGACGTGATCGAAACCGCCCCACGCCGCCTCGCCGCCGCAAGCCGCCGGGCAGATCACGCCGCGCCCGTCGGCGGCGGCGTGCACCGCCGTGGGCAGCACGCCGGCGACGCGGGTGATCGCGCCGTCGAGCGCCAGCTCGCCCAGCACGACATAGCCCTCCAGCGCGTCGGCCGGCAGCACGCCGATCGCCGTCATCAGCGCCAGCGCGATCGGCAGGTCGTAGTGGCTGCCCTCCTTGGCGAGATCGGCGGGCGAGAGGTTGATGGTGATGCGTCGGGGCGGCAGCGCCAGCCCCAACGCCGCCAGGGACGCGCGCACGCGCTCCCGGCTCTCGCCGATCGCTTTGTCGGGCAGGCCCACGAGCGAAAAGGCCGGCATGCCCGGCGCGATCTGCACCTGCACATCGATCGGCACCACGTCGATGCCCTGAAACGCCACCGTGCGCACCCGCGCAACCATGCCCGCCTCCCGCTCCCGGAGGAGAACACATATAGAACGAGCGGAGGAAAAGAAAATATACCTATAGTTGTATTCGTATCGGGTGCGCAGCGCGATAGACTCCGGCGAGTCCTGGGGAGATCACCATGCCGTCCATCCGCAAGACGCTGATCAGCGTCGAGACCGTCTACGCCACCATGGGCGAGTCTTTGCCCAAGCCGATCCGGCGCGTTGTCGGGCTGGCGGTGATCGCCAACCCCTTCGCCGGCCGCTATGTCGCCGATCTGTCGCCGCTGTTCCAGGCCGGCCGCGAGATCGGCGAGCGGCTGATGCCGGAGCTGGTCGCGGCGCTGGGCGGGCCGGCGGTGTCCTATGGCAAGGCGGCGCTGGTCGGCGCGAACGGCGAGATGGAGCATGGCGGCGCCTGCATCCATCCGATGCTGGGCAAGCCGATGCGGGCGGCGATCGGTGGCGGGCAGGCGGTGATCCCTTCCAACGTGAAGCTGGGCGCGCCGGGCGCGACGATCGATATTCCTCTGGGCCACAAGGACGACGTCTGGTCCTTCGACCATTTCGACACCATCACGGCGATGCTTGCCGATGCGCCGCGGGCCGATGAGATCGTCGTCGCCTTAGCGCTGGCCGATAGCGGGCGGGCCCATCCGCGTTGCGGGTCGGGTCCTGTCCGGTAGTGTGGCCGCCGCGTCGGCGATATCCTGCGTCGGCTTCGACTGCGGGAGACCCTTATGCCAATCAGAACCGGCGGCTGCCTGTGCGGCGCGATCCGCTATGAAAGCGCGGGCGAGGCGCAGTTCTCGTTGCAATGTCATTGCCGGGACTGCCAGCGCGGCAGCGGCGCGCCACATGTCGCGGCCGTGCGGATGGCGGCGGACAGCTTCCGGATCACCCAGGGCGTGCCGCGCCGCTACATCGCCAAGTCTGACGCTGGCAACGACATCACGCGCGTCTTCTGCGGCGACTGCGGCACGCCGCTTTACGTCCAGGTCTCGACCCGCCCCGACATCGTCGGCATCCGTGTCTGCACCTTCGACGATGCGAGCTGGTTCCGGCCCGAGGCCAATATCTTCGTCAAGAGCGCGCAACCCTGGGACCGGCTCGACCCCAACATTCCGGCCTTCGCTGTCTACCCGACCGGCAAGGCCTATTGAACGGAGCACGATCATGTTCATCCATAACACGTGGTACGTCGCGGGCTGGTCGAGCGAAGTACCCTCTGACGGTTTCCTTGCGCGCACGATTCTGGGCACGCCGCTGGCGCTGTGGCGCGACGCGCAGGGACAGGTCGTGGCTTTCGAGGACATGTGCTGCCATCGCGGCGCGCCGCTGTCGCGCGGCCGGCGCGAGGGCGACTGCGTGCGCTGCATGTATCACGGCCTGCTGTTCGACCGCTCCGGCAAGTGCGTCGAGGTGCCGTCGCAGGATCTCGTGCCGGCCAATGCCCGCGTGCGCACTTTTCCCATCGTCGAGCGTCACCGCTGGATCTGGATCTGGATGGGCGATGTCGAGAAGGCCGATCCGGCCCTCGTCCCCGATACGCACTGGCTCGACGATCCCGCGTGGCGCAGCCTCGAGGGCTACACCCACTACGACACCAACTACCTGCTGATCTGCGACAACCTGCTGGATCTCGCGCATCTACCCTACGTGCATCCCACGACGCTCGGCGGTTCGGAGGACTACGCCAAGAGCCCCGTCAGGGTGGAGCGGCTGGAGCGCGGCGTGAAGGTCACGCGCTGGGCGATCGACACCGCGCCACCGCCCTTCATCCAGAAGGTGCGGCCCTATGCCGGCCGCGTCGATCGCTGGAACATCTACGACTTCCTGGTGCCCGGCATCTTCCTGATGGATTCGGGCATGGCGCCCACCGGCACCGGCGCGCCCGAGGGCAAGCTGGTCGAGGCCGCGCGCTTCCATGGCTGCCAGGCGCTGACGCCGGAGAGCGAGAACGCCACGCACTATTTCTTCGGCCACCCGCACGACTTCGCCATCGATCGTCCTGACGTGACGCAGTCGATCCACGACAGCGTCGTCGAGGCGTTCAAGGAAGATCGCGCCATGGTCACCGCCCAGGCGCGCAACCTCGAGAAGCGACCTGACTTCCGCATGGTGCCAATCCGCGCCGACGGCGCGCTCAGCCAGTACCGCTGGATCGTCGAGCGCATGCTGGAGGTCGAGGCGCAGCCAGCTTCGACTCGACCGGCTGTGTCGAGCGCGGCATCCTAGGCGACCGTCAAGAGGAGACAGACGATGGACGGCGCCTCGATTCCCCCCGTCACCATGGACCAGTTGCGCGCGGTGGGCGCGGCCTTCGCGCGGCGCGATGTCGATGCCATCGTCGCCGCCTTCGCGCCCGACGGCGAGTTCCGCAACGCTAAGGGGCCCGACTACTGGGGCCAGAGCTTCAAGGGCCACGCGGCGATCCGCGGCTACTTCGAGCCGCTGTTCGCCAATGCCAGCGATGTGCAGTGGAAACACACCAGTGATACCAACCGACAGAAGTAGTCAGATGTGAGCCCACAGTCGATCCGTGATGGA
>CAYTFW010000211.1:0-8391 GCA_964437145.1 uncultured Rhizobiaceae bacterium
GCGTGGAGGGGGCGATCCATGTGGCAACGGCTTCGGGAGCGGCTGGCGAGCTTCGTCGAGTTGGAGCGGCATGGCGACATGGGCTGGCTGGCCGAGGGACTCGACCGCCGCGCCGATCCGGCGCGCCTGTGGCCCGGCGCGCGGACCCTGATCTCGTTGGGGCTGAGCTACGCGCCCGGGGGCGACCCGCTGGCGGTGCTGGCCGAGCGAGGGCGGCCGGCGATCTCGGTCTATGCGCGTGGCCGCGACTATCACCTGGTGCTGAAGAGCCGGCTCAAGGCGCTGGGCCTGTGGATGTGGAATCGATGGGGCCGCGACCTCAAGGTCTTCGTCGACACCGCGCCGTTGATGGAGAAGCCGGCGGCGATGCGCGCCGGGGTTGGCTGGCAGGGTAAGCACACCAACCTGGTGTCGCGCCAGCACGGCTCGTGGCTGTTCCTGGGCGAGATCCTGAGCGAGCTGGCGTTGCCGCCGGACGCGCCCGAGGTCGATCATTGCGGTACCTGCCGCGCCTGCCTCGACATCTGCCCGACCGACGCCTTCCCCGCGCCGGGCCAGCTCGATGCGCGCCGCTGCATCTCCTATCTCACCATCGAGCACGCCGGGCCGATCGCGCGCGAGTTTCGCGCCGCCATGGGCAATCGCGTCTATGGCTGCGACGACTGCCTCGCCGTCTGTCCCTGGAACAAGTTCGCCCAGGCCGCGCGCGAAGCGGCTTTCGTACCACGTGCGGCGTTGACCGACGCGACCCTGGTCGAGCTCGCGGCCATCGACGACGCGACCTTCCGCAAGCGTTTCAGCGGCTCGGCGATCAAGCGCATGGGCCATGAGCGTTTCCTGCGCAACATCGCCATCGCGCTGGGCAATAGCGGGGGCGGCGAGAGCGCGATCGACGCGGTCACCCGGCTGTTCGACGATCCGAGCCCGACCATTCGCGGCGCCGCGATTTGGGCGCTCGGGCGCTTGTCGCCCGGTCGGTTCGAGAGCGAGCGCGCGGCGCGACGACCGGTCGAGGTCGACGACTCCGTCCGTGCCGAGTGGGACGCTAATCCGTCGGCGTGAGGCCGACAGGCTGGCCGACGACGACGATGGTCAGCGCGTCCTCGCGCAGCAGGCGGCGGGCGACGCGGCGCACGTCGTCGGCGCTCACCTGCTCCAGCAGCTCCTTGCGCCGCGCCAGGTGGTCGGGCGAGAGATTATCGACCTGCATCTGATGCAACAGGCCGGCGATCGAGGCGGTCGAGTCGAGCGTCAGCGCCAGCGAGCCGACGAGGAACTGCTTGGCCTCGGTCAGCTCGCGCTCGGTGACGCCGTCCTGGGCCATCAAGGTGAACTGGGCGCGGATGATGCTGATGGACTCCGCGACGCGCTCGTTCATGGTCGCCACCGAGGCGGTGAACAGGCCGCCCTTGGCGTAGTAGGAGAGCCGCGAGGAGGCGCCATAGGCCAGCCCGCGCCGGTCGCGCACCTCGTTCATCAACCGCGAGCTGAAGCCGCCGCCGCCCAACACGTAGTTCATGATCGTCGCGGCGTACCAATCGGGGTCGTCGCGCTTGATGCCGGGCAGCGACATCAGCGCCAGGCTCTGCGGCATCGCGCGCTGCACGACAAGCAGCCGCCCGCCCGGCTTGGTCGCCGGCGGCGTCCAGGCTGGCGCCTCGGGTACCGACTCGCCATCCGGCAAGGCGGCGAAGGCGCGGTCGAGCAACGGCCCGATCTCCTGGGCGTTGGTGTCGCCGACCACGGCGACGATCAGCCTATTGCGCGTGAGCTGGCGTGCGGCGAGCGCCTTGAGGTCGTCGATCGTCACCGACCCGACGCTGCCGGCGGTACCGTCGACCTGGCGGCCATAGGGATGCTCGCCGAAGGTGGCGCGGTTCAGCGTACGCGAGGCGATCGCGCCGGGCGATTCCTCATTGTAGCGCAGGTTGGTGGCGGTGGCGCGCCGCTGCCTCTCGACCGCCTCGGCGTCGAAGCGCGGTTCGGTCAGCGCCAGACGTAACAGGTCGATCGACTGGGCGCGCGCGTCACGCAGCATGCGCAGCGAGCCGCCGAAGCGCTCGGCGGCGGCCCAGAACCCGAGGCGCGCCGCGGCGTCGTCCTGCAGCGTCTTGAAGGCCGCCGCGTCGTGCGGACCGGCGCCCTGGTCGAGGACCTTCGCCAGCAGCGACGCCGCGCCTTCCTTGCCCTTGGGATCGAGCACGGCGCCGCCGGCTATCGAGAAGTTGATCGAGATGATCGGGACGGTCGAGTCCTCGACCAGCCAGTAGCGGATGCCGCCGGGACTCGTCAGCGGCTTGATGTCGATCGCCTGCGCCGTAGGCGCCGCGAGCGAGACGAGAATGGCCAGCAACAAGGCCAGCGGGCGCGTGAAGCTGGTCATCAGGTTTCCGCCGGCAGGAGGTGGGACGTCACGGCGCGCGCCGGCACCAGGACGGCGCGCGCGGCGGCCTCGATCTCAGCGGACGTGACCGCCATGATGCGTTCGGGCCAGGCGACGACGTCGGCCGCGGTGCGGCCGGTGGTCAGCGCCTGGCCGAAGATGTGCGGGCCGCTCGCCAGCGAGTCTCGGGCGTACACCGTCGAGGCGACCATGCGGCGCTTGGCGCGCGCGATCTCCTCCTCGGTGACACCGCCCTGCAGGAAGCGGTCGATCTCCTCCATCACCGCCGCCTCGACCTTGGCGATGTCGCCCTGCGGCGCCGGCGTGGCGCCGAAGCCGAAGCTCGACAGGCCCAGAACGCCGGCGGAGTAGCCGGCATAGGCGCCGACCGCGATCTTCTTGTCGACCACCAGCGAGCGGTACAGCCGGCTGATCTGGCTGCCGCCAATGACCTGCGCCGCGACCTGCAACGCGAAGGCGTGGCGCGTCTCGCCCATGCGATAGGACGGCGCCAGGAAGTCGCGGCCCCATTGCGGCTGGCGCACACGCTGGTCGCGGCGCACCACCAGGCGCGGCAGTTCGCCGTGCTGGGCCGACCGCGTGCGTGGCGCCACGTCGCGCCGCGCGACCGGCCCGTAATGCTTCTCGGCCAGGCGACGCACGGCCTCGACGGAGGTGTCGCCGGCGACGATCAGGATGGCGTTGTTGGGCGCGTAGAAGCGGCGATAGAAGGCGATCGCCTCGGGCACGCCCAGCTTGCGGATCTCGTCCGGCCAGCCGGAGACCGGGATGCCGTAACCGCGGCGGCCGAACATCGCCTCGCGCGCCGCCTCGTCGAGCAGGGCGGCGGGCGAGTTCTCGATGCGCGCGCGGCGCTCCTCGAGCACCACGTCGCGCTCGGGGACGACCTCCTTCTCGGTGAGCACGAGGTTGGCCATGCGGTCGGCTTCCATGTCCATGACCATCTCGAGCCGGTCGCTGGCGACGGTCTGGTGGTAGCCGGTGTAGTCATGCGAGGTGAAGGCGTTGTCGCGGCCGCCGGAGCGCGCGACGATCTTGGAGAACTCGCCGGGCGGAATCTTGGGCGTGCCCTTGAACATCAGGTGCTCGAGGAAATGCGCGATGCCGGACTGGCCCTCCGGTTCGTCGGCGCCGCCGACCTCGTACCACACCATGTGCAGCACGACGGGCGCCCGCGCCGAAGGCAGCACCACCACCCGCAGGCCGTTAGGCAGCGCGAAGGTCTCGACGCCGAAGCGGCCGGGCAGCGACAGGGTGATGGTGCCCTGTGCCGAAGCGATGCGTGGCGCCGCGATGGCGCCCGCCGCGAGCAACCCGCTGAGCGCGGTCCGTCGGGTGATCATGCGGTCAGTCTACCCGCAATGACGTGGCGAGGTCATGGCGAAGTCTACGGTGAATGCCGCGTCGCGCCGACCCCCGCCACCAGGCGGGGCCGTCGCATATGGCGTTTTGCCTCCCTAGCCCCTCAGGCAATGACTTTTGGTCGCGCCGGCGCGGGGAGAGGGAAGCGTGCGATCGCTACATAGCGGCCGCGGCGCAAGCCAGACGGCGGATGCGATTGGCCTCGGCGTAGGCGCCGACCGCCGCCAGGCCCTCCGGCGGCGGCTCGCCGTCGGGCGACGGGCGGCAGGCCAGGCTGATCGCCGGCATCACGTCGCAGCGCAGATCGCAGCCATCGGCGATCCACCGGTCGATCCACACCTCGGTGTCGCCCGGCGGCCCGTTGGGCAGGAACTGGCGCAGCGCGCGGCCGATCGATTTGCGCCATTTGGCCACCAAAGGCGACACGCCGGGCACCGCGTCAGGCGGCGCGGCGGCGACCGGCGGCGGCGCCGGCACCGCTACAGGCTCGGGCACGGGATCGGGCCGCGACGGATCGCCGGGATAGCGCCGCCGCGCGCGCTTGCCGACACGCTGGATCTGCCGCCAGTCGACGATCTCCAGATACTCGACGTCGTCGACCGCGTAGATCCGCAGCAACCCGCGCGTCACCAGCTCGTCGATCATCGCGCGCACCTGGTCGTTGTCGATCGGATCGCCGGGAAACACCTGCAGGCGGATGGTGCGGGGCCTGAGCGGCTGCACGCCGAAATCGTCGGCGAAGTTCCACAGGCCGAGGAACAGCAGGCGGGTCATCGCCGCGCAGTCGATGACAGCTTCCCAGGTCCAGAAGTCGGAGGGGATTTTACGATCGTGAGCCATAGGGCGGACTCCAGTTGAAATGCTGGAACCGTTGTAAGCCCGCACGCCGCTCTCCTGCTATTTCCGCGGCTACGCGCGAGCAATCCGAGCATCCGATGCTGACGGCTCAGGCCTTGGGCCCGCCGCTACGGCGGAGATGATCCACTGGCCCCCAGAGAAGCTGGGAGCGCGGCCCGAAGACAGCCAACAATCCATATGCGATCCCCCTGCACCGCCAGGGTGGTCAAAATGACATGGTTTGCGATAGTCGTACCGGGCGCCAGAGCGCCTATAGGTGCGGAAGTAGTGACGGCCCCGCTTGGCCTTCCCGGGGCGATTCGACACTCGTAGCGGCGGAAATTGACTCTAGAAGATTCCTTCGAAGATGCCGCGCTTGCGCCGCTCGATCTGCGGCGTGGCGCCGCCTGGATCGGTGCCCTGGGCCTGGGCGGCGCGCAGGCGGGCCTGCTCGCGCACCGGGTCGAGGATCACGCCCGGCGGTGGCTTGTCCTGCCAGAAGATCAGCGCGTCGATAAACGAGCGGTCGTTCTCGGCCAGGATGCGGCTCTCGCGGTTCAGCTGGGTGCGGATGTCGTCGCCGCCGGCACCGCCGGCGCCGCCGGCACGCGCCAGGAGCTGCGATTCCGCCGGGCTGCCAGTCGCGGTGACCGGCGCCGGGCCGGGGCGGGCGCCAGCGCGCCCGGTGGCAGCCGGCGCTGGCGTCAGCACCGCGCGAGCCTGGGCCTGTGGCGTCTGGTCGCCCGGGCGCGGCGCGCCGGGCCGTGGCGGGCGCAGATCGGCGTTGGGCGGCATGGTCAGCGGGGTGTGCGAGACCACCTTGAATTCGTCCGGCGACACCTTCTTGGCGCCACCGAGGCTCTCCAGCGCGCCGCATGCGCTCAGCGCGGCGATGGCGCCAGTCAGGCCGACCACCTTCAGAATCTGTCCAATCATTCCCGTCCTCGTTCGACCGTCATCGCCGGTCTTTGGCGGCGCCCGGCATCAGGGATTCGGCGAGCAGCGCCAGCACCCCGACGACGATCGCCGCGTCGGCGACGTTGAACGCCGGCCAGTGCCAGCGCCCGATGTAAAAGTCGGCGAAATCGAACACCGCGCCCCAGCGGGCGCGGTCGATAACATTGCCGATGGCCCCGCCGATGACAAGGCCGATGGCCCAGGCGGTCCAGCGGCTGCGCGCCGCACGCAGCCAGAAGAACAGCGCGATACAGATGGCCACGGCGACGGCCGACAGCACCCAGGGCGGCAGGGCGCCGGCGCCGCCCAACATGCCGAAGCTGATGCCGCGGTTCCACACCATCACCAGATTGAAGAAACCAGGGATCACCTCGATGACCGGCTGCTTCAGCAGCATGTCCTGCAGCAGCCACTTGCTGGCCTGGTCGGCGACAATGATGACCACCGCCAGGATCAGGCCGGCCCGCACCAGCGGCGGCACCCCGATCGACGGACCCGGCGGCTGCGGATCGGTCATTGCGCCGCCTGTGGCAGCCCGGCGACGGTCGACTCACAGCGCAGGCAAAGCGTCGGGTGCGCCTTCGATCGGCCGACCTCGGGCAGCACCTGCCAGCAGCGCGCGCATTTCTCGCCCAGGGCCTTGCCCGGCACGACGCCGACGCCCGGTACTTCCGGCAGGGTGAAGGCTGCGGCCGGCGGCTCGCCCTCGATCAGCGTGGCGTCGGAGACGATGCAGATCTCGGCAAGATCGAGCCCGGCCAGCGCCGCGACATGGTCGGGGGTGGCGTATACGGTGGGTGCCGCCTGCAGCGAGGAGCCGATGCGCTTCTGGTTGCGCTCGATCTCCAGCGCGCCGGTGACGACGCGGCGCAGCGCGCGCACGTTGCGCCATTTCTCGCCCAGCGCATCGTCGCGCCACGCCGCCGGGATTGTCGGATAGGTGCGCAGATGCACCGATTCCTCGAGCCCGTCGGTCGCGGCGCTGGGCCGCGCCAGCCACGCCTCCTCGGCGGTGAAGCAGGCGAAAGGCGCCAGCCAGGCAGTGATGAAGGAGAACAGCTCGTGCAGCACCGTGCGCGCCGCGCGCCGGCGTAGCGAGTCGGGGGCGTCGCAGTAGATCGCGTCCTTGCGGATGTCGAAGTACAGCGCCGACAGGTCGACGGCGCAGAAATTGTGCAGCGACGTCGAGATCAGGTGGAAGTCGAAATCATCGACGGCCTGGCGGAACTCGGCGTCGAGCTCGGCCATGCGGTGCAGCACCCAGCGCTCCAGCTCGGGCATGTCCTTGGCGGCGACGCGCTCAGCGTCGCTGAAGCCGCTGAGATTGCCCAGCAGGTAGCGCAAGGTGTTACGCAGGCGACGATACGCGTCGGAATGGACCTTCAGGATCTCCGGCCCGATGCGCAGATCCTCGGAGTAGTCCGAACCGACCACCCACAGGCGCAGGATATCGGCGCCGTTCTGGTCGCAAACCTCCTGCGGCGCGGTGATGTTGCCCAGCGACTTGGACATCTTGCGGCCCTGCTCGTCCAGCACGAAGCCGTGCGTCAGCACCGCATCATAGGGCGCGCGCCCGCGCGTACCGCAGCTCTCCAGCAGCGAGGAATGGAACCAGCCGCGATGCTGGTCGGAGCCCTCGAGATAGAGCGAAGCCGGCCATTTCAGCTCGGGCCGCCCTTCGAGCGTGAAGGCGTGGGTTGATCCCGAATCGAACCAGACATCGAGGATGTCCATCACCGGCTCGTACTGCGCGGGATCGTAGTCCGGCGCCAGGAAACGATGCGGGTTCTCGAACCACGCGTCGGCGCCTTGCGCGCGGAAGGCGGCCACGATGCGGTCCATCACCTTCTGGTCGCGCAGCGGCTCGCCGGTTTCCTTGTTCACGAAAACGGCGATCGGCACGCCCCAGGCACGCTGGCGCGAGACGCACCAGTCGGGCCGCTGCTCGATCATCGAGCGCAGGCGCGTCTGGCCGGCCGCCGGCACGAAGCGCGTGTCGTCGATCGCCTTCAGCGAGACTTCTCGCAGCGTGCCGGGGATGCCGTCGATCTTGCCGTCCATGGCGATGAACCACTGCGGCGTGCAGCGGAAGATCACCGGCGCCTTCGAGCGCCAGGAATGCGGGTAGGAGTGCGTCAACGAACCTTTAGCCAGCAACATGCCGGCCTCGGCCAGGCGCGCGATCACCGCGCCGTTGGCGTCGCCCGGCGCGCCGAGATCGGTGTAGACGCGCTTGCTGGCGAACAGCGCGACGCGCGGATAGTAGCGGCCGTCGTCGGCGACATAGTCCTCGGCGGCGATGCCGTGCTTGCGGCCGAGCTCGAAATCGTCGGCGCCGTGGCTGGGCGCGATATGCACCACGCCTGTGCCGGCGTCGGTCGTGACGAAGTCGCCGACGAAGACCTCGGAGTCCCTGCTGTAGAACGGATCGAGCGCCGCCAGCGGATGAGCGCAGGTCGTGCCCACCAGGTCGCTGCCCTTGAGCGTCGCGGAATGCGCGAGGCCGGTGATCTTGGCCGCGGCCATCACGGCGTCCTTCAGCGCCGTGGCGAAGACCAGCTTCTCGCCGACCTTGGCGCCCGAGCCTTCGGCGCAGGACTCGACAGTGTAGACCGCGTAGTCCATGTCGGCGCCGACGGCGAGCGCGCGGTTGGCCGGCAGGGTCCAGGGCGTCGTCGTCCAGATCAGAATCGCGGTGCCCGCGAGCTCGGGCCGCGAGGCTTTGCGCACCGGGAAGCGCGCATGCACGGTCACCGATTTGTGGTCGTGGTACTCGACCTCGGCCTCGGCGAGCGCGGTCTTCTCGACCACCGACCACATCACCGGCTTGG
>CAYTFW010000212.1:0-8344 GCA_964437145.1 uncultured Rhizobiaceae bacterium
TCCGCCTCGCTGACGCTCGGCACCTTCTCCCCGCCTGCGCGGGGAGAAGGGAAGATCGTGGATCAGTTCATCGCCACGATCTTGGCGAAGATCGCGTCGGCGCCGATCTCCTTGGCGTAGGCTTCCATGACCGGATCGACCAGCTTCTTCATCGCGTCGCGGTCCTTGAACGGGATGCGCTTGAGCTTGCCGGCCTTCTCCAGCGCCACCAGCTTCATCTCGTCCTCGGAGCTCTCGATGTCGCGGCCGTGCTTGCCGGCTTCCTTGCCGGCCTTGAGCACCGCCTCCTGCAGGTCCTTGGGCATCGCCTTGAAGGTCTTGCCCGAGAAGCAGATCGGCCGGATGGTGATGGCGTGCTGGGTCATCGCCAGATTGGGCGCGACCTCGTAGAACTTCATCGATTCGACGCCCGCCGCCTCGTTCTCGCCCGCGGCGATCACGTTGTTCTGGATGGCGTTGTAGACCTCGTTGTAGGCGATCACCGTCGGCGACATGCCGGCGGCGGCGAAGGTCTTGCTCCAGATCGGCGCGCCCTGCACGCGCACCTTCAGGCCCTTGATCTCGGCCAGCGAGCCCATCGGCTTGTTGATGAAGATGTTGCGCACGCCGCCGCCGGCGTAGCCGATCAGCATCACGTCGGCCTTCTGCGCGATCTCGTCGGCCACCGGCTTGAGGATGTCGGCGTCGAGCACCTTGTTCCAGTGCGCGAGGTCGCGGAACAGGAAAGGCGCGTCGATGAACGGCGCCGCCTTGGAGAAGGTCGACATGTGCGCCGGCGAGACGATGCCGTAATCCACGGCCTTGCCCTGCGCCATGTACTCGAAATACTGCTTCTCCAGGCCGAGCGCGGAGTTCTTGTGCAGGACGAAGTTGATCGGCTTGCCGTAGTACTTCTTGACCAGCTCCTCGAACTTCATCAGCGCCTTGGTGAAGGCGTGGTCGTCATTGAACTGCACCGCGCCGTTGAGCGTCATCGGCGCCTGGGCGCGCGCCACCAGTGGTGCCGCGAGCGTCGCGCCGGCAAGGCCATGGATCAACGTTCTGCGTTTCATGGGTTCGTCTCCTCCTCGGGCGATGCCGGCTTCTGCGCGGTCCGGATCGCGGAGGCGGACTATGGCATCGAATCGCTCGGACGGCGATTCTCACCTGTGATCGGGGTTCAACTCTGTCGTGCCGGCGGTATGCGGTAGTGGCTGCGATAGACCTCGCGATAGCCCAGCCGCTCGTAGAGCGCGATCGCCGGCGCGTTGGCCGCGACCACCATCAGATAGGCCTTGGTCGCACCCAATGCCCTGCCCCAGGCCATGATGCCCTCGACCACACGCCGTCCGTGGCCGGCGCGACGGCGCGCCGGGTCGGCGACGATGTCGAACAGCCCGACATGCTCGCCCTCGAGCACGCCCAGCCCGGCGGCGACCGGTGTGCCGTCCTCCGTCGCCAGCGCAAAGCCGCCCACCGGCACCAGGCTGTCGAGCATGCGGTCGTGAATCGACTGCCGGGACGCCGGCACGTTGTTGAAGCCGCTATAGGTGCGCGACCAGACGGCGCCGCGCTCAATATCGACATCGACGTCAGCCGGCATCGCCACCGCGCCCGGCCCCTGCGTCAGGTCGGCGACCATCATCAGTGTGTCGTCGAGATAGGTGTAGCCGCGCGCCGCCAGCACGGCGTCGAGACCGGGATCCATCAGCGGCGAGAGCTTGAAGGTCGAGGCGATGCCCTGCCGCTTGTACAGCGCCTCGGCGGCGTCGACACGACGCTCCAGCTCATCAACAGGCACGCCACGCTCGAGGCTGTGCGCGTTCACTGAGTTGGCGCGCTTGGTGTAGCCGTCGGCGAAACGCAGCAGCCAATTGCCCCGCACGACGACGCGCAGCGCCGGCCAGGCGTTGAAGGCGAGGTGCTCGAGGGTGGCGATGTCGGCGGGATTCATCATTGCCTTACAGTACTTCCCCCTCCGCGCTCGCGGGGAGAGGGAGGATCATCGCAGCGCCGTGCCGACGAATGTCTGCACCACGCGCTCCACCGCGTCAGTGTCGTCGGGCGCGTCGCGGCGCCAGTCGGCGCGCAGCTTGAGGAAGTATCCCCGGTAGCCCGTCAGCAGCAGCCTGCCGAACAGCGGCTGGGTCCCGTCGGCCGAGATCGCCGTGAAGGTCACGCAGCGGAAGATCACGACGCCATAGTCGCAGAGGCCCGGCGGCTGGTCGGTGCGCAGGTCGCGATACTTGCCGATCCGCGTCGCGGCGATCCGGATGCTGGACAGCGACTGCTCGAACGCCGCGGCGACGATCGCCGAGTCATGCCCGTCCGGTGCGTGTTGGCCGAGGTCGTACACGTAGATGGTGACCAGCAGCCGGCCGGGCACGCCGTAGGTGTAACCGACGCCCAGGCCAGGATCGTCGCCGGAGCGCGCGTAGTCGATCGAACGGATGAACGGCACGCCGGCGATCGTCGGCGGAAAGCGCAACCCGGTCGGCGCATGCGTCATCGGCGCCGAGACGGCTCGATCGCCGGGTGCCAGCGGATCGAGCGCCAAGGCGGGCTCGGCCGACGCCAGGGCCGAGATCAGCGCCGCGATCAGCCAGGCCCGCATCACGCCTCACACGTCGAGATTGGCGACCTTCAGCGCGTTGTCCTGGATGAAAGCGCGGCGCGGCTCGACCACGTCGCCCATCAGGGTCGAGAAGATCTCCTCGGCCTCGTCGGCGTGGTTGACCTTCACCTGCAGGAGCGTGCGCGCCAGCGGATCGAGCGTCGTCTCCCAGAGCTGGTCGGGGTTCATCTCGCCCAGGCCTTTGTAGCGCTGCACGGCGACGCCCTTGCGGCCGGCGTCGTACACCGCGGCGATCAGCTCGGTGGGCGCGTAGATCTTGAGCTCGCGCTCCTTCAGCGTGTAGGTCGCCGGCCGCTCGTAGACCGATTGCAACTCGCCGGTCAGCGCGTCGAGCCGGCGCGCCTCGGCCGAGCGGATCAGCGCGGCGTCGATGATGTGCCGCTCGGTGACACCGCGCAGCGTGCGTTCGAAGGCCAGGCCGCCATCGTCGGTCGGCGCGCCGCGCCAGCCTCGCTCCAGCGGTGGGCTGACGATGTCGAGGCGACGGGCGATGTAGGCGGCCGTCGCCGTCGCCTGCTCGCGATCGGCGAGGATCGAGGGATTGAGCGCGCCGGCGATCGCCGCCTGCTCGATCACCGGCTGGCTGGTGACGCGCCGGCTGAGCGCGAGCGGCTGGATCAGATTGGCGACCGAACGCGCGATGTCGACGGTGCGGCGCAGATCGGCGCCGGTGATCTGCGCGCCGTCGCCGGTCGTCAGCAGGGCGCCGTCGGTGCCGCCGTCGATCAGGTAGTCCTCCAGCGCGCGGTCGTTCTTCAGATAGGTCGACGACTTGCCGCGCGCGGCGCGGTAGAGCGGTGGCTGGGCGATGTAGAGATGGCCGCGCTCGATCAGCTCGGGCATCTGGCGATAGAAGAAGGTCAGCAGCAGGGTGCGGATGTGACTGCCGTCGACATCGGCGTCGGTCATGATGATGACCTTGTGGTAGCGCAGCTTGCCGATGTCGAAATCGTCGCGGCCGATGCCGGTGCCCAGCGCCGTGATCAGCGTGCCGATCTCCTGTGACGACAGCATGCGGTCGAAGCGCGCGCGCTCGACGTTGAGGATCTTGCCGCGCAAGGGCAGGATCGCCTGGTTGGCGCGGTTGCGGCCCTGCTTGGCCGAGCCGCCGGCCGAATCGCCCTCGACCAGGAAGACCTCGGAGAGCGCCGGGTCGCGCTCCTGGCAATCCGCCAGCTTGCCGGGTAGCGAGGAGATGTCGAGCGCGCCCTTGCGCCGTGTGAGCTCGCGCGCCTTGCGCGCCGCCTCGCGCGCGGCGGCCGCCTCGACCACCTTCGACACGACGCGCTTGGCCTCGCCGGGATGCTCCTCGAACCACTCCGAGAGCTTCTCGCCGACGACGGTCTCGACCACCGGGCGCACCTCGGAGCTGACCAGCTTCTCCTTGGTCTGCGAGGAGAACTTGGGATCGGGCACCTTGACCGAGAGCACGCAGGTCAGGCCCTCGCGCATGTCGTCGCCCGACAGCGCGACCTTCTCCTTCTTGGCGATGCCGCTTTCCTCGGCGTACTTGTTGACGCTGCGCGTGAGCGCGGCGCGGAAGCCGGCGAGATGCGTGCCGCCATCCTTCTGCGGGATGTTGTTGGTGAAGCACAGCATGGTCTCGTGGTAGGAGTCGTTCCACTCCATCGCCACCTCGACCGTGATGCCCTCCTTCTCGCCCTTGATCGAGATCGGCGTGACCAGCGCCTGCTTGTTGCGATCGAGATAGCGCGTGAAGGCCTCGACGCCGCCCTCGTAGTAGAGCTCGACGACCTTGGGCTCGACGCCGCGCGCGTCGGTCAGCAGGATGCGCACGCCGGAGTTCAGGAACGCCAGCTCGCGCAGGCGATGCTCCAAGGTGGGGAAGTCGAAGTCAATCTTGGTGAAGGTCGCCGGCGAGGGCTGGAACACCACCTCGGTGCCGCGCTTGCCCTCCGGCGCGTCGCCGACCACGACCAGATCGCTTTCCGGATCGCCCAGCCGGAAGCGCATGAAGTGCTCCTTGCCGTCGCGCCAGATGCGCAGCTCGAGCTTCTCCGACAGCGCGTTGACGACGGCGGCGCCCACGCCGTGCAGGCCGCCCGAGACCTTGTAGGAGTTCTGGTCGAACTTTCCGCCAGCGTGCAGCTGGGTGAAGATCACCTGCGCCGCCGAGACCTGCTCCTCGCTATGGATGCCAACAGGCACGCCGCGGCCGTTGTCGCGCACCATGACGGTGCCGTCGCCCTGCAAGGTGACCTCGACGAGATCGCACCAGCCGGCCAGCGCCTCGTCGATGGCGTTGTCGACGATCTCGTAGACCATGTGGTGCAGGCCGGTGCCGTCGTCGGTGTCGCCGATATACATGCCCGGCCGCTTGCGCACGGCGTCGAGCCCGCGCAGCACCTTGATCGAATCGGCGTCGTAATCCTCGCCGTTGTCCACGACCTCCGGTCGCGGCGTGTCGTCCGTGTTATCGCTCATGATCCTATCCGTCGCGTCAGCCCGGCGAGAGGTCGCCCGAAGCCACGCGGAAGAACTGCGCGCGCCCGCGCAGGGTTGAGAACAATTCGGCGTCAGTGCCGGTCATCCAGGCCTGCGAGCCCAGCGCCTCGATCTCGTCGAACAAGGCCGCCCGCTTGGTCGCGTCCAAATGCGCGGCGATCTCGTCCAGCAGAAGCAGCGGCGGCCGTCCGCGCGCGATCGCGGCCAGCCGCGCATGCGCCAGCACGATCGCCACGAGCACGGCCTTCTGCTCGCCGGTCGAGCCCTGCGCCGCCGGTATATCGCGATCGAGATGGCGCACCACAAGGTCGCAGCGGTGCGGCCCAATGGTCGTGGCGCCGGCCTCGGCGTCGATCCTGCGTTGCGCCGCCAGCCGGTCGCGCAGCCGGTCCTCGGCGTCGAGCGCGGCCATGCCGGCGATCCAGCCCTCGACCTCGCCCGATAGCGACAGCGCCGCGCGCGGGAACGGCCCGACGCCCAGCCGCGCCGCCTGATCGAGGCGGGCCACCAGATCGAGCCGCGCGACGCTCAGCGCCACGCCGTGGCGCGCCATGGTGTCCTCGAGCGCGGTGAGCCAATGCGGGTCGAGCTTGCCCTCGGCCAGCAGCCGCGCGCGCTGGCGCATCGCCTGCTCGTAAGCGGCGACGCTGCTGGCGTGATTCGGATCGAAGGCCGCGACCATGCGGTCGAGGAAGCGGCGGCGATCGCCCGGTCCGCCGGTCCACAGCCCGTCGAGCTGCGGCGTCAGCCAGATCGCCACCACGTGCTGGCCCAGCGCCAGCTGGCTTTGCGCGGTGCGGCCGTCGATGCGCACGGTGCGGCGCATCGCGGTGCCTTCGCTATCGCCGTTGGTCGCCGCCTCCAGCCCGGTGCCGATGGCGACGCGGCCCTCCGGCAGGTCGAGCGTCGCGGCCACCGCCCAGGGCGCGGCCGCGGCGCTCTCGCCATCGCGCGCGCGCCGGCCGACCTCGTCCAGCCGAGCGCGGCGCAGGCCGCGGCCGGGTGTGAGGAAGGAGACCGCCTCGAGCAGATTGGTCTTGCCCGCGCCGTTGTCGCCGGTGAGCAGCACCGGCTGGGCCTCGAGCTCCAATCGCAGGCGGCTGTAGTTGCGGAACTCCGTGAGCCGCAATTGCCTGATAACCATGGCACCAGCGATGGCCGCCGACATCGGCGGCGGAGCGGATGCGGACGACCGGGCGAGAGCGTGGACCGCGCCGCCGTTCATACCCGCATCGGCATGAGCACGTAGAGCGCGCTGTCGTCGGCGGCGTCGCGCACGATGGTGGGCGAGCCGGCGTCGGACATCAGGAAGCGCGCGTCGCCGCCGCCGATTTGCTGGGTGATATCCAGCAGGTAGCGGGAATTGAATCCGATCTCGATCGGCGCGTTGTCGTAGACGACCTCGAGCTCCTCGGTGGCGCTGCCGGCGTCCGGGCTGGTGGCCGACAAGGTGAGCCCGTTCTTGCCCAGCACCAGCTTGATGGCGCGCGACTTCTCGGTGGAGATCGTCGAGACGCGATCGACCGCCGACTCGAATTCCTTGCAGGGAACCGTGAGCTCCTTGTCGTTGCCGGCCGGGATCACCCGCTCGTAGTCGGGGAAGGTGCCGTCGATCAGCTTTGAGGTCAGCACGATCTGGCCGCAGGCGAAGCGGATCTTGGTCTCCGACAGCTCGATGTCGACCAGCGCGTCGGACTCCTCGATCAGCTTGCGCAGCTCGCCCACCGTCTTGCGCGGCACGATCACGCCGGGCATCTCGCCGGCGCCCTTGGGCAGCGGCAGCTCGACGCGCGCCAGGCGATGGCCATCCGTGGCGACGCCGCGCAGCACGTCGGTCTGGTTCGACTTGGCAGCGTGGAAATAGATGCCGTTGAGGTAGTAGCGCGTCTCCTCGGTGGAGATCGCGAAGCGCGTGCGGTCGACGACGCGCTTGAGGTCGGTGGCGGCGAGCTGGAATTTGTGCGGCAGGTCGCCTTCGTTCATGACAGGGAAATCGCTCACCGGCAGGCACTGCAGGGTGAAGCGCGAGCGGCCGGCGCGGATGGTCAGATCGCTGTTGGCGCCGGTCTCGATCTCGACCTGCGAGCCGTCAGGCAGCTTGCGCACGATCTCGTACATGGTGTGCGCCGGCGCCGTGACCGATCCGGTCTTGGCGGCCGTGGCGTCGACCGCTTCCGTCACCGCCAGATCCATGTCCGTGGCCGAGAGCGTCAGCTTGCCCTTCTGGGCGTTGAGCAGGACGTTGGAGAGGATCGGGATGGTGTTGCGCCGTTCGACAACACTCTGCACATGGGCCAGAGCCTTCAGCAAAGCGGCCCGTTCAATCGTGAGTTTCATGGTCGAAATGACCGCCCGTATGACGTCGTTGAGGATCCCTGGGAGGGGATCGGGACCGCTTCGCGACCGGCGCGGAAAACGGTCTGGAACTATACCATGCGGGTCCGATTCCCGAAGCTTTTTCGGGCGCTTGGCGACAGGAATGGCGTGCTAGAAACAGCCCTCGACCCACGCTCCGATCCACGGCCAGAGCCACCTCGCCGCATGCCCGCCCTCCACGCCGAAAACCTCGCCTGCCGCCGCGGCGGGCGACTGGTCTTCACCGGCCTGGGCTTCGGCCTGGAGCAGGGCGAGGCGCTGCTGCTGACCGGCCGCAACGGCTCGGGCAAATCCAGCCTGCTGCGCCTGCTGGCGCTGCTGACCCCGCGCCTGCGCGGCAGCCTGACCTGGACGGGGGTCGAGGTCTCCGAGCAGCCCGAGGCCTGGCGCCTGGCGCTGGCCTGGCTGGGCCATGCCGACGCGATCAAGCCCGACCTCACGGTGCGCGAGTCTCTCGCCGGTGCCCAGCTTCTGCGCAAAGGCCGGCTGGACAGCCTCGACCACGCCCTTGACCGGTTCGACCTAACCCCCATCGCCGACCGGCCCGGCCGCTACCTCTCCGCCGGCCAGCGCCGCCGCGCCGCGCTGGCGCGGGTGATGCTGAGCGGCGCGCCGATCTGGCTGCTCGACGAACCCGCTTCTGGTTTGGATGAACCCTCCCGCGCCGCCCTGCACCTCACCTTGCGTGAGCACATGAAGGGCGGCGGCCTGGCCGTGATCTCCACCCACGGAGACATCCACCTGCCCAACGCCCGGCCAATCGACCTCGGGGAATTCGCGCCGTCGGCGGACGCGTTGGTGGAGGAATGGTCGTGAGGGGCGATGCCCCCTTCCCTTCTCCCCGCGAAGGCGGGGAGAAGGTGCCGAGCGAAAGCGAGGCGGATGAGG
>CAYTFW010000213.1:0-8340 GCA_964437145.1 uncultured Rhizobiaceae bacterium
CGAAGTCTTCTTCGATCACCTGTTGCACTTCAAACGTGAATCCACACCCTCGCTGTGCTCGGGATGACAGGCGCGTCTGATTGACCGCTCGATGCTCTACGGACGCAGGAACGCCGCCAGCTCGGCGTTGAAGCGCGCCGGATCCTGCAGCATCGCGAAATGGCTGACGCCGGGCAGCATGACCAGCCGCGCGCCGGGGATGGCGACCGCCAGTTCCCCGGTGTGCTCGCGACCGATGATCTCGTCATGCTCCGCGCCGACGATCGTCGTGGGCACGCTGATACGCGCGAGGTCGGCGCGCGTCCAGGTCGGGCTCGAGCCCCACATCCGGCGCAGATCGTCGAGCAGGCGCTGCCAGTTCGCCGGCGCCGGCGACATCGCGGCATAGTCGAGACGGCAGCGCTCGGCATACTGCGTGAACGTGGCGCTCTGCGCGCCCTGCGGTCGCAATCCCTGCAGGTTGAAGTTGACGCCGAAGGCGAAGAGCCTGTCGACGCGGTCGGGCAGGCGCATCGCGAGGTCGAGCCCGACAATGCCGCCGTCGCTCCAGCCGGCGATCGCGACGCGGCGAATCCTCAGCGCGTCGAGGACACCCACGACGTCGTCGGCGAGCAGCCGATACGACATCCGCCGCGGCGACAGCGTGCTGCGGCCATGCCCGCGGGCGTCGAGGACGATCACGCGATGGCGCTGCGCCAGCGCGGCGACCTGGTGGCCCCAGTAGTTTGAATGGCCCATGCCGCCATGCAGCAGGAGCACGGGTTCGACGTCGCCGAACACCGCGTGATAGAGTTCGACGTCGCCGATCCGCAGCCGCCCGCTGGTGGTCGGCGGCGGCGGCTCGGGTGTCGGCGGCAGCCTCGTCCATGCCGGCTGCGCCTTCGCCGGGGCGGTGCCGGCCAGCAGCAGGCCGCACGCCGTGCCGGTGAAAGCACGCCGGCGTATCACGGCGCCGGCGCGAAACTGTCGGCGCGCGCCATGCGCCAGGGCGCGATGTAGCGCGGGTCGTTGGTGCCGCGCAGGATCTCGCCCGGCTCGAGGAAGCGGTACAGCCGGTCGAAGCTCTTGACCTTATTGGGCGCGATGCGCTGCGAGAAGTGGCGCGGCCCCAGCTGGCTGGGATGGTCGAGGCCGGCCGACGCCACCACCTCGGCGAGCGCTTTCAAGGTCGAGGCGTGGAAGCGATAGACGCGCTCGGCCTTGTCGGGCACGTCGAGCGCGCGCTGGCGCATCGGATCCTGCGTCGCCACGCCGGTCGGGCAGCGATCGGTGTGGCAGCTCTGCGATTGGATGCAGCCCACCGCCATCATGAAGCCGCGCGCGGCGTTGCACCAATCGGCGCCCAGCGCCATGGCGCGCGCGATATCGAAAGCCGAGGTGATCTTGCCGGCGACGCCGATCCGGATGCGGTCGCGGATGTTCAGCCCGACCAGCGCGTTGTGCACGAACAGCAGGCCCTCTCGTAGGGGCGTACCGATATGGTCGAGGAACTCCAGCGGCGCGGCGCCCGTGCCGCCCTCGGCGCCGTCGACGACGATGAAGTCGGGATAGATGCCGGTCTCGATCATCGCCTTGCAGATCGCCAGGAACTCCCAGGGATGGCCGATGCACAGCTTGAAGCCGACCGGCCTGCCGCCGCTCAGCTCGCGCAGCCTCTTGATGAACGCCATCATCTCCAGCGGCGTCGAGAAGGCGGAGTGGTAGGGCGGCGAAACGCAGTCCTGGCCCTGCGGCACGCCGCGCGTGACGGAAATCTCGGGCGATACCTTCGCCGCGGGCAGCACGCCGCCATGGCCGGGCTTGGCGCCCTGCGACAGCTTGATCTCGATCATCTTGATCTGCGGCGCGGCCACGGTCTCGCGGAAGCGTTCCTCGCTGAACGTGCCGTCGGGGTTGCGGCAGCCGAAATAGCCGCTGCCGATCTCCCAGACGATGTCGCCGCCATTCTCCTTGTGATAGGGGCTGAAGCCGCCTTCGCCGGTGTCGTGATAGAAGCCGCCCTTCTTGGCGCCGGTGTTGAGCGCGCGGATCGCGTTGGCGCTGAGCGACCCGAAGCTCATCGCCGAGATGTTGAACACCGAAGCGGAGTAGGGCTGTGCACAGTCGGGCCCGCCGATCGAGATGCGGAACGGCTCGGTCGACGGGTGGCGCGCGACGATCGAATGATTGAGCCACTCGAAAGAGTCGCCGTAGACGTTGAGCTGCGTGCCGAAAGGGCGCTTGTCGAGCTGGCCCTTGGCACGCTGGTAGACGATCGAGCGCTTCTCGCGGTTGAACGGCGAACCGTCGGTGTCGCTCTCCAGAAAGTATTGGCGGATCTCGGGGCGGATCTCCTCGAGCAGGAAGCGGATGTGGGCTGCGATCGGATAGTTGCGCAGGATGCTGCTCTTCTTCTGCACGACGTCGTGCACGCCGACACCGGTCAGCACGGCGGCGATCAGGAACAGCACCAGGAAGCCGGGATAGACGAAGGACAGGACCAGGAAGACGAGCGTCGCCAGGACGGCGAGCGTGAACACCACGTAGCGCGGCGTGAAGGCAAGCGCGATCGAATCCATGCCGGCGTTCCCCCGATTGCTTGCCGCTCGAAAAAGACGGCGGCCGATTTCCCGAGCGTCACTGTCATCCTGAGCGAAGCGAGGGATCTCTAAAGCGACCTAGATCCCTCGCTTCGCTCGGGATGACAGGCGGTGCACTAACGGCTGATTGTGGAGCGCTAGCGTGCGCGACGGAAGGGCCACAGCAACTGGCCGGGCAGGTGCGTCGGCACTTTGTCTTCGACGCCGAAGACCGTGGGCTGACGGTCGGGCAGCCAGAAGGTGCCAAAGAGGATGTCCCACAACGGCAGCAGGCCGGCGAAGTTGCGGTCGCGGCCCTCTTCGGCCGAGGTGTGATGCCAGCGATGGAAGGCCGGGCTGGCGATCACTTTGCGTAAAGGGCCGAAGCTCCAGTTCACATTGGCGTGCAGCAGGATGGCGTAGAGCGTCAGGAATGGCACGATCGCCGCGGTGGCGGCCGGCGAGAAGCCCAGCCCCACCAGCGGCAGGGCGACGGCCAGCTTGTTGGTGACGTCGTTGAGTGGATGCAGGCGGACTGAAGCCAACCAATCAAGATGCGTCGAGCTGTGGTGGATGGCGTGAAAGCGCCAGCGCCAGCCGCTGTGGAACCAGCGATGCACCCAGTAGCCCAGGAAGTCGCCCAGCACGATCATCTCGATCGCCTGCAGCCAGAGCGGCTGGCGCGACAGCGGCCCGAAGCCCCGGGCTATGCGCTCGGGGTCGAGACCCTGGCCGGCGAGCAGCAGAACCGGCACGACCGCCACGATCAGCGCCACCCGTGTGACCGCGCGCGTCACCAACGGGGTGAAGATCCAGTAGCCGAGGTCGGTCCACCAGCCCGGCCGCACGATCGGCTGGCGCAGCGCCGGGAACAGCCGCTCGATCACGCCGAAGACGACGGCGAGCACGACGAAACCGATGGTGATGGAAACCAGGGAGCCTGCCATGCCGTCAGTATACGACGCAGGCGTCTGCCGTATCCCCGGCTTGCGCTGGGGCGAGGTCGTGAAGGATAACCGCATCAAGGTCGACCAACCGGCCGGATTCGCCCGAGGGCAGACGGGCACAGGGAGGACAGGGCAATGACTACGGACAACAGGAATCCACTACAGCGGCGCACGCTGCTGGGAGCGGTCGCGGCGATGGGTGTGGCGGCGCCGGCGGTATTGCGGGCGCAGACCGGCGACTGGCCCAAGGGCCAGCTGCGCTTCGTCGTGCCCTTCCCGCCGGGCGGGTCGACCGATCCGGTGGCGCGCATCCTGGCGGCGCAGCTTCAGTCGACGCTGGGCTGGAACATCATGATCGACAACAAGCCGGGCGGCACCGGCGTGGTCGGCGCCAGCATCGCCGCCAAGGCACCGCCCGACGGCCAGACCTGGCTCGTCGTGTTCGACAACCACATCCTCAATCCGCTGTTCACGCCCGACCTGCCCTACAAGGACAGCGAGCTGACCAACGTCATGCTGATCGGTCGGACGCCACAGGGCATCGGCGTGCATCCCGACCGGCCCTACAAGACCTTCGCCGACGTCATCGCCGACGCCAAGAAGAAGCCTGGCAAGCTGGCCTTCAGCGTGCTCGCCGCGAGCCAGGCGCTGGTGCTGCTCAACCAGATGCAGATCGACAACGGCTACGAGATGAACATCATCCCCTACAAGGGCGGTGGTCCGCTGCTGGCCGACGCGCTGGCCGGCCACACCGACATGGCGATCTCCAGCCTGGCGGCGATCATGCCGCACATGGCCGCCGGCAAGCTGCGGCCGGTGGCGGTGACCGGCGAAAAACGCACTTCGGTGCTGCCCGACACGCCGACCCTGATCGAGCAGGGCGTCAAGGCGCCGCCGTCCTATGCGTGGTGGGGCGTCTACGCGCCCACCGGCACGCCCAAGCCGATCATTGATCGCATGAACGCCGAGCTGGCCAAGGCGGCGCGTAGCGCCGAGGTGACCAAGAAGTTCGTCGACCAGTTCGCCATGGAAGTCATCGCCAGCTCGCCGCAGGAATTCGCCGACTTCCAGCGCAAGGAGCAGGAGATCTGGGGTAAGACCATCCGCGAGAAGAACCTCAAGCCGGAGTGAACGCGTCGCGGCTCGGCACGTCATCGTCGAGGGGGGGGGGGACGGTGCGGCATGTCTGTGGGCCGCTTGAAATGTAGCAATGTATCTACATATACTGACATAACCGTCTGCGGAGCCCCCCGTGCCCACCACCACCCTGACCAGCCGCGAGTTCAACCAGGATACAAGTCGCGCCAAGAAGGCGGCGAAGCGGGGGCCCGTCTTCATCACCGATCGCGGCCGGCCGGCCCACGTCCTGCTGACGATCGAGGACTACCAGCGCTTGGCCGGTGGCGGGATGAGTCTTGCCGAGGCGTTGGCGCAGAAGGAACCGGGCGACTTCGACTTCGATCCGCCGCGCATGGGCGGGGGCATCTTCAAGCCGGCCGATCTGGCGTAATGTTCCTGCTCGACACCAACGTGCTGTCGGAACTCAGGCGGCCGGACAAGGCGGATCGCCGCGTGTGGACATGGGCCAGCGCGATCCCGACCGACAGCTTCTACCTGTCGGCGATCTCCGTCTTGGAAATCGAGCTGGGCGCCTTGTTGGTCGCGCGCCGGGACGCCGCCCAAGGCGCTACCCTGCGCGCCTGGATCGACGCTCAGGTGATGCCGCGTTTCGAGCACCGCATCCTCCCGGTCGATACCGAGGTGGCGCGGCGGTGCGCGCAATTGCACGTGCCCGATCCGCGGGGTGAACGCGATGCGCTGATCGCGGCGACGGCGATCGTGCACGGCTTCAAGCTGGTCACGCGCAATGTCCAGGACTTCGAGCCGACCGGTGTCGCGCTGCTCAATCCATGGCATGACCCAGAAGGACCACGCCGATGAAACTCGCCATCCTCGACGACTATCAGGAGGTCGCCTTGGCCTATGGCGATTGGGACAGGCTGCGCCAGCGCGGTGTCGAGGTGACGGCATTCGATCGACATCTCGGCGGCCCGGATGAGGCGGCCAAGGCTTTGGCCGCGTTCGACGCCGTGCTGCTGATGCGCGAGCGCCAGCCGTTTCCCAAGGCGCTGATCGACCAGCTGCCCAAGCTGAAATTCGTCATCCTCACCGGTGCGCGCGCGCCCAGCATGGATCTCGCGGCGCTGACCGCGCGCGGCATTCCGGTCAGCAACACCGGCACCGGCGGCTCCAGCGCGCCGACCGCTGAGCTGACCTGGGCGGTGCTGATGGACGCCGTGCGCCACGTCACGGCGGGCGACCGGCTGGTGCGCAAGGGCGGCTGGCACAAGGGCCTGCCGATGGGCTTCGCGCTCGAGGGCAAGCGGCTGGGCGTGCTGGGCCTGGGCAAGCTGGGCTCGCGCGTCGCGGGCTACGGCAAGGCCTTCGGCATGGAGGTCGTCGCCTGGAGCCAGAACCTCACGGCGGAGAAGGCGGCCGAGCATGGCGCCAAGCTGGTTTCCAAGGACGAGCTGCTGGCGAGTTCCGACGTGATCACCATCCACCTGATCCTGAGCGGCCGCACGCGCGGCCTGATCGGCGCGGCTGATATCGCCAAGATGAAGAAGGGCGTGGTCCTGGTGAACACCTCGCGCGGCCCGATCGTCGAGGAGGCGGCGCTGATCGCGGCGCTGAAGAGCGGCCACATCGCCTCGGCCGGGCTGGATGTCTATGACGTCGAGCCAATGCGGCCGGGCCACCCGCTGACCAGCCTCGACAACGTCGTGCTGGCGCCGCATCTGGGCTACGTCGTCGAGCCGGCGTTCCGGGCGTTCTACGCCGACGCGATCGAGAACATGCTGGCCTGGCTCGACGGCAAGCCGATCCGGGTGATGAATCCCGAGACGGTGACATGAATCTTACCTTCCCCCTCCGGGGGAAGGTAGCTTCGCGCGAAGACTCGGCAGGCGCGGCTAGTCGCGCAGGTTCTGCGTCCAGCCTTCGTTGTCGCCGGTGTCGACCTGGAAGAACATGCGCCGGTACTTATCCGGCGGGCACAGGTCGGAGGTGATGGTGAAGGGCTGGCGGCTGACGCAGATCGGAATGTCGCCCTTCCACTCCTTGTTCACGTCCTTGTTCTGGCCGTAGAGCAGATAGTAGCGGTACTGGAGCTTGCCGCTCCACAGCGTCGCGCACTGACCCTTGGCGAATTTATACCAGCCCTCTGAAATGATGATGTGGCCGCCCTGCGGGTTCTTGTTGCCCGTGTTCAGCGCCTTGGCCACCTCGATGTCGACCGAGGACAGGTTGCACAGCCTGAAGCCCTGCGCCTGGGCCCCCCCCGAGATCGCCATGGCGCCAATGGCGCCGAAGACGATCGCCAGTTTACGAAGCATCGATCCTCTCCTCTCGACTGTCGCCCTGCCGGTGCGGCGGAGCCCCGGCGGGGATCACCCCAATGTCCAGATAATACCCGGCTTCGCGCGCATCGTCATCGTTTCGTGATCAGAGGCCGGTCAGGCGGCCGATCTCGGCGTCGCTCAGGCCGACCAGTCGCGCGATGTCGCGCAGCTGGCCCCAGGTGGTCTCGTCGACCGGCACGCCCTTGGCCAGCCGGTCGGTGCGCCGCGCCCGTTCCGGCTCGCCCGGGGTCAGCACCTGATCGACGCCGGGCTGCGGCTTGGCCGATTTCACCCAGGCGACGAAGTCCTGCGAATCCTTGCGCCAGATGCTCTCGCCGCCCAGCTTCGACGGGTCGATGATCACCGACAGCATGTTGTTGACGATGTCGCCCGGCGGACCCTTGGTGGTCTCCGGCGTCGCTGTCATGCCGCCGGTCAGCGCGCCCGACAGGATGTCGCAGATCACCGCCAGGCCGCCGCCCTTGTGCAGGCCGAAGGGCAGGATGGCGCCGAACGGCCCGTTGCCCCACATCACGCCGGGATCGTTGGTGTGGTTGCCCTCGTGGTCGATCAGCAGGCCGGGCTCCATCTCCTCGCGCTTGTTGTAGGCGACGCGCACCTTGCCCATGGCGACCTGGCTGGTGGCGAAGTCGAGCACGATGTGCTGACCGTTCTCGCCCGGCACGGTGCAGCAATAGGGATTGGTCGAGAAGCGCGCCTCGGCGCCGCCGAACGGCGCCACCAGCGGTTTGTGGCCGTGCACGTTGACGTAGTGCATCGAGACCATGCCGGCATCGGCGCAGCGCTCGCCCCAGGCGCCGATACGGCCGATATGGTGGCAGTTGCGCAGGCCCACGACGCAGACGCCGAACTGCCGGGCGCGCTCGATGCCGAAATCCATCGCCTCGCCGGCGACCACCTGGCCGTAGCCTTTGCCGCCGTCGACGGTGATCACCGCGCCATTGTCGACGACGATGCGGGCGTGCCAGTTGCGCTTGCAGTTGCCCGAGCGGGTGTTCTCGATGTAACGCGGGATCATGCCGACGCCGTGGCTGTCGTGGCCGTAGAGGTTGGCTAGCACCAGATTCTCGGCGACGATCTTCGCCTCGCCGGACTCGCTGCCGTCCGTCTCGCAGATCGCCCGGATATACGCCGTCAACCGGTCGGCCTTGACCCTGACCTCGCCGACCTTGCCCGCGCTCGCCGCCATCGCTCGTTTCCTTCCCTCGTTGTCGCGCGCGAGGCTACGCAACAGCGCGGTGGTCACGCAAGCTCTCGTCCTCTTCCCTTCTCCCCGCGCAGGCGGGGAGAAGGTGCCCGAAGGGCGGATGAGGGGCTTCGCGGAGTCTCGACAACAACGACATTGGTCGTTGTGCGAGGAAGCCCCTCATCCGCCTCGCTGCGCTCGGCACCTTCTCCCCGCCTGCGCGGGGA
>CAYTFW010000214.1:0-8294 GCA_964437145.1 uncultured Rhizobiaceae bacterium
GGGTCAGCATGATCACCGAGGCGCCGACGATGCCGGTGGTCGCCGCCATGATCGTGCCCATCAGGGTTACCGACATGGCGAGGCCACCAGGGATGCGTCGAGTCAGGACTTGAAGCGCCTTCAGCAGCTCGTCGGCGACGCCGCTGCGTTCGAGCACGGTGCCCATGAAGACGAACATCGGCACCGCGATCAGCGTCGGATTCTGTACCGCCTGACCCCAGATGCGCGGGATCAGCGCCTGGAACTGCGCGGCGTTGAACACGTCGAAGACAATGCCCAGCACACCGAAGCCCAACGCGACACCACCCAGCACGAACGCCACCGGGTAGCCGTTGAACATGATCACGGTGAGCGCGAGGAACATCAGCACGGCGAGATGGTCGCCGATCCACTCCATCATGGCCTGATTCTCCCGGGATCGGTGACGGTCAGTGCGCGGCCGGCGCCGGCATCGCCTTCTCGGCGAGCGCGGGCGGACCGAAGAGGAAGACGAGGCGTCGGCTCAATACCGACAGCACCGCCGCGCAGAGCAGCGCCAGCCCGAGGAACAGGCACGACTTGATGATCCAGCGGTAGGGCAGGCCGTTGGGCGCGTCGGAGCTTTCGTTCTGGATGAACGAAACCAGCGCGAACTTGTAGGCGAACCACGTCGCGACCAGGCAGTAGGGCATCGCGAACAGCACGACGCCGATCACCTCGAGCCAGGCCTGCCGCCGCGCCGGCAGGTGGCCCGTGAACACGTCGATGCGGACATGCACGTTGCGCACGTAGGCGTAGCCCAGCCAGAACAGGAACAGCGCGCCGTGCAGGTGCCACTCCATTTCCTGGATCGGCGTCGAGCCGAATCCGGGGATTTGGTAGCCGGCCTTTCGCGTCACGATATCGATACAGATCACCGCCACGAGGGCGAGGAAGAGCCAGCCAAAAAACTCGGCGATCCGCTTGAGGGCCGCGTCGACCCATTCGCTGAACGACAACAACGCCGCCATGCCCTTCCCCCTCGCACTCTCTTGCCCGGCGGAGCGGATTCAACCGTCTTCCGCACGGACGCGCTTGCACACTCCGCTCGGCGACGGGGCGACGTCGCTGACGGCGCCGCCCCGCGGCCGGATCAGTCGCGCAGGTAGCCGCGCTGACGCCAGGGCTCATAGGTGGCGCGGAACTTGACCAGCGAGTCCCAGGCCTTCTTGAACTCCGGGCTCTTGGCCGCCTGCTCCGCCGCGACCTCTTCCCAGGCCTTGCGGTAGGCGTCGAGGAACTGCTTGTTCCAGGTCATGAACTGCACGCCCTTCTTCTGCAGCTCCGTCATCGCCTCGGCCTGGGCGAACTCGGAGAGGGCGATGCCGCGAAGGGTCGTGGCGTCGCATCCGGCCTGGACCTGGGCTTTCTGCGTCGCGGACAGCGAGTCCCACTTGGCCTTGTTCATGATCATGTCGCCGAAGGTCGACTGCTGGTGCCAGCCGGGGAAGTAGTAGAACTTCGCCACCTGGTAGAAGCCGAGGCTCAGATCCATCGCCGGCATCGAGAACTCGGTGGCGTCGATCGTGCCGAGCTGCAGCGCCTGGAAGATTTCGCCGGCCTGCAGCAGCTGCGTGGCCACGCCCATCTTCTGCATGACGTTGGCGCCCAGGCCGAAGAAGCGCATCTTCAGGCCCTTCAGGTCGTCGAGCGTCTTGATCTCCTTGCGGAACCAGCCCGACGCCTCCGGCGCGATCATGTGGCAGACCATCGAGTGGATACCGTACTTGGCGTACAGCTCCTGCATCATCTTCTCGCCGCCGCCGAACTTCATCCACGCGAGATACTCGCCGGTGTCGGGACCGAACGGCACGGTCGAGAACACCGCGAAGGCGATGTCCTTGCCGGTCCAGTAACCCGGCGTCGCCCACGCCGCGTCGAGCGAGCCCGAAGCGACGGCGTCGAACGCCTGGCCCGGCGGCACGAGCGAACCGGGCTCGAAGAACTTGATGTCGATACTGCCGCCGCTGATCGCCCGGATCGTGTCGACGGTGTAGTTGGCGTTCGGGCCAAGGATCGTCAGCGAGCCGGCGAAGCTCGACTGCATCTGGATCCTGACCCTCTTGTCCTGAGCCGAAGCGGGCGCGACCGCCATCGCGAGCGCCGCCACAGCGGCCCCGACGATCCCCAATACCTTCCTCATGCCTTGCCTCCCTGATCGAAGCCCAAACGCTTCGCAGGAAGACTCACCGCCCGATAGCCGCGGTCCCGAAAATAGACAGGATCAAAAAAACGCTACCACGCCACCGCTTGACCCGCATCTGTCCCAGATACGCGAACCGCCAGAGCGAATTGTCTCCCTACGCGGCCACCTTCCGGGGTGGCCTTTGTTCAGCCGCGCCGATTGTCCGGCGCCGCCGCTTCCCTGATTGGCGCGCAGCATGTCCGAGGGTTCGCGCGAAGTCAAACTCGGCGCGTCGTCGGGGCGCTAGGCGACCGGCCCGCACATCGCCGATACTGCGGCGATGCCCGGGCTCACCTTCGACTTTGCTCATCTGCACACCGCCATCGCCGACCTCGCGCGCGTCGGCGCCATCGACGGTGGCGGTTGCGCGCGCCTGGCGCTGACCGACGAAGACAAGGTCGGCCGCGATCTCGTCGTGTCCTGGATGCGGGCGCAGGGTCTCGCCGTGCACATCGACGCCATTGGCAACGTCTTCGCCCTTCGCGCCGGTCGCGAGGACGGCGCGCCTGTCATGACCGGCTCGCACATCGACACGGTACGCACCGGCGGCCGCTTCGACGGCAACCTTGGCGTGCTCGCCGGCCTTGAGGTCTGCCGCGCACTCGACACCGCGGGCATCACGACGAAGCGGCCGATCTGTGTCGCCTTCTTTACCAACGAGGAAGGCGCGCGCTTCCAGCCCGATATGATGGGCAGCCTGGTGCACGCCGGCGGATTGAGCCTGCGGGAGGCCTGGGCGGCCACCGACAACGAGGGCAAGCGCGTCGGCGACGAGCTGGAGCGCATCGGCTATCGCGGCGCCATGACGCCCGGCACGATCCGCCCACACGCCTATGTGGAACTGCATATCGAGCAGGGGCCCGTGCTCGAGGAGGCCGGCATCACCATCGGCGCGGTCAGCGGCGTGCAGGGCATCTCGTGGACGGAAGTCGCCGTATCCGGGACCTCGGCGCACGCCGGCACCACGCCGATGCGACTGCGCCACGACGCCGGCTATGTCGCCGGCCTCTGCGGCACCTTCGCGCGCCAGCTCACCAAAGACATGGGTGGCGCGCAGGTCGCCACGGTCGGCGCCATCGAGCTGCGGCCCAACCTGATCAACGTCATCGCCAATCGGGCGCGCTTCACCCTCGACCTGCGCAACACCGACGAGGTGCTGTTGAAGGAGGCCGAGCGGCGCGCCTTCGCCTTCATCGACGACGCCGCGCGCGCCGAGGGTTGCACCGTCGAGCGCCGCACCCTGGCGCGCTTCGAGCCGGTCGAGTTCGCCCCTGATATGATCGCGCGGGTCGAGCGCCTGGCGCGCGCGCATGGCCGCAGCGTGATGCGCCTTCCGTCGGGCGCCGGCCACGACGCGCAGATGATGGCGCGGCTGTGCCCGACTGGCATGATCTTTGTACCGAGCGTGAAGGGGCTCAGCCACAACGTGGCGGAGTTCACCCATCCTGGCGACATAGAGGCCGGTGCCGCCATCCTGCTCGACCTGATGCTCGAACTGGCCCAGAGCTAGAGGAATCCCATGTCCCGTCATCTCACCGTCGGCGCGGCCCAGATGGGGCCGATCCAGAGGAGCCATACCAGGCGCGACGTTGTTGAGCGGCTGATCGCGCATCTGCACGAGGCACGGCGCATGGGCTGCGAGCTGGTGGTGTTCCCCGAGCTGACCTTGACCACGTTCTTCCCGCGGTGGTGGATGACCGATCAGGCCGAGATCGACGCCTATTTCGAGCGCGAGATGCCGGGCAACGAGACGGCGCCGCTGTTCAACGAGGCCAAGGCGATGGGCATCGGCTTCAGCCTCGGCTACGCCGAGCTCACCGAGCAGGATGGCCGAATCAGGCGCTTCAATACCCAGATCCTCGTCGAGCGCGACGGGCGCATCGTCGGCAAGTACCGCAAGGTGCATCTGCCGGGCCACGCCGAGCACGAGCCGCAACGCCAATTCCAACATCTGGAGAAGCGCTATTTCGAGGTCGGCGATCTCGGCTTCCCGGTGAGCCGCGCCTTCGGCGGCATCATGGGCATGTGCATCTGCAACGACCGGCGCTGGCCCGAGACCTATCGCGTCATGGGCCTGCAGGGCGTCGAGATGGTGATGCTGGGCTACAACACGCCGATTCATAACCCACCGGCGCCGGAGCAGGACGAGCACGCCTGGTTCCACAACCAGCTCTCGATGCAGGCCGGCGCCTACCAGAACGGCACCTGGGTGGTGGGCGTCGCCAAGGGCGGCACCGAGGAAGGCGTGCCCGGTGTCGCCGACAGCATGATCATCGCGCCGTCGGGCAAGGTGGTGGCGCGCGCCCAGGGCGTCGGTGACGAGCTGATCGTGCATCGCTGCGATCTCGACGCCGGCAAGACCTACAAGACGACGATCTTCAACTTCGCCGCCCATCGCCGGCCGGAAGCCTACAAGCTGATCGTCGAGCGCACGGGCGCGATCGAGCCGCCGCCCGAGACGGTCGCCTTCGAACGCAGCCACGACATCCTGATCGACGCGCCGCCACAGGCGGTGATGGACTACGTGTCCAATCCCAACTCCTGGCCGGAATGGCTGGCGGCGTCGCACCGCATCGACGCCGCGAACCGCCCACTGGTGACCGGCGAGACCTTCCACGAGCGGTGGCGCACGCGCACCGGCGAGGTCCAGCTCGACTGGCGGGTGACGCAGTGCGAGCCGGGCAAGCTATGGATGGCCGAGACCGACACCAACTTCATCGGCCGCATCATCGCGCGCTACACTTTCGAGCCGGTAGGCCAAGGCACGCGCTACACGCGCACCGTCGTCAACCCGGCGCGCCCCAAGGCGCCGACCGAGGACATGATCCGACGCATCGACGAGGAAGCCGCGATCGGCCTGGCCAACATCAAAGCCAATGTCGAACGGCGCCAGGGCGGCGATTGAGAACGCAGGCTCGCCTTCTATCCAACACGACATTGCCCCGACAGGATGTGGTCGAGAGACGCGAGCTTTCGCGCGAGGAGAAAAAGAACAAGACTCTCGAGCAATGGGAGATCGACGCACGACTGGCGCAGGTCGTGTCCGAAGAAGGCATGGCCGGCGCGAGCTCAACCGCCTACACGAAGTGAATACGGTGCGGAAGGATCTGGGCATCGTCAAACCGGCGTCGATACCAGCGCCACCTGATCAGGTGTCGTAGTCCTCGAACTTTTCGACAGTCACGCCCGGTAGCGTGTTAAGCGCTGCCGCGGCGGCGACGATCGCCGGCGTGCCATAGGGCATCGTCACGGACCAGTGATCGACTGCCAGCGCCGAGTGACCGCCACCCTTCGCCGGGTGCATTTCGAACCAGGTGACGAGGGCATCGCCCAACAGGGTTGTGTCCCACAAGGTCGACAAGGCCCATCGATCATTCAGCGCGGATTGCCAGAGCGCGAACGACTGACGATTGAGCCGCTCGCCAATCGACGGCGGTGTCGCCAGTAGTGTCCTCCTGAACAGCGCACGGCTGGCGGCAAGCGCGTCGGCATCGCTGGTGGGGCCGTCCAGCGCTTCGGGCAGGTCGAAACGCCGCAACGTGCGGACCGATTGCGCGGCCTCGGCAAGCGCGGCCGTCGCCGCGCGCCAGGCCGCCACAAATGGCGACGCAGCCGCCTCGGTGTCGGACCAGGCGACGGAGAGTGCGCCCAGGGAGCGGTCGGATTTCTGCCCGCGAACGCCGCCATAGATTGACAGGTGGATGCTCACCGTCGGGCGATGCCAGTTTGCCCAGCACCGGACGCCCGAGCTCGGATCGGGCAAAGCGCTGACATCCTGGTGCCGGATGATCTCGGCGGGGCCGAAGCGCTTCTGCGTCGAGGCGAGCCAGGCGGCGACCCAGGCGCGAAGGATCAGGGGTGCGGCGAGCCCGTAGGTCACCCGCAGGATCGGCCTGTCCGGCGCCGGCGCCGACAGCAGTACACCTGCTGTCGAAAAGCTGAACGCTGAGCTGCAGGGCATGGCGCGATGCAGATAGTCGATCTCAGTCGGCAGCGCGCCCATGCCCGCGATATCGCTGAGCAACGTGCCCCAGCGATACTCGGTGTCGTCGATCGCGAAGCCCCGCTCGGGTTCGATCATGGACCGGTGAAGCTACCGTGGCTGCGATCGGGCGTGCCGCGGAACAGCGACATGTGGGTGTGCGTCGCCACCCAGGGATCGCCGATCTTGGATCGCGCGAAGGTGACGGTGGCGCGGCCGCGGCGGTCGAACTTCGTGCCGTCGGGCATGAAGCCGTCGGAATCGAAGATCGCCATGCCGATGCCGGTGAGGCGATCGGCCGAGACGATGCCGTGCACACCGTCGAGCCGCCAACGGAAGCGGCGGATCGTGCCCCAGACATTGCGCCATTGCTCGCGCTCGGCCTTGTCCTGGCCGATCATGAAATCGGTGAAGGTGCCGAAGGCGATCATGTCGTCGGCGAAGATCGGCCGCGCGCCCTCGTAGTCGACCGCCTGGACGTGATCGGACAGCCGCTTGAACCACTGGCGGATGGCCTCGAGATCCTCGGGTGCGGGTTCGCTGCGCAGGTTCATCGTCTCACACTCCTCAGTCGACCACGCCGGCACGCGCCAGGACGGCGTGCAGCAGCACGTTGGCGCCGGCCGCGAGATCCTCCCGCGTGCTCGACTCCTTCTCGTTGTGGCTGATGCCGCCGGCGCGGCTGGCCACGAAGACCATGCCCGAGGGGCAGATCGTGTTGAGTGGCACCGCGTCGTGGCCGGCGACGGTAAGGATGTCGCGATGACGATAGCCCAGCTCGGCGGTGATGCGGCGCAAGAGCGCGATCATGTCGGGATGGAAATGGATCGGGCCGAATTCGTAGTAGCGCTCGAGCTCGATCGTGGCGCGGCTCTCGCGCGCGACGATGGCGGCGCAGGCGCGCAGCTCCTCCTCCATGCGCTGCAGGCTGCGCGCATCACTATGACGGACATCGCAGGAGAGCTTGACCACGCCGGGGATCACGCCGCGCACATTGGGGAAGAGCTCGATATGCGGCGCGTTGGAGCGGCCGTCGGGACCATAGGCGCGACCGATACGATCGATCTCCAGGACCAGCCTGGAGGCGATCACCAGCGCGTCGCGCCGCCCGGCCATGGGCGTGGGGCCGACATGCGCCTGCTCGCCGGTGATGGTGGCCACGAAGTAGCGCGACTGGAAGGAGCCGGTGACGATGCCGACCTGCAGGTCCTCGTCGGCCATCTGCGGGCCCTGCTCGATATGCATCTCGAGGTAACACGCCGGGCGACGGCCGCCGACCGGCGCGTCGCCTTCGTAGCCGATGGCGCGCAGCGCCTCGCCCACGGTGGGACCATGCAGCGGATCGGTGATGTCGCGCGCGGCGTGCGCGTCCTTCAGGTCAAGCTGTCCGGCGAAGACCGAGGAGCCCATGGTGAAGGGCGAGAAGCGCGAGCCCTCCTCGTTGGTCCAGGCGACAATCTCGACCGGCGCCTTCGTGCGCACGCCATGGTCGTTGAGCGCGCGCACCAACTCGACGCCCGCCATGACGCCGGCTGGTCCATCGAACTTGCCGCCCATTGGCACGGTGTCGAGATGGCTGCCGACCATGACCGGCGGCAGCGACGAATCGGCGCCCTCGCGGCGGGCGAAGATATTACCGATGCCGTCGACCGTGACCACGCAACCGGCCTCGCGCATCCAGGCGCCGAACAGGTCGCGCGCACGGCGATCCTCGTCGCTCAATGCCAGGCGGTGACAGCCGCCTTTCTCGGTGGCGCCGATCTCGCCCATCTCCATGGTCGCGGCCCACAGCCGGTCGGCATCGACTCCGATGTTGCGCATGTCAGCTCCCGCGAACCCGTGCGGCGAGACTATAAACGCAAAAGCCCGCCTGGAGAGGCGGGCTTGTGTTGCGGGAGATGGTTGCGGGAGCAGGATTTGAACCTGCGACCTTCAGGTTATGAGCCTGACGAGCTACCGGGCTGCTCCATCCCGCGGGGATGGTCTAGCGTGCGCTTGCGCACGCGGGGTGTGTCGTTGTGAGGAAGCGGAGTGTGGGTTGGGGGGTGGACTTAGAAGGCCTGGCGGCGACCTACTCTCCCGCGACTTGAGCCGCAGTACCATGGGCGC
>CAYTFW010000215.1:0-8280 GCA_964437145.1 uncultured Rhizobiaceae bacterium
GAGTATGTCGTTGGGGATGCGGCGAACGTGCCCTTCAAGGACGCCGTCTTTGATGCCGTAACTTGCAATCACGTCGTCTATCAAATACCGGCGACGTTTCAGAGGGCCGCCATGCTGGAAATCTGGCGCGTGCTCAAGCCAGGCGGAATTGCTGTTGTGGTTTATCAATGGCCCTGGTCCGGGATACAGGGTCGGCTCGCTCGATTGGCGCAAACGCTTCGGTTGAATGGGCCGGGAGAGGCGACGCCGTTGGCGTCCGCGGACGTGCCAAGTCGCGCTCCCGACGAGCCGCAGCCCAGAGAATGGTTTGAAAGGCAGGAGTGGCCATTCAAGTACACATACGATTGTTTTCGGCTGGTTGATAATGGCTTCATGAAGAGGTACGTGCCGGACGGCTGGATTGGTCGGTCGTTTCTGACGCTTCTGTATTTGGTCCAGTGTGTCATGCCCGGGGCAAGCGGTCGGTGGGGCGCCCTTCCGGTGTTTGTTCTCCGCAAGCCCTGAAGCGGAATCCGAGATCAGGATCAGGAGTTTGGTTGGGGAAGCGGCCGTTCCACACTTGACCGAGCGGCCAACAACTCGGAAGGCGAGACGGAGGATCGATGCGGCGCTGAAGGCGAAGATCGCGCTGGATGCGCTATGAGCAGCAGTGACCGATCTCGCTTAGCGCCGTCAAGCTTGCCTAAATCAGATTGGTATCAAAGGCACCCATCACAACAAGTGAATCGGATTTCGGTCTGGGGCCCTGCAGCAGAGTAATCTAGGGTGGCGGAATCCCCGGAGCAGCGGGTCGGCATGATCGAAAGGTGAGAATACCGGAGCAGGAGCGGTGGCCGGGTTTGTTTGGACAGGAATCTACGTTGGATAAGTGGAGCCTCCGCCGGTTGGTGTTGCCGAGCAGACCTCGGCGACGAAAATTCAAGCTGCCCGCGCCAGGGTGGCGGCGCCGCCGAAGTAGGCGTGATCGGTCGTGCGCCGGTCAAGGCTCGAGTGCGGCCGCTTGCGACTGTAGAAATCGAGGTAGCGGCCGAGCGATGCGCGCGCCTGGACGACGCCGATCAAGGCGGTGCGCGGCGTCATCAAACCTGCCTTGCTGACCTACCGGCCCTTGCCGGCAAGCTCGGCGATCCGCCGCTTGTCGCACCACTGCTCTCGACACGATCGGCTTATGGACGAGGTTGGCATGATAACAAGCAAGCTCTCAGTGATCGGACTTGGTCTTGGCTCCACTGAGCCCGCCATCTCGCGGGAGGAGCGACGCTGGCGTCGGGAGGCGCGGTCTGCATGGTTGCGTCTCGCAGTCCTGTTGATCCTCCTTGCGAATCTCCTGGCTGGCGAACCCCACGGTAATCTTCTCGTTCATGCTAACGTCCTCGGCGCTTACACCCTTGCGACGGCGGCAGCGCTGGCGTTGGCTCTGGGCAGGCGCGGCCCTGCCTGGACCGGTACATTGTTCGTCGTCATCGACGCGGCCCTCGTCGTGGCTCTCATTCACAAGCATCTGTTCGACGCCTCAGGCCTCTTGGAGCACAAACTCACAACGCCGGTACTAGCGATCGCCTTTCTGCTTCTGCACCACGTCGCCTTGCGTCTCACTCCTCGTCTCGTCGTCGTCTTTGCCATGATCGTGGTGGCCGGTTGGCTTTCGCTGCTAGTCGTCACGGCAGTGCTGCACGGATTCGATCATCGCGTCGACGCGGGGCCGCAGCCGCCCTACTGGAGCGAGGGCGCGCTGGTGGCGGCTTTTGGCTTTGCCACGCTCGTGGCGTTTTTGCTGACGCGCGATCACGGTCTCCTGCTTCGCCAGGCGATCAGGAGTGAGCAGCGCCGTCACAGCCTATCCCGGTTCTTCTCGCCGCGAGTCGTAGCGGGACTGCAGACGGGTACGTTCTCGACGGCGCTGGAGCGGCGGGAAGCCGCCGTCATTTTCGTCGATCTTCGGTCATTCACCACGTTCGCAGAGACGGCGACGCCACATGATCTGGCCGAACTGCTTATCGAGTATCGGCAGCATGTGACCCGGTTGGTGTTCGAGTGGGGTGGCACAGTCGACAAATTCATCGGCGACGGGGTGATGGCGGTTTTCGGCCACCCTGTCCCGGCGGCGAACGATGCCCAACAGGCGCTATCGTGTGCGCTGCGGTTGGGAGTGGTACTTGACGGTTGGAAGAGACAACGTCAAAGGGATGGGAAGGCCGCTCTCGACGCCGGGATTGGTTTGCATTTCGGACCGGTGGTCGGTGGCATCATCAGCAGCGGCAACCACGACGAGTTCACAGTATTCGGCGATGCCGTCAACGTCGCCGAGCGACTTGAGCGGCTTACGAAGACGTTGGGCGCGTCAATTGTCGTCTCGGCAGCGGCACTCGACCGCGTGCCATCAGCGGAGGACGTGGCGCCCTGGTTGTGGAAACACGAAGTGGAACTTCACGGACGCAATGGGCTGGTCAGCGTCGCTTACTTGAGTCGGAACCCGCTCCAGCTCTGCTGATGGTGTCAGTAGGTGCCAACCCGGCCATGTAATCGCTACCACCGTAGCAGTCTAGGGCCGAGTACGGCGCCGCCGAGGGTGCAAAGGACGATCGTGCTGCTGTACCAGATCGCGACAAACGGAAGCGAATCGTCAACGCAATGCAGGGCGTAACCGGTGGCGCTGAGGCCGCCCGCAACAAGGCCGGCGAGTGCGCCGGCGCCTCTGAGGTGCGTCGGAGCGGCTTGCCGCAACGCCCCGACAATCAGCGCAAACGGGATAATCGCGAGAATAGGGATCGACAGCAGGCATTCGAGCCACTCACCCTCGAATAGCATTGCATGCCGATGCGCCGCGGGCGCCACCCCGAGGCTGATCGCGGCCAGAGCGGCGATGCCTGCGAACGGAAGGGTGATAAGTGTCATCGGCAGTGGCAGTCTGCTGCCCGGCCGCGCGAGCCGGGCAAGATAGACTAGCGCCAACATCGACACCGCGACCGCGAACAGGAGCTTGGTGAAGACGAAGCCGAGCGCTGCCGGACTGCGGAAGTCGGCCCGGCTTCCCAGCGTCAGCAGCGTCACACCGATCACCGTGATAGCCCCGGCTGCTATGGCGAAGACAAACACCCGCCGGAACCGACCCGGATCGACTGCCTCAACATTGGCGCTGAGCATTGCGATCAGATCGTCGGTCTTCATGACTTACCCTCCGAGGCGATCGCCGCAGACAAAGCCCTCAATCCGCGATGGATATTGACCTTTACGGCCGATTCCGACATGCCAGTACGATGTGCGGTCTCAGCGACACTGAAGCCTGTCAGCTTCACGTCCTGGATAGCTTGTCGCATCTGATGGGGAAGGCGGCTGAGCAGCCGCTGCAGATCGATGGAACTCTCGACATCACTAGGATGGGACGCTGAAACAACATCGTTCGCGTCGTCTATCGGCACGTTGCGACCTACAACCCTGGTCCGACGAAGGTAATCGATCAACTTGTAGCGTGCGATGGCGTGCACCCACGGCGTGAAAAGCTGAGTCCGATCGTAGGTGTGCCGTCGAGTATGGATTGCCATCAACGCCTCTTGCAACAGATCCTCCGCCTCAGAAGGCCCCCTTCCTACACTGGAAAGACGCAGCCGATAGTAGCCTCGCAGATGGCGGCTGAGCCGCTCGAGCAAGGCGCGGTGCGCGGCAGCGTCGCCGTCAAGGCCCGCCGTCATCAATTCCTTCAACTCGTGTTCGCTTGTCGACATGGGGCCGCTAGGGATTATTCGGGCGAACCGTTGCCCCGGTTACACCGCCACCAAACAAATCTCTGCACTCCAGCGCCCTCAAATCGTTCACGTCCACGTGAGCATGTATCCGACGGCCGCTCTGGACCGAACTCATAAGGGAGCACATTGCCGGGTGATCGGTCGAACGGACGGCGAGGTGCGATCCGGTCCAAGGCGCCGTGCCATCGCGCTCTGTGGCGTCGCGGCATCGCTTGTATCACGCGTCTTGGAAAGCGGAACCGCATACCTAACTTGGCTCTTAACTAGGAGTAAACAGTCATGGCTAAGACCACCCTTGTCATCATCGCCATCAGCCTTGGCATCGGTGCCAACGTCGCGTTAGCGGAGGGTGGTCCGGATCTCGGCCGTCCGTTCGTCGATCCCGGCGTTCGGCACTCGCCAATGGCGACCGGCGGCACCGGTGGACCAGTGCTGAGCGAGGCCGACGCGCGCGCGCGTCTGCAAGCCGACGGCTATCGCGCTATTGCCCATTTCGTCCGGGGCAATGATAACGTGTGGCGCGGCACCGCGATCCGCGGCGCCGCGAAACTCAATGTTGCGGTTGATCCGCAGGGCCGGATCTTCGCGCAGTAGGCGACTCACTCGGTGACGCTCGCTAGACTTCAGCGGGCGTCACTGGCAGGGTGCGGCGCCTCCGGCCATAGACCAAATCTAAGCTTGGCATTACGCGGATGAAGATCGGCGTCGTGGCGACGATTGGCGCACGTGATCCTTCAGCACCCCGATGGCAACGTGCTCAAGTGCCGCATGACAGTCCGGCAGGGTTTCCGGATTTGCCGGGACAAGGTCGAGAGGGAAAACAGTCATGCGCAGATCAAGTCTCGCCGCGCTGATCATCCTGGCGACCCAAGCAGCCTATGCCGACGAACATCGCCTGCATCATCCCGTGCCGCCGTCTAGCGGGCCGCGCTTCGTCGAGTGTGACCCCAAGGCATTGTTGCCCAAGCCCTGTCACGTGCACAACCCACGCACGGTCGACAAACTAAGCCCGCATGCGCCGGCGCTCAAAGATCCTCACGCGCGACAGGAGTACGAAGCTTGGCGGGCGGGAAAATTTCCGCAGACGTACTAGCGCTGGGCGCGTTTGCGGACCCACCACAATACGGCGGTTGGCACCACAAGCCACTGCAATACCGGGGACAATCCGGTTCCCCACGGCAGCCTGGGCATCAGCTCGCTGTATGCCCACCATCGCGCGATATCGACGTTCCACCACTCGCTGAAGATCGTGTAGCCCATGCCGAGGGCAACGACGATCACGGCAAATGGCGCGAGGCGGCCTTCCAGCCAAGACCGCCAGCCCACGATAAACAGCGCAGGCACGAGACTCGCCGCTGCGATCAGCACGTCACCGCCGGTGCAATGGACGACGGCGAACGCGATTTGGCCCGGTGTTGCGTCGCGCCAGATCGTGTAGAGCGGCACATGCGCCGTTTCCCAGATCAGGTGTCCGATCGCCGACGCGAAAAGATACAGGCCCACGATCCTGAGCCATGGCGGTTGAACATCGGGCGGCGCCGTGAGCACCTTCAGGCAACCGTATGGCGGCCGTGGATCAGGGCGAACAGCGCCGGGATCACCAGCAGGGTCAGCAGGGTCGAGGACACCATGCCGCCGATCATCGGCACGGCGATGCGCTGCATCACCTCGGAGCCGACGCCGGTGCTCCACAGCACAGGCACCAGTCCGGCCATGATCGCGGCGACGGTCATCATCTTGGGCCGCACCCGCTCCACGGCGCCCACCATGATCGCCTGCCGCAGGTCCTCGCGCGTGAAGGCGCGACCCTCGGCGGCACAGCGCTCGCGCGCCTCCTTCAGCGCGTGGTCGAGGTAGATCAGCATGACCACGCCGGTTTCAGCCGCGACGCCGGCCAGGGCGATGAACCCGACCGCCGCCGCGACGCTGAGATTGAAGCCCATCAAGTCCATCAGCCACAGCCCGCCGACCAGCGAGAACGGCAGCGACAGCATGACGATCAGCGTGTCCGACATCCGGCGGAAGTTAAGGTAGAGCAGCAGGAAGATCACCAGCAGGGTGGCGGGCACGACCACCATCAAGCGCTTCTCGGCCCGCTCCAGGTACTCGAACTGGCCGCTCCAGCGCACGTACACGCCGCGCGGCAGCGCCACCTTGTCGGCGACGACGCGCTGCGCCTCGCGCACATAGCCGCCGAGGTCGCGATCGCGGATGTCGACGAAGAGATAGACCACGAGCTGGCCATCCTCGGTACGGATCGTGGTGGGGCCCTGGGTGCGCTCGATCTTCGCCACCTCGCCCAGCGGCACCGCCGCGCCGTTGGGCAGCGAGACCATCACCTGCGACGCCATGGCGTCGGGATCGCTGCGCAGATCGCGCGGGTAGCGCAGCACCACGGCGTAGCGTTCGCGACCCTCGACCGTGGTCGTCACCGGCTCGGCGCCGATGACGCCGGCGATCGTGCGCTGCACCGCCTCGACGCTTAGCCCGTAGCGCGCCAGGCGGTCGCGATCGGGCGTGATCTCGACGAAATAGCCGCTGTTGACCCGCTCGGCATAGGCGCTGCTGGTGCCCGGCACGGTCCGCAGCGCCGCCTCGATCTCGCGCGCCACCTTCTCCAGCTCGTTGAGGTCGCGGCCGAAGATCTTGACGCCGACAGGGGTGCGGATGCCGGTGGCCAGCATGTCGATGCGCGCCTTGATCGGCATGGTCCAGGCGTTGCTGACCCCCGGGAACTGCAGCGCCGCGTCCATTTCGGCGATCAGCCCGTCGAGCGTGACGCCCGGCCGCCACTGGGATCGCGGCTTGAGGTTGATGACGGTCTCGAACATCTCCACCGGCGCCGGATCGGTCGCGGTCTGCGCTCTGCCGGCCTTACCCCAGACGGTTTCGACCTCCGGAAACGACTTGATGATGCGGTTCTGGGTTTGCAGCAGTTCGGCCGCCTTGGTCACCGATAGGCCGGGCAAAGTCGTCGGCATAAAGAGCAGCGTGCCCTCGTCCAAATTCGGCATGAACTCCGAGCCAATGCGGGTGAGCGGCACGGCGGCGCTGGCAAGGATGGCGAGCGCCAGCGCGATCATCAGCAGGCGCGCGCGCAGCACGACGCGGATCATAGGACGATAGAGCCAGATCAGCGCGCGGTTGAGCGGGTTGCGCGCCTCCGCGACGATGCGGCCGCGCACGAACAAGACCATCAGCGCCGGCACGAGAGTCACCGACAGCAGAGCGGCGGCGGCCATGGCGAAGGTCTTAGTAAAGGCCAGCGGCTTGAACAGCCGCCCCTCCTGCGCCTCTAAGGCAAAGATCGGCAGGAACGAGACGGTGATGACCAACAGGCTGAAGAACAGCGCCGGTCCGACCTCCTGCGCCGCCGCGACGATCACCTCGACCCGCGACGCGCCGGCGCCGGCGCGCTCCAATCGCTTGTGCGCGTTTTCGACCATGACGATCGCGGCGTCGACCATGGCGCCGATGGCGATGGCGATGCCGCCCAGGCTCATGATGTTGGAGCCGACGCCGATTGCCTGCATGGCGGCGAAGGCGATCAGGATGCCCAGCGGCAGGGTGACGATGGCGACCAGCGCGCTGCGGGCGTGTAACAGGAACACGAAGCAGACCAGCGCGACGATGGCGCTTTCCTCGGCCAGCGTCGTCAGCAGCGTGCGCACGGCACGATGGATCAGGTCCGACCGGTCATAGACTGGCTCGATGCGCGCGCCTTCCGGCAGGCTCGTCGCGACCGCCGCGATGCGCTCCTTGACGGCGCGGATGACGTCGAGAGTGTTGGCGCCATGACGCTGCAATGCGATGCCGCTGGCGACCTCGCCGCGCCCGTTCAGCTCGGCGATGCCGCGCCGTTCGTCCGGCGCCAGCTCGATGCGCGCGACGTCGCGCAACAGTACCGCGCTGCCCCGGTCGGCCTTGACCACGACGCGCTCTAGGTCGGCGATGCCCTTCAGGTAGCCGCGACCGCGGATCATGAACTCGGTCTCAGCCAGCTCCACCGTGCGGCCGCCGACATCCAGATTGCTGGCGCGCACCGCCTCGCGCACCGCGTCGAGTGTCAGGCCGTGGAAGCGCAGCCGGTTGGGATCGACGACGACGGCGTATTGCTTGACGAAGCCGCCGACGCTGGCGACCTCGGCGACGCCCGGGGCCTTGGCGACGGCGAAACGCAACGACCAGTCCTGCAGCGCGCGCAGCTCGGCGAGGTCGCGCTCGTCGCCGACCAGGGCGTACTGGTAGACCCAGCCGACTCCGGTGGCGTCGGGCCCGAGATTGGGCGTCACGCCGCGCGGCAGGCGCTGGGCGGCGACGTTGAGGTATTCGAGCACGCGGCTGCGCGCCCAGTAGATGTCGGTGCCGTCCTCGAAGATGACGTAGACGAACGAGGCGCCGAAGAACGAGAAGCCGCGCACGACCTTGCTTCTGGGCACCGCGAGCATCGCGGTCGTGAGCGGATAGGTGACCTGGTCTTCCACCACCTGCGGCGCCTGGCCGGGGTACTCGGTGTAGACGATGACCTGCACGTCGG
>CAYTFW010000216.1:0-8197 GCA_964437145.1 uncultured Rhizobiaceae bacterium
CGTCGGTGCCTGCTTTCGACATCCCCCATCCGCCCTTTGGGCACCTTCCCCCTCCGGGGGAAGGTAAGACCACGTCGAACCGGTCACATACCTCAGCGCGGCGCGACGCTGGAGGCGATCGAAGCGGCGACTTGGGATGCCATGGTGAACTGCGCGTCGCGGTTGGTGATGCCGTGGCGCTTGGCGATCCACGTGAAGTCGCTGTAGGCGACCCACACCTGGCCCGCATCGTCGCGATAAACCAGCATGCGCACCGGCCAATCGAGGCCCGCCTGCGGCGACGCGGTGATGAACTGCGTGCCCAGCGGCGGGTTACCGAAGATCAGCAGGGTCGAGGGCTTGAGCTCGACGCCGGCCTTGCCGGCAAGGGCGGCCTGGTCGATCTCCTGGAAGAACACGATGCCCTTGGCGGCGATGTCCTTCTTCAAACGATCGACCGTCTCGGCGACGCCATAGGCGCTCTTGGTGGCGATGACGCCGGACGCGGATACCGCGGGCTTCGGGCTCTGGGCGATGCTGGGCGCGGCGACCGACGTCGCGATGGCGAAGGCGAGGAAGGCGGAGGAGCAGATCTGGGTGATTCGGTTGGGCATGGGTATCTCCTTGGGGTGAACGCGTCAGCGCGTGGTGGAAGATTGACGCTCCGGCGCGCGCATCGGAAATGCCGACGCGGCATCAGGTTGATGGTTCGGCGCTATGACCAGGCGCGTCGCGAAGAGCGCGCCGAGCGCGAGCGCCACGCCGATGCCGATCACGCAGGCCGTCCAGCCCAGGCGATCGAAGACCTGGCCCAGCACCGCGCCGCCGACCAGGCCGCCGAGAAAGTAGCTGGCGAGATAGATGCCGCTCGCCGATCCGCGATCGGTCGTGGCCGCGCGGCTGACGAAGCCGGTGGCCACCGCCTGGGCGAAGAACGTGCCCACCGCGATCAGCGCGAGGCCCGCGAGCAGCAGGCCGAGATTGGCGAGGAGCAGCAGCGGCAGGCCGGCGGCGGCCAGCGCGAAGGCCGCCCACAGCGCGGGCCGCGTGCCCACCCGCGCGACCAGCCGGCCGGCGAGCGGCGTGGTGAGGATCGAGGGCAGGAAGACGAAGTAGACCACCCCCAAGGTCATCATGCCGATGGAGAAGGGCGGCCGTACCAGCACGAAATTGACATAGGTGAACGTGCCGATGAAGGCGAAGAGGATGACGAAGCCGGTCGCGAAGGCGGCGCGCAGCGCGGGGTCGGCGAGATGGCGCGACCAGCTCGTGAGCGGCGCGGCGTGGCTCATGTCGACGCGGGCCATCGGCGGCGTGCGCTCGACGGTGAACCAGACCAGCACGGCGCCGGCGAGGTTCAGCGCCGCGAAGACGTAGAAGCTGACGGCAAGGCCCAGATGGTCGACGACGCCGGCCGCCAGTAGCCGGCCGAACAGGTTGGAGGCGACGTTGCCGGTGATGTAGGCGGCGAAGGCGCTGGCGGTGTCGCGCGCGCTGGTGTGCTCGCCGAGATAGGCCAGCGTCAGCGCGAAGGCCGTCGACATGCAGACGCCCTGGACGATGCGCAGCGCCGTAAACACGGGCAGCGACGGCATCGTGGCCAGCAACGCCGTCGGGATCGACAGGATCGCGAGGCTGAGAAGAATGCCGCGCCGCTGGTCGAGTCGGCGGCCGAACAGGGCGACGGCGAAGCCGCCCGCCGCCATGCCCATGGTGCTGGCGTTGACGGCGAAGCCCATGATCGCCGGCGTCACGCCGTAGGCCTGGGTGAGGGCGGGCAGGATGGCCTGCGTCGCGAACAGATCGACGACGGTCAGAAAGGCTGTCAGGCCGATCGTGAACGCGCGCAGGACACCTGTCATGGTCTGGCTCCGCCCGGACCGCGTCACATGTGCTTGTCGTTGGGATCGCGCTGGATGTCGAACGACAGCAGCACGACCGGGACGGTGCCGGTGTTCTGCCACCAATGCGCCGTGGCGTGGGTCTCGCGCGCCACGTCGCCCGCCTTGTGCAGGATCGGCACGGCGCAGTTGCTGGCGTGCTCGTAGATCGCGCCGGAGATGATGTAGATCAGCGCCGGGCGCTCGGCGTGGCTGTGCCAGGGCACGATGCCGCCGGGCTGAATCTCGAGACGGCGCACGCGCATGTTGTGACCCTTGAGCGCGACCTTCTCACCACCGAGGTCGATCTGGGCCAGCACCTTGTCGGTGACGCCCTTGGCGGCGGCGGCCGACGGCTTGGTGGCGTCGGGGCGCATCTGGCCCGCCGGGCATTCGCCGGCGAAGGCTGGTGCCGCGAACGCGAAGCCCGTGAGCAGCGTCGTGGCGAGGAAGGCACGTTTGAGCATCGGTATCTCCGTTAGGTGACGTCGCGACCGGGATGGCCGTGGTCATGGCGCCAGCATCGGAGTCCGACGCGAAGAACGGAAATGCCGCTCGCGAACCGATTCGATAGCCGAAGTGATGGTGGCCACGGACACCGCGCACGTCGCCCGCCCTTCGAGACGCACCGCGGAGCCTGCGTCCAGCGCGGCGAGGGGCGACGCGCCTCGGGTTGAGCCTGGAGCATAGGCAATAGCCCTGCCGTCGGATGAGAGAGGGCGGCCGTTGCTATGGTTTTCCATGGTGCGCGGGTCCCGCTCGCCCGTCTCGTCGGACGGCGGCACTTCGCCGTTGCTATGGTTTGCGATGGTGCGGGACGGCCACGCGCCAGCCTCGCCACATGGCGGCGCGTCGCCGTTTCTATGGTTTGCGATGGTGCGGGACGGCCACGCGCCAGCGTCGCCGGATGGCAGCGCACCGCCGTTTCTATGGTTCGCTATGGTTGGCGACATCCCGCGACTCGCCGCGCGGTCGACGATGGCGTCGCGGGTCGGGAAATCGGCGGACATCCCGCGGTCGCGGGCCATCGGGGCGGCTCCTGAAGAAATGGTCGTCGCGATTGTACCGCGCGCCGGAGGGCCGCTCCTATTTCCGCCGCTACGCGCGCGCTATCGGTGGGTTCGATCGCTGGGGCATCGACATTTCCTTCGCCCCTACGGCGGAGCTATCGCCTATGGATTGTCGACCGTCTTCGGGCCGCGCCGCTCCAGCGGCGCTCGTGAGGCGTCGCTGGAGCGACGCGGCCCGAAAACATTGAAACCCGCTGCCCGGTCGGGGCGCGCCACTCCAGTGGCGCGGCGGCGGGACGACAAGACGCGCCGCTGGAGTGGCGCGCGCCCAGCATCTTGATGCCATATGCGATAGCCCTACCCTCCGGAGGAAGGTCAATGCGATCGCGCTGGGCACCGAGAGGGGCTCCGGTTATCGCCGAACACCTGTGATAGGGTCAGCGACCGCCCGCACGGCGCGTCTGCTGCATCAGAGGTTTCAAGTGAAGCTCGGTATCGTCTCGGACCTGCATTGCAACATCGATGGCCTCGATCGCGCCCTTGAGACGATGGGCGGCATCGACGCGCTGCTGTGTCTGGGCGACTCGATCTACCAGTACCGGTTCTCGAACGAAGTGATCGGCCGGCTGCGCGAACGCGAGGCGCTCACCATCCTGGGCAATCACGAGGAGGTCTTCCTCGGCGTCGGCGGCGCGCGGGCGCGCTCACATCAGGACATCGACCAGCGATCGCTCGACTGGCTCACCGAGCGGCCGCATCGACACGAACTGCGCATCGGCGGCAAGCGCGTTCTGATGGTGCACTCCACGCCGTGGGAGCCGCGCGGCGCCTATGTTCATCCCAGCAGCTCGGAGCTGGAACGCTTCGGCGAAGCCGACGCCGACATCGTGCTCTATGGCCACACGCACCGGCCGCTCGCGCGCCGCGTCGGCCGCGTGCTGGTGGTCAATCCCGGCTCGGCCGGCGAAAGCCGCGACCCCCGTAATGGCGGGCGGCTGAGCTGCGCCGTGCTCGACACGACGACGGAAGAAGTCGTGCTGCACGACTTCGCGGCGGCCTAGGTTCGGAACGAGCCTGTCATCCCGAGCGTAGCGAGGGATCTAGGCAGTTGTCCTAGATCCCTCGCTACGCTCGGGATGACAGATAGTGTGCCTTAGAGCTTCTCCACCCCGGCGCGGGCGCAGTCCTCGTCCTCTTGCGCGGTGCCGCCGCCGACGCCGCAGGCGCCGATCAGCACGCCACCGCGGAAGATCGGCACGGCGCCCTGGCCATAGAACATGTGGTTGCCTTCGGCCGCCGCGATGCCGCGCAGGGTCGGATGGTCGGCGCGCGGCGTCAGATCGCCGCTCGGGCGACCGAAGGCGGCCGAGGCCATGGCCTTGCCCTGGCTGCCGAACGAGCCGGCCCACATCGCACCATCCATGCGCTGGAAGGCGAGCAGGCGCCCGCCGGCGTCGCACACGGCGATGTTCATCTTGGCGCCGATCTCCTGCGCCTTCTCGATGGCGCCCGCGATCACGCGATTGGCTTCGGCAAGAGTGAGAGTCATGAGGTCGGTCCCCCGCGATTTGGGTTGAGCCGTCTTCTCCTCTATCATGATCGCGCGCGATCCGCCGCTGTCGGCGCCAGGCGCTGGAGGCCGCATGGCGCTGCTCATCATCAACCTGGACAAGGTCATCGGCAGCGCCCAGGCGTTTCGCGAGGCCTTCGCCGAGCTGATCCCTGGTCTGCCGCTGCGCTTCTGGCCCGATGTCGGCGCGGTGGAGGACATCGAATACCTCGCCTTCATGCACCCTGATCTCAACCAGTTTCCCGCTTTCCCCAACCTGAAGGCGATGTTCAGCCGCGCCGCCGGCGTCGAGGACATCGTCAGGCATCCCAAGCTGCCGAAGGTGCCGTTGGGCAAGGTCGAGCCGCCGGGCGGCGATCCGATGATGACGGAGTACACCGTCATGCACGTGCTGCGCCTGCATCGCGACATGCCGGGCTATCAGGCGGCGCAGGCGCGGCGCGAGTGGCGCCGCGTGCCGATCGTGCGGCCCGAGCAGCGGCGCGTGGGCTTTCTCGGCTTCGGCATGATGGCCAAGGCGCCGGCGCTGGTGCTGCAGTCGCTGGGCTTCAAGGTTTCCGCCTGGGTACGCTCGCCGCGGCAAGAGGCGGAGGTGAAGCTGTTCCACGGCGCCGATCAGCTCGAGGCGTTTCTCCGCCAGACCGACATCGCCGTCTGCCTGCTGCCGCTGACGCCTTCGACCGAGGGCATCTTTTGCGCCCGCACCTTCGCGATGATGCCCAGAGGCGCGATGCTGGTGAACATCGGCCGCGGCAAGCACGTGGTCGACGCCGACCTGATCGCCGCGCTCGACTCGGGGCAGCTATCGTACGCTGCGCTCGACGCGCTCCACCCCGAGCCGCTGCCGCAGGACAGCCCACTGTGGCTTCACCCCAAGGTCACGATCATGCCGCATGTGGCGCGACGGCCGACCGTGCGCCAATTGGTGACCGAGGTCGCCGCCAACATCCGCAGTCTGAAGGCGGGCGGACGACTCCTGCAGGAAGTCGACGTCGCTGAGGGCTATTGAGTCCTGGGAGCGCCGGCGTCCCGCCGGCTCGGGAAGATGCCGGCTGGACGCCGGCGCTCCCAAAGGCCTAGAAGAACACGTACGAGCGCACCACGACGTTCTTGCGGCAGCGCGCGTTGGCGGGCGCGGTGGGGTCGATGCAGGCGGTGTGGAACGACCAGCGCGAGACCGAGCCGTCGGTCACCGAGTCGTAGCACTTCAGCATCGAGACCTCGGTGCTCTTCTGCTGCGGGAACCAGTACCATTCGTGGTTGGGGCGGTAGGTGAAGCGCGTGGTCTCGCCGACGCGGTCGTCGTAGATGCGATAGTTGTTGATGTAGGCTTGGTCGGCGAAGGACGGCCAGGCGCAGAGCACGAAGGGGAACTGCTCGACCGTCTCCATCGGCTTGGCGAGATTGAGCGACATGAAGCGCCGGGACATCTTCGCGTCGGCCTCGGCCTCGGTGTAGTTCTGCAGGCGGCCGAAATTGCGGAGGTTCTTGGTCAAGAGCTCGCGGCAGCGCACGCGGCCGGAATTGTCGTTGAGGTCGTTGTGCACGAGGTTGACGTAGCGCGCGTTGACGCCGGGGTTCTTGGCGTCCTGGTCTTCCGTGCGATCGCCCGTGTAGTCCTTGTCGAAGACGTCGTGGTTGTAGACCAGCGCGTCGGTGGCGCCGGGGAAGAACTCGAGCAGCAGCTTCTCGATCTCCGGATAGAACACGCGCTCGACCTCGGCCGAGTCGTAGAAGTTCACGCATTTCGACTCGAGATGGGCCAGCGACACGCCGAGCCGATCCATGCATTCCGGGCTCGAGGGCGACAGGCCGGGGTAGTACTCGCCGATGCGGCGCGCGTCGCGCAGCACGTGCGGGAAATAGAGGTTGCGCCGCCGGTTGTCCTCCTCGTTGCCGCGCAGGCGCGCCGCCATATCGGCGCGCGCCGGGTCGTGCCACAGGGCGTTGGAAGGCACGATGGAATAGCTCGGCCGCTCGTGCACCGTGTAGGACAGCGGCAGCACCACGCCGCCTTCCGGCGCCTTCAGGCTGTTGGACTCGCGGATGTAGCGCACGCACTCGTCGTAGTCGCGGAAGGCCAGGCCCCACTTGGTCTTGATCGGGCCGGGCGGCGCCTGCTCGATCATGTCGATGACGCGTTGGCTCTCGCCGCCGGCGATCTCGGCCAGCGCGTCCTCGATCGCCTTGGCGGTGCCGGCGTCGCCGTCGCGCTCGAACGCCAGGTAGGACAGGCCGCCATTGGCCGCGATCGGCGGCGGCTGGCCTTCGGTCAGCTGCAGGGTCGGCACGTAGACCGACGGCGCGGGCTGCGCGCGCGTCTCGGCGGTTTCGAGCAAGGCCATGGCAAACCTCCGCAAATGTCGGTATATCGGTGGCACACGGCGCCGGCGTTTTCCAGAGCATGAATCTCGCCACACCATGAATGGCGGTCATGCGAATATGCGCCGCGCGGCCGCTCGTCGACGCCGGGCGGGGACACTCCTGCGGGTTGTGCGTCGAGCGGTTTCGGCACACGATTGTCCCTCTGTCCAGGGAGGCCGCCTCTCGTGCGGACCGTTGTCCGTTTCATCGTCGCTTTGGGCGTTCTCGCGCTCGTCGGCCCGCTCGTGGCGGCGCGGGCGCAGCAGCCCCTGACGGGCGACATACCGGTCGACGGCGTGCTGTGGAAGCGCCTTACGGGGTGGACCATCGCGGTCGATCGCACCCAGAACAACGCCTGCTTCATCGTTTCGCTGGCGCGCGGCCCGATAGTCCGCATCGGCTACGACGATGGCCGCGACTTCAACCTGATCCTGACGCACGACGCCTGGGCCTCGCTCACGCCGGGCCGGGACTACACGATGACGATTCAGCTCGACGACCGGCGGTATCCGGGCACCGTGAAGGTGACCGTGCGGCCCGACGGTCGGAAGTTCCTGGCCAGGGGCTTCGCCGCCGATGAGGGCCGGCAGTTCCTGCAGGCGTTCCAGCGCGGCACCCGCCTGAACGTGATCCATGAAGGCCGCGTCCTGGCGGGCTTCTCGCTGGCCGCGGCCCGCGCGGCGGGCGAGGAGCTGCAGCGCTGCCAGGCCGCCATGGACAAGGAGCGGCCCGTGCCCGCGGCGGGCGCTGGCCTGTGGAAACGCGTCGGTGGCTGGCAGGTGCGGATCGATCGGGCCGTCGGCTGCGAAGCGCATTCCCTGGCGGCCGGCCCGAAGCTCCATCTCGGCTACACTGAGCGCCATGAGCTGGGCCTGGCGCTCACGCATGACGCCTGGAAGTCGCTGGAGGACGGCAAGGACTATCTGATCACCCTGCAGATCGAGGATCTGCAATACGCGGTCGAGATGAAGGCGTGGCGCGTCTCGAACGGGCGGATGGGCCTGCGCCGGATCATCACCGACGAGGCGGCGGGGCGGCAGTTGCTGCAGGACTTCCAGCGCGGCCGCAGCCTGAGCGCGACCTACGACGGCCGCCCGCTGGCGACCTTCGCGCTGACCAACGCGCCGGCGGTGGTCGAGGAACTGCGGCGCTGCCAGGCCTCCATGCCGCCGCCCAGCGGACCGGTCGCGCCCGACGAGGATCCGTTCAAGAAGCGCTGAGGCCGACTCACGCTGTCATCCCGAGCGCGGCGAGGGATCCAGGGCCGCCCTGGAGCGACGAGCCTGAAATCGGCGTCCCTCTGTCATCCCGAGCGCAGCGAGGGAGCCAGGCGGCCTTTCTGGATCCCCCTGAGTTCACAAACGAAGTGCAACACCAGATTAAGGTGTTGCCAT
>CAYTFW010000217.1:0-8147 GCA_964437145.1 uncultured Rhizobiaceae bacterium
CAACACTTGCCTCAGTACTTCGCGATCACCTTCTCGGCGAAGTCCTTCAGGTTCCGCCGCGCCGTTTCCATCGCCGGCAAGAGCGTGATCTCGTTCAGCCCCATGGCCTCACGCTCGCGCAGCGCGGTGATGATCTCCTCCGGCGTGCCCACCAGGCCGCCGGTCGAGCGGATCAGTTCCTCGGTGACGAAGCGTCGCTCCTCGGGCGGCACGAAGGCGCAGTGGCCGAGGTGGACCTGCTGGTAGCGCTTGGCCGGCGGCACATCCATCTTCTCGGTGAAGGCGAGGTACTCGTCCCACAGGTTGCGACAGCGATGCGCCACCGTGCTGGTGTCGCCGTCCTTCATGTAGGCTTCCCACCAGTAGTGCAGCGAGGCGATCGCCATCGGCCCGATCTCGTCGATGACGCGGTCGGAGTTGATCTTCTCGCCCGGCTGGAGCACGCAGGCATAGCCCAGCGCCGCGGTGTGGAAGTCCTTCGGCAGCGTACGGCCCACCGCCTTGGCGCCCTCCTTCATCGTCTCCAGGCTTTGCAGCAGGCGCGCCTTGGTCTGGTTGTGCGAGCAGACACGGCCATCGCCATAGGCACCCGCCGATTTCAGCGCCAGCGGGCCGTCGGCCGCGACATAGATCGGCACCGGCTGGTCGACGTTGATGAAACCCATCTTGGGATGGAGGAAGCGGATATCGGTGGTGTCGCCAAAGGCCGTGTAGTCGACCTCCTCGCCGTGCAACAGCGCGCGCAAGACCCGCAGATACTCCCGGAACTCCTTGGCCTTGACCGGATCCTTGCCCATCACCCGCATCGCGGTGTGGCCGGTGCCCATGCCGATGAAGACGCGACCCGGCGCCAGCTGGTTGATCGAGGCGATGGAATGCGCGGTGACGGGCGCCAGCCGCGTGCCGGCGACGGACACGCCGGTGCCCAGCCGGATACGCGAGGTGTTCACCGCCGCCAGCGACAGGGTCGCGTAGCAGTCGGAGTAGAGCATCTGGGAGTCCGCCGCCCAGGCGGCATCGTAGCCCATGTTCTCCAGATCGACGAACAGGCGCCAATCGGAGATGCGAGGCGCGATGGTGACGCCGAACTTCATGGCCTCAGCCCCTCTTCGCCGCGGGCAGGAAGTCGTCGAGCGGCACGCCGAAGCTGTTGAGCGCCCACGACACGAGGTTGTACTGGCCGATGGTGAAGACGATGTCCATCATCTGCTCGGTCGAGTAGCTCTTCGACAGCGTGGCCCAGGTGGCGTCGGAGACGACGGAATTCTCGAACAGGTCGTCGGCCGCCTGTATCAGCGCGCGCTCCTTCTCGCTCCAGCCCGCGCCCGGACCGGTCTTGATCCACTCGATGTCGGCGTCGCTCAGCCCCCCGCGCTTGGCGATCAGCTCATGCTGGGCGAACTCGTACTCGGCCTGGTTCAGCCAGCCGATGCGCAGGATCAGCATCTCGCGATCGCGGAACGGCAGGGTCTGCTTGCTGAGAATGTGGCCGGCGAACGGCGTCCAGCGCTTCACCAGCTGCGGGTGGTTGGCCAGCACCTTGAAGATGTTGAAGACCTGGCCGTTCATCGAATTCTTCTCGACGATCTCGCGATCGGCCACCGGCATGGTCGACAGGTCGCGCATGGCGACGCGCTGCTTGCGCTTGATCATCGGGTGTTCCTCCTCATGTGTTCTAGCCGCCAGCAAAGCACCGGCGGCCGGCATTGCTCAAGGTCGAGCGAGCTTGGCGAACCGCTTGGTGAGACGATCGCGCTTCAGCCGCGACAGCCGGTCGATCCAGAAGACGCCGTCGAGCTGGTCGATCTCGTGCTGCAGGCAGGTGGCGCGGAAGCCGTCGGCCTCCTCGACCTTCTCGGCACCGTCGAGATCGCGAAAGCGCACGCGCACCTTGGCCGGCCGCTCGACCTCGTCGTTGACGCCGGGCATGGAAATGCTGCCCTCGGTGATGCGGGTCATCTCCGGCGAACTCCACTCGACCACGGGATTGACGTAGGTGCGCACGTCGCCACCCAGCTCGATCACCACGACGCGCTGCATGACGCCGATATGCGGCCCCGTGATGCCGACACCCGGCGCGGCGCGCATGGTGTCGAGTAGGTCGGCGGCGAGCGACTTCAGCGCCTCGTCGAATGCCAAGACCTCCGCCGCCTTCTGACGCAGCCGCGGATCGGGAAAGCGGACGATAGGATGGATAGCCATCTACGTCGTCGCCCCGGGTGCAGCGACGGACCTTGCGACGCCGCGGCCAGATAGAGACATCGTCACCCGCATACCTAGATGAACCATTGAACTGGCCCTCGAAACCATTTGCTCCGGGAAAGCGCACCTCAGGCATCCGACGCCCGACGCGACGACATTGTGTCGGCGGCTTGCGTCGGACTAAGGTGCGCCCATGCCATCGAATAATCCATGCGCGCCGAACTGACCGAGGCTCAGGACCGCGCCTGGGCGCGCCTCGCCGCGCCCGGCACGTGGTGGACCGGCGCCGAGCGCGTGGCGATCGCCGCCGAGGCGCGCCAGGCGATGCACTGCTCGCTCTGCGCCAGGCGTGCGCAGGCGCTGACACCCAATGCCGTCAGCGGCACGCACGATAGCCTGGGCGCCTTGGACCCCGTCGTTGTCGAAGCCATCCACCGCATCCGCACCGATTCCGGTCGCCTGTCGCGCCGCTGGCTCAACGACTTGCTGAACCAAGGCTTGGCCGCGGAGCGATATGTCGAGCTGGTCGGTGTGATCGCCACGGTCATCGCCATCGACACCTTCGAGTTGGCGCTCGGCCGACCGCCGCGTGCCCTGCCCCGACCCCAACCCGGGGTATCATCGCGGCGTCGTCCCGCCGGCGCGCGTATCGACCGGGCCTGGGTGCCCACGCTGGCGCCCGAGGATGTCGGGCCCGACGATCCAGCGCTCTACGCCGGCCTCGCCGGCATGAACATCCACCGTGCGCTCAGCCTCGTGCCGGCCGAAGTCATCGGCTTCTTCGACCTCGACGCCGCGATGTACCTGCCCGATCGGCAACTGCGCGACTACGGCACCGAATACCGGGCGCTGACGCATGCCCAGATCGAGTTGCTGGCGGCGCGCCTGTCGGCGCTCAACCGCTGCGTCTATTGAACCACCAGCCATGTGGTCCTGCTCCGGGGGAGCGGCGACTTCACGGGAAACGCCTACGATTTCTCCGTCGTGATGGACGGCAGCGGCGATGGTGGCGTGCCGCACGGCAAGCTGTTGATGGATTTCGGCGCGGCCGTGGTTGGCGGTGATGCCGGCGGTCTCGCCGCGTGTCGGGACGCGGTGCGGCGCGCTCTGGGCGAGGAGGCGCTAGCCGACGCCGCCGGCGTGGCGGCGATCTTCAACGCCGTGGTGCGCATCGCCGATGCCACCGGCATCCCGCTGGAGGATGCCAAGGCGGCAGCCAGCCACGACGTGCGGGCCGAGATCGGCATCGACGCCTTCGCTGAAGACAAGGCGTGACCTGAAGCCCGTTCCGACGCCCTCGGGCTCGATGTCGCCGGCGTCGCACAGGCGCTCAGGTCGGATGCCACCACTTTCCGCCGAGCACGACACCCGATGACAGCAGGCGGCGGTCGCCCTTGAGGTACTCGCCGATGCAGTCGACGTAGTCGAAGCTGCCTTGCTTCAGGTCGAGGATACTGGCCTCGCCGACGCTACCTGGCTTCAGCGTGCCGAGATCGGGGCGACGGATCGCGGCGGCGGGGCCGACGGTCGAGAGCTTGATCACTGTCGCCAGATCGACGCCGAGGCACAGGAACTTCGACATCGTCGTCAGCAGGTCGTAGGCCGGCCCCTCGATCGAGACCGTATGCACATCGCTGGAGATCGCGTCGGGCAGGAAGCCGGCGGCCAGCATGCCGCGCGTCGTCTTGAAGCCGAACGAGCCGCCGCCATGGCCGATATCGAACAGCACGCCGCGTTCGCGCGCCGCCAACACCTCCTCGCGCACCTTGCCGTCGCTGCGCACCGGCGCGTTGGGAAATGGGCGGAAGCAATGGGTAAGGATGTCGCCGCGTCGTAGGCGGGAGACCACTTCGAGACGCGAGGGCGGCGGGTTGTCGAGATGCGCCATGACAGGCAGGCCGACGTCCTCGGCAACCTCGAGCGCCATGTCGAGTGGCATCACGCCGTTGCCGCCGCCGGCCGTCTTGCCGACGCGCACCTTGATGCCCAACACCAGGTCGGCGTTCTCGCGCGCCACGCGGACGCATTCGCGCAGGTCGAGCAGGCGCAGGTCCGCCGCCTCGCCCACCATCACGCTCTTGGAGAAGGCAAAGATGCCGGGAAAGGACAGGTTGAGATAGGGCAGGATGCGCACCGGCGACGGCTCGATCACATGCGCGCGAAAGCCGTGGAAATTCCCCGGCCCGGCGCTGCCGGCGTCGATGAAGGTGGTCACACCGCCGCTGCGCGCCAGCGACTCCGCCGCGACCCCCAGCGACGTGCCGCCCCAATAGACGTGCGTGTGCAGGTCGATCAGGCCGGGACAGACGATCTTGCCGGCAACGTTGCGAGAATCCGCGCCCGAGAGATTGTCACCGATCGCCGCGACCTTGCCGCCGGCGAAGGCGATGTCCGTGACCTTGTCGATGCCCTGGGACGGGTCGATCACCCGGCCGCCCTTGAGAACCAGATCGTTCATGATCATCCCTTGGTTTCGCGTCGCCGCGTGCCCGGCGCGGGTGGAGTCTCGGGCGGGCCGGCGAAGCACTGCGCGATCGCCATCCAGGTGCGCGCAACCGCGCCGGTCACCTTGAGATTGGTATCGGCGACGTTGCGCGTCTGCGCCACGACCTGACAGAATTCCTCGGCATCGCCCTCGACCGCGTTGTCGGCCGACGGTGTGTTCCATTCCCAGACCGCGCCCGAGGGCGCGTCGAGCCGAACGTATGGCGCCAGCCCCGGCGGCTTCTCGCCCCGGTTGGCGAAGGTCCAGCCGTAGGTGCGCACGCCGATCACGGCGATGTTCTCCAGCCGGTCCGAGCGCGGGCGGACCATGCCCAGCATGTCGTAGATCGCCTGGCCGTGCGCCCAGATCTCCATCTGCCGCGCGGTGGTGAACATGCGCACGCCCATGTCGGGGCCGGCCCATTTCAGCCGATCGTCGGGCGCCCGAGCGCCCAGCGTGTCGGCGAGCTTGCCCAGCGTGTCGTACCACAGCGCCAGCAGCGCGCGGCCCTCGCGGTTGCCGAGACGCTGCCGCTGGTCCTGCAGCCGCGTCAACCCGGCCTCGCGCTTGGCGCTGATATCCGCCCGTAGCGCGTGGAAGGCCTTCTCATCGGTGGCCGAGGCGTAACCCATCAGGTCGCCCATGTGCAGGTGGCCGACGATGTCGTTGATGGTCCAGTCCTTGAAGCGCGTGGCGCGGTTCCAATCGGCGTCCTGGAGTGGCGACAACAGACGATGCAGTTCGTCAGCTTCCGCCCTTAGATCGACAGCTTGCTTCAGCAATGGAGGTCCCTCCCGCGCGCAGCATGCATGGGTGCGCGCTTGTCCGCCACAGCCGAACAAGGGCACGATCCCGCCGGGAGGATCACACCATGCGCGTCGGGTTTGTTGGACTGGGAATCATGGGAGCCAGCCTTGCGGCCAACGTGCAGAAGGCCGGCCATACGCTGACCGTGCACGACGTGCGGCGCGAGGCGGCGGCCAAGCATATCGCCAACGGCGCGACCTGGGCCGACTCGCCCAAGGCGGTCGCCGCCGCGGCCGATGTCGTGCTGACCTCCCTGCCCGGCCCGCCCGAGGTCGAGGCGGTGGCGCTGGGCGAGAACGGGCTGCTGGCGGGCATCAAGGCCGGTGCCTCCTATTTCGATCTGTCGACCAACTCGCGCGCCACGGTGCGCAAGATCAACGCCGCCTTCGCCGAAAAAGGCGCGCACATGTTCGACGCGCCGGTGAGCGGCGGGCCGAAGGGCGCCTTCACCGGCAAGCTCGCGATCTGGGTCGGCGGCGACAAGACGATCTTCGAGCGTGACCGCGCGGCGCTCGACGCCATGGGCGACCAGGTGCGCTATGTCGGCACGATCGGCCAGGCGACTGTGGCCAAGCTGGTGCACAACTGCGCCGGTTACGCGCTGACCGTGGCGCTGGGCGAGGTCTTCACCATGGGCATCAAGGCCGGTGTCGATCCGGCCGATCTGTTCGAGGCGGTGCGCCAGGGCGCGCTGGGCCGGCGCCGCACCTTCGACGGTCTGCTCGACCAGTTCCTGTCCGGCACCTACGACCCGCCGGCCTTCCAGCTGCGCCACGCACACAAGGATGTGTCGCTGGCCACGCAGCTTGGCCGCGAGGTCGGCGTGCCGATGCGGCTGTCCAACCTCACCCTGGAAGAGATGACCGAGGCGCTGGGTCGCGGCTGGGCCCATCTCGACTCGCGCAGCATCCTGAAGCTTCAGCAGGAGCGCGCCGGCGTCGACGCGACGGTCCCACCCGATCGCCTGGCGCAGCTCAGGGGTAACGGATAAATCCATGGCCGACGCGCTGCCGACCTACGAGATCTACGCCATACGCTACGCCCGACGCGACGCGCGGCGGGCCGACCACTTCATCGGCGGCGACCCGCATGACGGGCCGATGCCGATGGACTACTTCACCTGGGTGATTCGTGGCGCCGGCCGGGTGATCGCCGTCGACACCGGCTTCACCGCCGAGGTCGCGGCCCAGCGCAAGCGCGAGTTCCTGCGTTGCCCGGTGGCGACGATGGCGGAGCTCGGCATCAGCGCGGAGTCTGTCTCCGACGTCGTGCTGACGCATCTGCACTACGACCATGTCGGCAATTTCGACAAGTTCCCCAACGCGCGCTTCCATCTTCAGGTCAAGGAGATGGGCTTCGTCACCGGGCCCTACATGCGCTACCCCAAATTCGGCCACAGCTTCGAGGTCGAGGACGTGGTCGGCATGGTGCGGCTGAACTTCAAGGGCCGCGTCGAGCAGCACCAGGGCGAGGTCGACCTCGCGCCCGGCATCACGCTGCATCATGTCGGCGGCCATACGCCAGGCCTGCAGATCGTGCGCGTCAACACGCAGCGCGGTTGGGTCGTGCTGGCCTCCGACGCCTCGCACTACTATGAGCACATGCAAAAAAACCGGTTCTTCGGCACCGCGTTCAGTCTCGGCGACATGGTCGACGCCTATCGCACCGCCGAGAGGCTCGCCGCCTCGCCCAACCACATCGTGCCCGGCCACGACCCGCTGGTGATGCGCTACTACCCGGCAGTGTCGCCGAAGCTCGAGGGCGTCATCGTGCGGCTGGACGTGGCGCCGCGCACGTCATGATGGATCAGTCGGCACAGCGGGAACTTGCCCGCCTGCTCGCGACCTTGCGCCGCGAGGGGCGGCAACAGAGTGGCCTGGATCCGCGCCTCGTGCCGCCGGACAAGGCCACCGCCTACCGCGTCGCGCGCATGGTCGAGGAGGAGCTGGGCTGGCCGGTCCTGGGCTGGAAGATCGCGGCGCAGAAGGAGGAGATGCAGCGACAACTGCGCACCGACTCGCCGATCTACGGCCGCGTCTACGCGACCAAGATGCCGCCGCTGTCCGTCGAACGCGCCAAGCAGTGCAGCCCGATCCCCGAGGTCGAGTATCAGGCGGTGCTCGGCATCAACCTGCCGCCACGCGATAAGCCCTACAGCGTCGAGGAGGTCGGCGACGCCGTGGCCTCGCTGCATCCCGGACTCGAGCTGGCCGAGTGCCGGTTCGTGCACGACGCGCAATTTCCACCACTGCCGGCGGTGCTCGCCGACGGCTCGGGTAGCGGCACCATCCTCTACGGCCCGCCGATCGAGGATTGGCGCCGCCGCGATATCGCCGGGCAGAAGGCCGTTCTGCTGTGCAATGGCGTGCCGCGTCGTCGGGGCACGGCCGGCGCGGCGCTGGACCATCCCCTGGTGCCGCTGACCTGGCTCGCCAACGAGCTGTCGCGCACCGGCATCGGCATGAGGGCCGGGCAGATGATCAGCACCGGGACGCTCACCGGCATGCTGGCGCCCAAGGCCGGCGAGACCTACACCGCCGATTTCGGACCGTTCGGCAGCGTGACGATGACCTACACCTAGAGCGGAATCCGATCAGTTTGGATTCTCTGTCATTCCGAGCGCAGCGAGGAATCTTTCGGCAACGGAAAGATT
>CAYTFW010000218.1:0-7991 GCA_964437145.1 uncultured Rhizobiaceae bacterium
GTCTTCGACATCCCCCATCCGCCCTTCGGGCACCTTCCCCCTCCGGGGGAAGGTAGAAGATTTCAAAGCCGCCCATTGAGGGCCGCGTCGTACATCTGGCGCATCTCGGGCACGCCGGCCTTCACCGGGTTGCCGCCGGCGGTGGGATCGACGGCGGCCATCTCGGCGAATTTGTCGAGCATGTCTTCCTTCACGCCGAGATCGGCGAAAGTCTGGGGGATCTGCAGCCGTTGGCGCAATTGCAGTACCCAGTCGAGGAAGCCGTCGAAATCGGCGCGCGCCAGGCCGAGATAGCGCGCCAGCCGCGCGATGCGCTCGGCGATGGCGTCACGGTTGAACTTCAGCACATAGGGCATGGCCACGGCGTTGGTCAGGCCGTGATGCGTGTCGAGCACGGCGCCCACGGGATGCGACAACGAGTGGATGGCGCCCAGCCCCTTCTGGAACGCCGTCGAGCCCATCTGCGAAGCCGCCAGCATATGCGCGCGCGCCTCGATGTCCTTGCCGTCGGCGACGGCGCGCTCCAGGTACTCCTTCACCAGCCGCATACCTTCGACGGCGATGCCGTCGGCGTAGGGGTGATAGCCCGGCGCGCAATAGGCTTCGAGGCAGTGCGCGAAGGCGTCCATGCCGGTGGCGGCGGTGAGATGCGGCGGCAGGCCGACCGTGAGCTCGGGATCGGCGATGACGATCTTCGGCATCATCTTGGGATGGAAGATGACCTTCTTGGTATGCGTGGTCTCATCGGTGATCACGCCGGCGCGGCCGGTCTCGGAGCCGGTGCCGGCGGTGGTCGGCACGGCGATCACCGGCGCGATGCCATCAGGGTCGGCGCGAGTCCACCAGTCGCCGATATCCTCGAAATCCCACATCGGCCGCTTCTGGCCGGCCATGAAGGCGATCACCTTGCCGGTGTCGAGCCCGCTGCCGCCGCCCCAGGCGATCACGCCGTCATGCTTGCCGGCGCGCAGGGCGGCAACGCCGTCCTCGACGTTCTGCGCCACCGGGTTGGATTTCAGCTTGGAGAAGATCACCGCCGGCACGCCAGCCTTCTCCAGCGACACGAACGCCTCGGCGATCATCGGCAGGCCGGCCAGCCCGGGATCGGTCACCAGCAGCGGCTTGAAGATGCCCACGGCCTTGCAGTGATCGGCCAACTCCTTGATGCGTCCCGCGCCGAACTTCACGGTCGTGGGGTAGCTCCAGTTGCCGACGGACGACTCTGTCATAGGGCCTCGGATGCGATGATGATTCGCCGCGACCTTAGCCGGTCGCGTGTCGGAGGTGGAACGATTTCGGCCGCGTCAGGTAGTCAAAGCCCAGCCGCGAGAGCGTGCAGCCTCGCCCGGTGTCCTTGACGCCGGTCCAGGCCAATTCGGGATCGAGATAGTCGCAGCGGTTCATGAACCAGGTCCCGGTCTCGACCTGATCGCCGATGCGGATGGCGGCGGCCTCGTCGCGCGTCCAGATCGCGGCGGTCAGGCCATAGGGGCTGTCGTTCATCAGTCGGACCGCCTCGTCGTCGGAGCCGACCTTCATGATGCCGACCACGGGGCCGAAGCTCTCCTCGGTCATCACCCGCATCGAATGGTCGACATCGACCAGCACCTGCGGCGCCATGTACGGCGTGCCTTCGCGATCGGCGGCGAAGCTCTTGGGATCGACCAGCGAGCGCGCGCCCTTGCCGACCGCCTCGGCGACCTGCCCGCGTACGAACGCCGCCGCCGACGCCCGCACCATCGGCCCCAGCGTCGTCTCCGTGTCGCGCGGATCGCCGAGCTTGTACTGCTTGGTCAGCGCCACGAACGCATCGACGAAGCGCGGATAGAGCGCCTCGTGCACGTAGATGCGCTCGATGCCGCAGCAGCTCTGGCCGGAGTTGAAGAACGCGCCGTCGACCAGGTTCTCGACCGCGTGGTCGAAATCGCAGTCGGGCCGGACATAGGCCGGATCCTTGCCGCCCAGCTCGAGGCCCAGGCCGATGAAACGGCCCGCCGCCGCGCGCGTCACCGAGTGACCGCCCTCGACCGAGCCGGTGAAGCAGACGAAGTCGATGTCGGGCGAGCCGATCAGCGTCTCGGTGTCGGCGTGCGAGAGATGCAGCACCTGCAGCAGACCCTCGGGCAGGCCGGCCGCCTTGAAGCCCTCGGCGAAGCGTTCGGCCACCAGCGGTGTCTGACTCGAATGCTTTAGCAGCACCGCGTTGCCGGCGAGCAGCGCCGGCACGACCGCGTTGACCGCCGTCAGATACGGGTAGTTCCACGGCGCGATGACGAAGACGAGGCCCAGCGGATCCTTGCGGATGAAACGGGTGAAGCCCGCCTTCTCCGCTGTGGCGACATCGGCCAGTGCCTCGGGCGCCAGCCCGGCCATCGTTGTGGCGCGCTCCGATAAACCATTGACCTCGCCGGGCGTGTAGCGGATCGGCCGACCCATCTGGCGCGTCAATTCCTGCGCGATCCCGTCCTTGCGCGCCTGCATCGCCTCGACGAAGCGACGCACCAGCGCGGCGCGGTCGGCCACTGCCACGCCGCGCCACGCACGTTGCGCGACGCGCGCTGCCGACACAGCAGCGGCGATCTCGGACGCACCGGCCAAAGGCCGCGTGGCGACGATGGAACCGTCGATCGGCGAACGAACGTCAAACGTGGTCATTTTCACCGTCATGCTGAGCGAAGCGAAGCATCTCGCGGTCTTGGTCGCACACCGCCAGATCCTTCGCTTCGCTCAGGATGACGGGGTGCGTCAATCAGATGATCTCGAAATAGCGATCGAGTTCCCAGTCGCTGATGTGCTTGCGGAACTCGCGCTCCTCCCATTCACGGGTGGCGGCGTAGTGGTCGACGAAGTCGTCGCCGAACAGCGCGCGCGCCGCCTTGGACTTGTGGAAGCGCTCCGCCGCCTCGGTCAGCGTCCGAGGTAGCTGCGACTTCGCGGGATGAGTCTTGGCGTAGGAGTTGCCGTCCACAGGATCGCCGGGATCGAGCTTCTGCTCGATGCCCCACAGACCTGACGCGATCGCCGAGGCCAACGCCAGGTAGGGATTGCCGTCGGCCGCGGCCACCCGGTACTCCACGCGCGTCGACTTCTTCGAGCCGGGGATCACGCGCAGTGCACACGTGCGATTCTCGACGCCCCAGCTCGCCGCCGTGGGCGCCCAGAAGCCCGGGATCAGCCGGCGGAACGAGTTCACCGTCGGCGCCACCATGGCGAGGAACTCCGGCATCAGCGCCTTCTGGCCGGCGACGAAGCGGCGCATGGTCTCGCTCATGCGGTGCGGGCCGTTCTCGTCATGGAAGGCCGAGACATCCTTGCCCTTCTGCCACAGCGACATGTGGATGTGGCCGCCGCAGCCCGGCCAGTCCTTCGACCACTTGGCCATGAAGGTCGCCATCCAGTCGCGCCGCTGCGCCAGCACCTTGGTGAAGGTCTTGAACAGCGCCGCGCGATCGGCCGCCTCCAGCCCGCCGGTGACGCGCAACGCCGCTTCGAGCACCCCGGCGCCGGTCTCGGTGTGCAGGCCCTCGATCGGGAAATCCATCGTCTCGCCCAGCTTCAGCATGTCGGCGTACCACTCCGCGTGCACGGAGTTGCGCAGCATCGAATAGCCGAAGAAGCCGGGCGAGATCGGCTTGAGGTTCTTGAAGCCCTTCTCGCGTACCGTGAACGCCGTCTCGGCGAAGACGAAGAACTCGTACTCGAAGCCGGCCCAGACATCGAAGCCCATGTCGCGCGCGCGATCGAGCACGCGGCGCAAGGTGCCGCGCGGACAGAGCGCCTCGGCCTTGCCGATGAACTCGCAGAGGAAGAAGAGATTGCCCGGCTCGGTGGCGATCTCGCGGCAGCTCTCGGGGATGATGCGCACCAGGGCGTCGGGATAGGCGGTGTGCCAGCCGGTATAGGTGACGTTGTCGTAGAGCTGGTCGTTGCTGTCCCAGCCCAGCACCACGTCGCAGAAGCCGAAGCCGCCGTCGAGCGCGCCCAGGAACTTGTCGACATGCAGGTACTTGCCGCGCAGCACGCCGTCGATGTCGTGCACGCCGACCTTCACGTGCGTGAGCTTGCGCTCCTTCACGATCTTGCGGACGTCGGCCGCCGTTTTCACCGCGCGCGGGTCCATGCGATCAATCCCCCCGTTTGACGATCTCGTTCTCGCGATTGACCCATAGTGGCGAGCGCGCGAGGTCAATGAAAGTCTTCTCGTCGGCCACCAGGATTTTCCCGGCCTCCCGCGCCGCCGGATCGCGCATCGAGCGGTCGAAGGCGGCTTCGTCGTCCCACCATAATTCGGCGATGCCGTCATAGGGCTCCGGCGCGCCGCGCACCCCGCGTAGCCCGGCGTCGAACGGTGTTTCCGTGGCGTGCGTCTGGACATAGCGGCTGATGCCCAGCGCCTTGGCGTGGCTGCGCACCAGCGGACCATGGCTGTTGAGCCAATAATCCTGGAACTGCGCACGCGTCAGATGCGGCAGGCGGTGCAGGCAGAACGTCAGCTTCACGGCAGGCATCGCACGGCGCTCCTCTCGTCTCATGGCGATCGCCTATAGCTCCCTCTCCCCGCAAGCGGGGAGAGGGAGGAAAACGCCATGTGCGATAGCCCAGACTCTGTTCCCGGCATCCTTAGCATGGTTGCACGAGGCCGCGGTGCCTGCTCAAAGGTCCGCCATGGCCGACCTGCCCATCATCGACGCCCTGCCGGCGCTGAAGGACGCGCTGGCGCGCGGCGGCGCCGCCGTGCTGCTGGCGCCGCCCGGCGCCGGCAAGACGACCGCCGTGCCGCTGGCGCTGCTTGGCGAGGATTGGCTGGCCGGACGCAAGATTGTGATGCAGGAGCCGCGCCGCGTCGCCGCGCGGGCCGCGGCGCGGCGCATGGCGCAGACGCTGGGCGAGGAGGTCAGCGGCACGGTGGGTTATCGCGTGCGGCTCGACAGCCGCGTCGGCCCGAGCACGCGAATCGAAGTCGTTACCGACGGCCTGTTCCTGCGTCGTCTGCAGGCCGATCCGTCACTCGACGGCGTCGGGCTGGTGATCTTCGACGAGCTGCACGAGCGCGGGCTGGAGACCGACCTGTCGCTGGCGCTGGTGCGCGAGGCGCAGATGGCGCTACGCGAGGATCTGCGCATCCTCGCCATGTCGGCGACGCTCGACGGCGCGGCGGTGGCCAAGCTGCTGGGTGACGCGCCGGTGATCGAAAGCGCCGGGCGCATGTTCCCGGTGCAAACGCGCTACCTCGACCGCGATCCTGAGAGTCGGCTGGAGGACATCGTCGCCTCCACCACGCGCCGCGCCATCGCCGAGGAAAGCGGCAGTGCGCTGGTCTTCCTGCCCGGCATCGCCGAAATCCGCCGCGTCGAGGAACGCCTGCGCGATGCGCTGCCATCGGACACCGATCTCGTGCCGCTCTACGGCGATCTGTCGGCCGCCGAGCAGGATCGCGCGATCCGTCCCTCGCCGCCGGGCCGGCGCAAGATCGTGCTCGCCACCGCCATCGCCGAGACCAGCCTGACCATCGACGGCGTGCGCATCGTCGTCGATGGCGGCTACATGCGCGTGCCGCGCTTCTCGCCGCGCACCGGCATGGAGCGGCTGGAGACCGTGCGCGTGACGCAGGCCTCGGCCGACCAGCGCCGCGGCCGCGCCGGCCGTCTCGAGCCGGGCGTCTGCTATGGCCTGTGGAGCGAGGCGACACAGCGCGGCCTGAAGGCCTTCGGCACGCCGGAGATCCTCGAGGCCGATCTGGCGCCGCTGGCGCTCGAGCTCGCCGCCTGGGGCGCGCGCGATGCGATGGCGCTGCCCTGGCTGACGCCACCGCCCGCGGCGGCGCTGGAGCAGGCGCGCGCCCTGCTGCGCGATCTCGGCGCGATCGACGACGACGGCGGCATCACCGTGCATGGCCGCGAGATGGCCGGGCTGGGCGCGCATCCCCGCATCGCCCATATGCTGCTGCGCGGACGTGGTGCGCTCGCCTGCCTGCTGGCGGCGCTGATGGGCGAACGCGACCTGCTGCGCTTCACGCCGGGCCAGCGTGATCCCGATCTGCGCCATCGCGTCGACGTCGTGCTCAACGCCGAGCGGCCGGTGCGCGGCGCGTCGGTCGATCGCGGCACCTTGGCCGCCGTGCGCCAGTCGGCGCGCGAGTTCCGCCGCCGCCTCAACGTGCGCGACGAAGACATCGACAGCCGCGACACCGGGCGGCTGGTGGCGCTCGCCTATCCCGATCGCATCGCGCGCCGCCGCGCCAACAGCGATGGCCGCTATGCGCTGAGCGGCGGCCGGGGCGCGGCGCTGCCGGCGGGCGATCCGCTGGGCGCCGAGGAGTGGCTGGCGATCGCCGATCTCGACGGCGCGCAGCAGGACGGTCGTGTCTTCCTCGGAGCGCCGCTGACATCGGGCGACATCGAGGAACTCTTCGCCGATCGCCTGGCGCGCCGCGAGGTGCTGCGCTGGGACGCGCGCGAGCAGGCGGTGGCGGCGCGCACGCAGCGCCGGCTAGGCGCGCTCGTGCTGGAGGATCGGCCGTTGACCAATCCCGATCCCGAGGCCCTTCGCCTGGCGATGATCGAGGGCGTACGCACGATGGGTCTCGACAGCCTGCCGTGGAGCGACGGCCTGGTATCCCTACGCCAGCGCGTCGCCTTCCTGCGCCATCACCTCGGCGAGGACTGGCCGGATCTCTCCGACGCGCGCCTGCTCGCCGATCTCGATGATTGGCTTGGCCCCTATCTCGCGGGCATCACCCGCCGCTCGCATCTGGCGCAGGTCGACCTCGCCTCGGCGCTGGGCGGCCTGCTGCCGTCAGGCGCGCGCCGCGATCTCGATCGCCTGGCGCCAACGCATGTCGACGTGCCCAGCGGCTCGCATCTGCCGATCGACTACACCAACCCCGCCGAGCCGGTGCTCGCGGTACGCCTGCAGGAGATGTTCGGGCTGGCCCAGACACCGCGCATCGCCGGCGGCAAGGTGGCGTTGCTGATCCACCTGCTGTCACCCGCCCGCCGCCCGGTGCAAGTGACCCGCGACCTCGCGAGCTTCTGGTCCAACGGCTACCGGGAAGTGAAAGCCGAGCTGAAAGGCCGCTACCCCAAGCACTACTGGCCCGATGATCCTCTGGTCGCCGAGCCGACCGCGCGGGTCAGGCCGCGGCCGCGCTGATCTCCTCTGCCTTCCCCCGCTGGCGGGGGAGGTAGATGTGCCACCGAAGCGGCGAGCAAAAACCCTGTGCCATCGGCATCGGATGCTCGCATAGCGCGCGCGTAGCGGCGGAAATCGAGTCTCGGCGCGGCGAGGCGTATCCTGGTCGGCATGACCGACCAAAGCATCCCCCTCTCACCCCGCCCCCTGTCGGCGCGTCACGAGCGCTTCGTCCTGGAGTTCCTCAAGGACGGCAACGCCACCCGCGCCTATATCCGCGCCGGCTTTTCGGCCCGCGGCGCCCAGCCCAGCGCCTCGCGGCTGCTGCGTCAGCCGCATATCGAGGCCGCCATCGCCGCCGGCCGACAGCGTGTCGCCCAGGCGCTGGAACTCTCCGTCGAGCGCATCGGGCGCGAATACGCCCAGGTCGCCTTCGCCAATATCGACGACTACGTCACCATCGAGGATGACGGCCGCCTGCGCGTCGATCTGGAGAAAGCCAGCCAGGCGCAGCGCGCCGGCATCGTCGAGCTGAAGGTCTCCAACCATAGCAAACCAGAGCAACAGGTGAGCCTGAAGCTGGGCAAGCTGCAGGCGCTGGCGGCGCTCATGCGCCATGTCGAGCGCTTCACCCAGCGCGTCGAGCCGGGGATGACGGCGGAGGATCGTTCGCGCTACCAGGCGCAGATCGCGATGCGCACGAACGACTGGCGCAACGCGGTGGCCCTGCAGCGCCAGTTCCAGCGCGAGCGCGACGAGGCGCTGGCCGCGCTGGCGGCGGCGCAGGCGATGGGCGCCGGCGCCCCCTTCCCTTCTCCCCGCGAAGGCGGGGAGAAGGTGCCGAGCGCCAGCGAGGCGGA
>CAYTFW010000219.1:0-7990 GCA_964437145.1 uncultured Rhizobiaceae bacterium
GCCGAACGCTCGGCGCAGCGCGCGGCGATCGGCGCGCTGCTCGGCGAGCCGTACCCGTTCGCCGGCCCGGCTCCCTTTCTCGATCTCTCGCGCTTCCGATTCGCCAGCGTTCCGGCCGACGTGCTGCGTCGCCGGCCCGACGTGCGGGCGGCCGCGACCGCGATCATCCGGGCCGCGGCCGAGCGCGATCTCTCGGAGGCCGACCTCTATCCGCGACTGACGCTGTCGGGCGACCTCGTGCTCGGGCGCGGGCTTTCGGGCGACGTCGTGTCGTCCATCACCGGCGCGTTCGGGCTGTCCCTGCAAATCCCGCTGTTCGACCGGGACCTCCGCAGGGCTCGGCTCGCCGCGCGCGAGGCGAGCCTCGAAGCGACCGCTTTCGCCTATCGCGACCGCGTCGTCACAGGTGCCGGCGAGGTCTGGCGCGGCCTCTCCGCGTTGCGCGAGGCGCGCCGCCAGATCGCCGCGGCGCGTGCCGCGCTCGATACCGCCCGGCGCGCCGATACGCTGTCGGAGCAGCTCTTTCGCGGCGGGACGATCAGCCTCACCGACCGGCTGACGGCATCGACCGCCGCGCTCGACGCCGAAATCGAGTCATTGACGAGCCGTCGTCAGGAGGTCGACGCCGTCGTCGCCATTCTCAAGGCGACGGCGCCTTAGTGTCGGTGCTGTGGACGAACAAGCATGCCACTCGGGTCGCGCCGCCTCGGCGGCTGAACTCAGCGCCGCTTGCCTGACGCCAGCTTGTGCGCCTTGGACGCGGCGCCGACCGCCTTGACCATCTCGAAGATGCGCTTGCGCACCTTCTCCTCGTCGATCTTGTAGTAGGCGCGCACCAGCTCGAGCGTCTCGCGCTTGGCGAGCGGATCCTTCTCGTCCTCGAACGGCGTGCCTTCCTCGGCCAGCCCGGCCTTGCGGCCGCGGCCGCGGCCGCCGCGGCCGACCAGCACGTTCACCGGCATCTCGTCGAAGAAATACGACACCGGCACGTCGAGCACCTTGCTGAACTCGTAGAGCCGGCTCGAGCCGATGCGATTGGCGCCGCGCTCGTATTTCTGGATCTGCTGGAAGGTGAGGCCGACGGCCTCGCCGAGCTTCTCCTGGCTCATGCCGAGCAGCGTCCTGCGCTGCCGTACACGCATGCCGACATGAACGTCGACGGGGTGACCTGCCATGGTCGCTTCGCTCCTTGTTGCGGTGACGCTCGCGCGGAACGCCACCCTGCGCCTCACGCCAAACCCGTACATGGCGACGCGCCACATACGCCCCGATTCCCGGTTGAATGCTCGGAATTCCGACCCGTACCGTGAATCTTTCGTCAATATACCGTTAATTGGTTCTAAATGTAAGACCTTATTTATACGTCAGGTTGCCGCAACCGGATGGTAATCGCGCCCTACGCGAAGGCCGCCAAACTCAACGCATAGGACCTGAAATTCGCAATTGTCGCAAAAAAGCCGACAGCGCGACCACGACCATCAGCACCAGCAACGCGGCATCACCATGGCGGCCGTAGATCGTCGGCGATAGGGCCGGCGGCAGGCGTTCGTCGATCACGCCCTCGACGTTCATGCCGAGCTGGCTGAGCACGCGGCCGCCGCCATCGATCACCGCGCTGATGCCGGTATTGGCGACGCGGATCATCGGCAGGCCTTCCTCGACCGAGCGCAGGCGGGCGCTGACCATGTGCTGGTAGGGCCCGCTCGAGGTGCCGAACCAGGAATCGTTGGTGACGTTGAGGATCCAGGCTGGCCGTGGGCTGGGCACGATCGCGTCGGGGAAGATCGCCTCGTAGCAGATCGCCACCGCGAAGGGCGGCAGGCCGGGCAGGCTCATCGGCTGGCGCACCTCGCCGAACTCGAAGGAGCCGCGGCCGATCGTGTCGCTGAGCGGGATGATGTCGCGCAACGGCAGGTACTCGCCCAGCGGCACCAGATGGATCTTGTCGTAGGTGGCGCGGATCACGCCCCGCTCGTCGATGGCGTGCAGGCTGTTCCAGATCGGGATGCCACCTTGTAGCGCGCCGGCGCGTCGCTCCTCCTGTGGCGTCATCGGCCCGCGCGGCGCGCCGGCCAGCAAGTAGCCGCCCTTGGGCACCAGCGGCCGGAAGGCCTCGAGATAGTCCGGCGACTGCGCCAGCAGGAAGGCGGTGGCGGTCTCCGGCCAGATGACATGCGCGACCTCGGCCGGCCGCGCCGCCGTGCTCATCCGCATCAGCTTGGCGACGTGCTCTTTGCGGCGCTCGGTTCGCCACTTCTCGCCCTGCGGGATATTGGGCTGCACGAGCCGCAGCAGCGGCTGCGCCTGGGCGGTTGTCGTGCGCGCGTTGGCCGCGGCCAGCCGGGCCTCGAGCGACAGGCCGCCGATCACCCCGATCGCCACCGCCAGAGCCGCGACCGCGGCGCTGGGCAGCCAAGGGCGCGTCCGCGCATCAGCCAAGGTCGCCGGCATCGCCAGGATCAGGACGGTCAGCAGCGACAGGCCATAGACACCGACCCAGGCGGCGGGCTGCAGCGCCGGCGCGCTGAAGGCCCAGACATGCCCGGCGGGATTCCACGGAAAGCCGGTCATGACATGGCCGCGCGCCCATTCGGCCACCACCCACAAGAGCGCGAACAGCGCCACGCGCCGCCAGCCCGACCAATGGCCCGGCATCTTCAGCCGGATGGCGACATAGAGCGCCGCGGCGGCGCCGACGAACAACGACAGCAGCGCCGCCAGGCCCAGCACGATCGGCGGCCCCAGCGGCGCGAAATCCGCCGGCGGCACGAAGAACGCCTCGATGATCCAGTAGCAGCCGATCGAGAAGTGGCCCAGCGCCCACAAGAACCCGTCGAAGAAGGCGCGCCACCGCCTGGGCGGGCCATCGAGGCCACTATCGAGCAGCCAGAGCAGCGCGATCAGCCCCACGGGCATCAGCGGCAGCACGTGCCAGGGCGGCATGGCGAAGCCGGCGCCCGTGCCCAGGGCCAGGGCGAGGGCGATGCGCCGCCAGCCGGTCTGGCCGCCCAGCCACCGGGCCCAAGACGAGAGTCGGTTCATTGGTTCATCCGCCGGCAAACTCCTTTAGCGCTCAACCGTTTACCCTGATTTCATTGCGATTGAGAGGAAGTTTGCTATAGTCCGCAACGTGTAAGGGCCCTGTCAGGTAGGGCAGAGATCAGACGCGATGCTCTTGATCAAAGAATGGTTCGCGGAGTGGGCGCAGGCCTTTTTCATCCGCCATGGCTATGATCCGGTCAACCGCGCGATCAACGTCGTGGGCGGCCTGCTGATCATCGGGGCCCTGGGCTTCGCCGCGACGCGCTATTTCGCCTGATCCCCGATCCCGCTTGTGATGGCCGTCGGCGCGGCCTATGTCGCGCCGGCCATGGCTCTCGACTCCGCACCGCATATCCGCACGCTCTACGGCCGTCGCCAGGGCAAGAAGCTGCGCGCCCATCAGCAGGCGCTGCTCGACGATCTGCTGCCGCGCCTGCGCGTGCCGGTGGCGCATAGCCTCGATCCCGCCGACCACAAGCGCCCGCTCGACCTCGCCGCCCTGTTCGGCCGCGCCATGCCCGGCGGCACGTGGCTCGAGGTCGGCTTCGGCGCCGGCGAGCATCTGGCGTGGCAGGCCGAACACCACCGCGATGTCGGGCTGATCGGCTGCGAGCCCTACATCAACGGCGTCGCCAAGGCGCTGGCGCATCTCGAGCGGCTGGGCGTCGACAACGTGCGCATCCACGACAACGACGCGCGCTTCGTCATGGCCGCGCTGCCGCCCCAATCGCTGACGCGCGCCTTCGTGCTGTTCCCCGACCCCTGGCCCAAGGCGCGTCATCACAAGCGCCGTTTCGTCTGCCGCGAGAACCTTGATCGCCTCGCGACGTTGATGGTCGGCGGCGCCGAGCTGCGGTTGGCGACCGACGATCCGAGCTACCTGCCGTGGATGGTCGAGCACGCGTGCCTGCATCCGGCCTTTGAGTGGCTCGCCGAGCGGCCAAACGACTGGCGCACGCGGCCCGACGATTGGCCGCCGACGCGCTACGAACGCAAGATGCTGGCCGGCCACACACCGACCTTCCTGCGGCTGCGACGGCGGTAGCATCGCTGTCATCTCACGGGCAGCGTTTTCGACACGCCGTCGGTCAGCAATCCGACACGTCGCGCGCTTGTACCCACGCGCGGCATTCCGTAGGGTTCCTACAGGCCCGCCAGAGGCCTGCGTCGCGGCCTCGACTCGCGGCAGCATCGGACAGGGACGGACATGCGCTGTGCGGGGCGACCTCATGCCATTGCTTGAGGTCAAGGAGCTTCATACCGAATTTCGCACCGGCGCGGGCCTGGTCCGCGCCGTCGACGGCATTTCCTACACCGTGGAGCAGGGCGAGACCGTCGCCGTGGTCGGCGAAAGCGGCTCGGGCAAGTCGGTCGGCGCGCTCTCCATCCTGCGGCTGATCGCCGATCCGCCGGGGCGCATCACGTCAGGTGAGATCCTCTTCGACGGCCGTGACCTGCGCTCGCTGTCCGAAGCGCAGATGCGCGAGGTGCGCGGCCGCGATATCGGCATGGTGTTCCAGGAACCGATGACCTCGCTGAACCCGGTACTCACCATCGGCCGGCAGATCACCGAGGTGCTGGAGCAGCACCAGGGCGCCGATCGCGAAGCGGCGCACAAGCGCGCGCTGGAGCTGCTGGAGATGGTCGGCATCGCCGACGCGCCCAGGCGGCTGAAGCAGTATCCGCACCAGCTCTCCGGCGGCATGCGCCAGCGCGTGATGATCGCCGTGGCGCTGGCCTGCAATCCCAAGCTGATCATCGCCGACGAGCCGACCACGGCGCTCGACGTCACCATCCAGGCGCAGATCCTCGAGCTGATGAAGGCGCTGACCGAGCGCTTCAACGTCGCGCTGATCGTCATCACCCACAATCTCGGCGTGGTCGCGCGCTACGCCCAGCGGGTCAACGTGATGTACGCGGGACGTATCGTCGAGTCGGGCAGCGCCGAGGCGATCTATCACGACCCGCGCCACCCCTACACTATGGCGTTGTTGCGCTCGGTGCCCCGGCTCGATCAGCCCCGGCGCGCGCGCCTCGATCCGGTCGAGGGCCAGCCGCCCGACCTGACCAAGCTCGATGGCGGCTGCGCCTTCCGCCCGCGCTGCCGTTTCGCCATCGAGAAGTGCGCGCAGTCCCGGCCGTCGTTGGAACCAGCCGGCGCGGAAGGCCACCGCTCCGCGTGCTTCCGGCGCGACGAACTGGGCGCGACGGCGGAGGCGGCGCAATGACCGCGGCGGCGCCTCTCGTCGAAGTGCGCGATCTGAGGATGCACTTCCCGGTGACCGAAGGCATCGTGCTGTCGCGCAAGGTCGGCGATGTGAAGGCGGTCGACGGCGTCGACTTCACCATCGCGCGCGGCGAGACCTTGGGCCTGGTGGGCGAGAGCGGCTGCGGCAAGACCACGACCGGCCGCTGCATCCTCAGGCTGGAGAAGCCGACATCCGGGCAGATCATGTTCGATGGCGCCGACGTGGCGACGATGCCGCGCCGCGATCTGCTGGCGCTGCGCCGGCGCATGCAGGTGATCTTCCAGGATCCCTACAGCTCGCTCAATCCGCGTATGAAAGTGGGCGACATCATCGCCGAGCCGATCAAGGTGCACGGCGTCGAGCCCGACGCCGCCAGGCGCCGCGCGCGGGTGCGCGAGCTCTTGTCGGTCTGCGGGCTGGATCCCAAGTTCGCCGACCGTTATCCGCACGAGATGTCCGGCGGCCAGCGCCAGCGCGTCGGCATCGCCCGCGCGCTGGCGCTCGATCCGGAGTTCATCGTCTGCGACGAGGCGGTCTCGGCGCTCGACGTGTCGATCCAGGCGCAGGTCGTCAACCTGCTGGAAGATCTGCGGGAGCGCTTCAAGCTCACCTACCTGTTCATCGCCCACGATCTGTCGGTCGTGCGCCATCTCTGCCATCGCGTGGCGGTGATGTATCTCGGCCGCATCGTCGAGATGGCCGAGTGCGACGAGCTGTTCGACAACCCGCTGCATCCCTACACCCAGGCATTGCTGGCCGCCGTGCCGGTGCCCGATCCGACGGTCGAGGCGTCGCGCAAGTTCAGCCCGCCCAAGGGCGAGGTGCCCAGCCCGATCAACCCGCCCTCCGGCTGCGTGTTCCATCCGCGCTGCCCGATGGCGGTCGAGGGTTGTTCGCGCACACGACCGGTGCTGCGCGAGCTGCGGCCGGGGCATTGGGTGGCGTGCAGCGAGGTGCGTTGAGTGTCGAGTAGGGTGTATGGCGTTTTCCTCCCTCTCCCCGCTTGCGGGGAGAGGGAGAAAAAGAACACAGGCAAACTCTCCAGGGAGGGTGTGATGACATCCAGAACAGGCCTATGGGCGGCCGCCGGCCTCGCCATGACGGCGATGCTCGCCGTCGCGCCGACCAGCGCGCAGACGCCCAAGCGCGGCGGCACGCTGGTTTTCATGATTCCAGCCGACGCGCCGCCGAGCTTCGATGGTCACCGCGAGACGACCTTCGCCACGACGCACGCGACCGCGCCGTTCTACAGCACGCTGATCCGCGTGCCGCCCGACAACCCGTCCTCGACGACGGAGTTCGTCTGCGATCTGTGCGTCGAGATGCCCAAGCCGACCGACGACGGCAAGACCTACACGTTCAAGATCCGCACCGATGTGAAGTGGCACGACGGCAGCAAGCTCACCGCCCATGACGTCGGTGCCAGCTGGAGTCGCATCGTCTCCCCGCCCAAGGGCGTGACCAGCGCGCGGGTCGCCTATTATTCTATGGTCGACAAGATCGAGGTGCCGGACGACCAGACCGTGGTCTTCCGCCTCAAGATGGCGACCAGCGCCTTCCTGCCGGCGCTCGCCGATCCCTTCACCTACATCTACAAGAAGGAGATCCTCGACAAGGACCAGCACTGGTATGAGAAGAACATTATGGGCTCCGGCCCGTTTAAGTTCGTCTCCTACGAGATCGGCCAGTCGATCAAAGGCGCGCGCTACGCCGACTACCATCACAAGGGCCAGCCGTATCTCGACGCTTTCGAGGGTATCTTCGCCGCCCAGCAGTCGGTGCGCGTCGAGGCGATCCGCGGCGATCGAGCGGCGATAGAATTCCGCGGCCTGCCGCCGTCGGCGCGTGACCAGCTGGTGAAGGAAGCCGGCGCCACCGTCACCGTGCAGGACAGCGACTGGAACTGCGGCAACATCGTCAGCTTCAACCACAAGCGCAAGCCGTTCGACGACGTGCGGGTGCGCCGCGCGCTGCAGCTCGCGGTCGACCATTGGGGCGGCGCGCCGGCGCTCAGCAAGATCGCCACCGTGCGCACCGTGGGCGGCGTCGTCTTCCCGGGCTCGCCGCTGGCGGCGACCAAGGAGGAGCTGCACCAGATCGCCGGCTACTGGCCCGATATCGAGAAGTCGCGCGCCGAGGCGCGTCGCTTGCTCAAGGAGGCGGGCCAGGAGAACCTGAAGTTCGAGTTGACCAACCGCAACGTCGACCAGCCCTACAAGTTCGTCGGCACCTGGCTGATCGGCGAATGGAAGAAGATCGGCGTCACCGTCGAGCAGAAGGTCGTGCCCACCGGACCGTGGTTCCAGGCGATGCGCGGCGGCACGTTCGACGTGGTGGTCGACGCCAACTGCCAGAGCGTGGTCAACCCGGTACTCGACGTCGCCAAGTACCTGCCGAAGAAGGTCTACCCGGAGAGCTACGGCGACTACGACGATCCGAAGTCGATCGAGCTCTACGACAAGATGACCAAGGAGACCGATCCGAAGGCGCAGCGCGCGGCCATGCGGGCCTACGAGAAGCATACGCTGGACACCGAGGCGCACGCGATCGTCACGCCCTACTGGTATCGCATCGTGCCGCATCGGTCCTACGTCAAGGGCTGGAAGATCAGCCCGAGCCACTACCTGAACCAGGACCTGGCGAACGTCTGGCTGGATAAGTAATCCGCCGTGAACCTCCCTCTCCCCGCATGCGGGGAG
>CAYTFW010000220.1:0-7945 GCA_964437145.1 uncultured Rhizobiaceae bacterium
CCGGCGTCCCGCCGGCTCTTCATGATGCCGGCGGGACGCCGGCGCTCCCAAAGAAGGAGGAACCCACCCATGCCCGACACCACGCAACCCGCGCCGACGCCGACCACCGGCCCGCTCGCCTCGCGCTATGTCGACGTCGCCGCGATCGCCTGGGAGAAGACGCGCTTCGCGGGCGTCGAGTGGAAGATCCTAATGGAGGACAAGGAGCGCGGCCTGCTGACCGCGCTGATGCGCTGGGCGCCGGGCGCACGCCTGCCGCTGCACGAGCATGTCGAGATCGAGCAGACCTGGGTGCTCGAGGGATCCTTCGAGGACCACCAGGGCGTCTGCACCGCCGGCAACTACGTCTGGCGCCCCAAGGGCAGCCGCCACGAGGCCTGGACGCGCGAGGGCGCCACGATGCTGGCGGTGTTCCTCAGCCCCAACCGGTTCTTCGACCAGGGCTGATCCGTCAGGCGGCCTTCGCCGCGACGGCTTCGATCTCGATCACGACGCCCGGGCGGGGAAACGGGCCGACGACCAGCAAGGTGGCCGGCGGGCGGTGATCGCCCATGACGCGCGCGCGCACCGCGAAGTAGTCGTCGAGGATCGCCTTGTCGGTGACGTAGACGGTGAGCTTCACGACGTCGTCGAAGCCCATCGCGGCGGCGGCGAGGATGATGCCGATGCGCTCGAAGATCACCTCGATCTGCTGGCGCGCGCCCTCCGGCACCGTGCCGTCGAGGCGGACGCCGACCTGGCCGTTGCAGAACAGCAAGCGGGCGTTGGGTGGCGCTTCCATGGCGTGCGCCGCGTCGTGCGAATGGGCGCGGACGCGGTCGTTCAGCGTGTAGGCGGTCGGCATCGTCGTGGTTCTCCTCATCTTCCGCCCTCTACCCGCTCGCGGGGCGAGGGAACACATGCGATAGCTTTCCTTTGCTGAGCAAGGCGCAGGATCGGATCATGGCTATCAGGACCGGGCAGCAGTACATCGAGTCGCTCCGTGACGGCCGGCGGCTGTTCATCGATGGGCGGGAGGTCAACGACGTCACCGCCTACGCGCCGTTGCGCGGCGTGATCGACACCATCGCCGGGCTGCATGATCAGCAATGCGATCCGGCGCTGCGCGACAGGCTGACCTTCGTCTCGCCGACCTCGGGCGAGCTGGTGAGCCGGACCTATCTCGAGGCCAAGACGCGCCCGGAGATGGAGTCGCTGGCCGCCTGCTTCTACCTGCGCGCCAGCAGGACCTTCGGCCTGATGGGCCGGCTGACCGATTTCATGTCGGGCTGGATGGTCGACCAGGCGGTGGCGCTGCGCATCCTGGGCAAGACGCTGGCGGCCGAGCGCACGCGGGGCATGATGGAGTTCTGCCGCGAGAACGACCTGGAGATCACCCACGCGCTGATCGATCCGCAATCCGACCGCTCGACCATCGACGCGCCGGCGCAGGCCGTGCACCTGGTCGAGCGCCGCGCCGACGGCATCGTGGTCAGCGGCTGCCGCATGCTCTCGACGCTCGCGCCGGTGGCCAACGAGTGCTACGTCGGCCCCTACTATCCGCGCAAAGCGGGCGAGGAGAAGTTCGCGCTGAACTTCCTCGTCGCGATGAACACGCCGGGCCTGTCGATCCTCGGCCGCGAGAGCTTCCATCGCGGCGAGAGCCGCTTCGACCGCCCGCTCAGCGCCCGCTTCGACGAGGGCGACGCCATCCTGATGTTCGACCGCGTCTTCGTGCCCAACGTGCGCGTCATGGTCGATGGCGACATCGAGGCCTATAACGGCATCCTCGGCGCGCGCGTCGGCTACACCTCGCTGCAGGCCTGCACGCGCTCGACGGTGAAGCTGCGCTTCCTCGCCGGCATCGCGCTCGCCATCGCGCGCGCCAACGGCCGCGACAAGACGCAGCGCTTCCAGGCGGCGATCGGCGAGCTGATCGCGCTGGTCAGCGTCGCCGAGGGCATCCGCTCGGGCGCGGTGACCGACGCGCTGCGCCGGGTCGAGGCCTATGCGGCAGGCAAGACGGCGCCCGAGGGCGACGGGCTGGGCGAGGCCAAGGCGATCGGCAGCCCGGCCAATGCGGCGGTGAACTTCTTCTTCCCCTACGCCAACACCAAGGCCGCCGACGTGCTGCGCATCGCCGCCGGCTCGGGCGTGCTGGCGATGAACGAGGCCGACTACGCCAGGCCCGAGATCGGCCGCTTGATGGATGATTGGCTGATCGGCCCGAACACCACGGCCAAGCGCCGGCTCGAGCTGATGAAGCTCGCCTGGGACATGACCGGCACCGAGTTCGGCTCGCGCTCGGGCCTCTACGAGCGGCTCTACTCCGGCGATCCCGAGATCAACGCCCAACGCTGGTTCCGCCATCCGATCGCGCGCGACTGCGAGGCGCTGGTCGAGTGGCTGCTCGACAGCGACGCCAAATGAGACGCCGGGCGATGATCCAGTGTCCTGGCCGCGACGTCTAAGGAACGCCGGTCGAAAGAGAGTTCAGCGTGCCCATCACCACCTTCCGCGCCAGCTTGCACCGAGCGCCCGCCATGTCCTGGATCTTGCGCCTCGGCGCGGTGGTTCTGCTGGTGCTGACCGCCGCTTGCACGGGCAAGCCTGAAGGCGTCGAACCGGTGCGCCCCTTCGACGTCCAGCGCTACACCGGCGAGTGGTTCGAGATCATGCGGCTGGACCACAGCTTCGAGCGCGGGCTCTCGAACGTGACGGCCACCTACACACCGCGCGACGACGGCTCCCTCGGCGTGCGCAACCGCGGTTTCGATCGCAAAGCCTGCCGCTGGAAAGAAGCCGACGGCCGCGCCGTCTTCCAGGGCGCGCGGGACACGGCCAGCCTCTCCGTCACCTTCTTCTGGCCGTTCGCCGGCGGCTATCACGTGCTGGCGCTCGACCAGCGCGACTACGGCTGGGCGCTGGTCTCGGGTCCTTCGCGCAACTACCTGTGGATCCTGGCGCGCCGGCCGGACCTCGCCGCCGACATCAGGAACCGCCTGGTCGATCAGGCGCGCGGCCTGGGCTTTCCCGTCGACGATCTGATCCTGGTCGATCATGGCACGACAGCCTGCGCGTCGTGACAAGTTGGTGGTCGTCAACGACCGCATGCAGCGCGGCTACCGCTACGCGCTGACGGAACCGGTCGGGCGCAACTTCGATCCCGAATTCAAGCCCGAGCTGACGCCCAAGGAGATGCTGACGCTGGGCGTCTTCGGCGGCAAGTACATGACCGATTGTCGCGGCGAGTTTCCCGCGAGCTGGTTCACGCACGCCAGGCTATCGCCCGACGGCGCCGACGACTCGCTGAACTATTTCGGCGTCGACGCCAGCCAGCCTTTGTCGGAATGGCGCCGCAAAGGCTGGATCCACGACGACGATCCCCGGGGCTGGTTCCAATGGTACTGCCGCTATTACATGGGCCGGCGCATGCCCGAGGAGGACCGGCGCCAGATCAAGCGCTGGAAGGCCTTCCGCCGCCACATCGCGCAGATCAGGCAGAACTGCGAGCCCGGCGATCCCTTCTGCCGGCCGCGCCAGAAGCAGGCGCTGCTGCATTGGGCCTACGATAGTCGGAGGCTGTGAGCGACGACATCTTCCCTTCTCCCCGCGCAGGCGGGGAGAAGGTGCCGAGCGCCAGCGAGGCGGATGAGGGGCTTCCTCGCGCGACGACGACGGCTGTCGTTGTTGAGACTCCGCGAAGCCCCTCATCCGCCCTTCGGGCACCTTCTCCCCGCCTACGCGGGGAGAAGGGAAGACAGTGCGATAGCCCTCCCCCTTCGGGCGACGGCGATCTAGAGTCGGGCCGCGCCATCGATGTGGAGAAGCCGATGCTCGCCCGCCGCACAGCCCTCGCCCTGCTCGCCGCCGCGCTCGCCCCGTCCGCGCTCGCCCATCCGCAGGGCGCGATGGATCCGGCGACGCAGAAGGTCGCGGCCGAGCTGATGGCCTTCCGCGAGGCGATGAAGGCCGCGATGGTCGCCAAGGACGTGATGAAACTGCGGGCGATGTACACCGAGTCCTTCACGCACACCCATGGCTCCGGCAAGGTCGACGGCCGCGACACGCGCATCATCGCGCTGCTCACCGGCGAGCCGGTGATCGAGGACGCGCCGATGACCGAGACCATGGTGCGCCTGCACGGCGAGACCGCGCTGTTCAGTGGCCGCAGCCCGATCCTCAACAGAGCCGAGAACAAGCTCTACGATTTCCGCTGGCTGCAGGTCTATGTGCGCGAGAACGGCGCCTGGAAACTCGCCGCCAGCCAGGCGACGCGGCTGGGGCCGAGCGCGGGCTGAAGGACCGCTACTTCGCCAGCCGCACGATTGCGAACACCAGGCCGGCCACGGTGATCGCCAGACTGGCGTTCCAGCTCATGATCTGGAAAGCGGTCGGCAACACCGACACGCGCCCTTCGATCTTGGCGACGTCGCCGGAGAGGGTCCTCACGTCGCGCGACAGTGTCTTCACGTCGCCCTTGATCTCGGCGACGCCCTTCTCGAGGCGGTCGACCCGCAGGGAGAGGCTCGGCGGCATGTCGTCATCATTGCCACCGTCGCCCGTCTGTATCAAGCGGAGGCTGCGCTGGGCGTGGCGCTGTCGACCGACGAAGGCGACCCTGCCGGTCATGGGTCTTCTCCGTCGAGTCTTTCGATCGCGTCGAACATCCGTCTGAGGCCCTCGGTGTGCTCCGCGTGAAACGCGTTCAACTGGCCGAGCCGCCGCGCCAGCTCGGCGCGATCGATGAGTTCCCCACTCACCGCGCTCGCGGCCACCAGCGCCAGCACGGCGTTCGAGCGAGCCAGGTTGGCGGCGAGATCGAACCCCAGCAGCAAGGCCACCCGGGCCGCGTTCCATTTGCGCGCATCCGACGTGTCGAGGAAGCTCAGCCACGATTCGGCCGCGTCGAGCCCGAACCAGTCATTGCCAGCGTTGTTGTCGTCGGCCATCGCTTCACCGAGTATGGTGTTCGCAATCTAGCGCGTGTTTCATATTTGTTCCACAACCTTTGATTGCTTTCTGTGGCGATCGACATGACGCTCGAGCCAGGTTTCCGTCCCTCGGATGGACCGGGTGGACTCACCGCGAACCCACGGGCAACATGAACCGCCGCCGACATCGCGGCGCCGTGCGGGGAGCGCGCCCCGAAAGAGCGCGTCGTTGGGAGGAAATGATCAGATGAAACGCGTAGGCGTGGCAGCGTTGCTTGCCGCTTTGAGTGTCGTCGGCGTCGTGCCGGCGTCTGTCGCCCAGATGGCCAAGGAGCAGTCGTGGACCGCCTACGACACCGGCTCCTCCGGCTTCAACATCGCCGTCGCCATCGGCGCGCAGTTCAAGGCCAAGCTCGGCTCCGATGTGCGCATCCTGCCCTCGGGCAACGACACCGGCCGGCTCGGCCCGGTGCGCGCGGGTCGCGCGGTGATCTCGCAGATGGGTATCGGTGTGTACTTCGCGCAGGAAGGCGTCTTCGAGTTCGGCACCAAGTCGTGGGGACCGCAGCCGGTGCGGCTGATGATGACCGCGACCTCGTGCAACGGGCTGGGTCTCGCCGTGGCGCGCGACACTGGCGTCAAGGAGGTCAAGGACATCAGGGGCAAGCGCGTCGGCGTGGTCGTCGGCTCGCCGGCGCTGACCCAGGGCGTGCTGGCGCTGATCGCCTTCGCCGGGCTGACGGAGAAGGACGTCAAGCTGGTCGAGTTCTCGTCCAACAACGCGATGTGGAAGGGCATCATCAGCAACGAGGCCGACGTGGCGCTGACCTCGACCATCTCCGGCCAGTCGAAGGAGGCCGACACTTCGCCGCGCGGCATCGTCTTCCCGCCGATGGTCGCCTCGGACAAGGAAGGCTGGGCCCGCGTGCACAAGCGCGCGCCGTACTTCGTGCCGGTGACCGCGACCTGCGGCTCGGGCGGCGTCGACAAGACGCCCGTCGTGATGGCGGGCTACGCCTATCCCATCTTCATGACCTACGCCGATCGCCCGGCCGATGTCGTGCAGGCCATCACCAAGGCGATGATCGACACCTACCCCGACTACAAAGCGGGCGCGCCGGGCGCCGACGGCATGGCGCTGGACAAGCAGAACTTCCAGTGGGTCATCCCGTACCACGACGGCGCTATCAAGGCGTTCAAGGACAAGGGTGCCTGGAGCGACGCGGCGCAGAAGCACAACGATGCGCTGGTCAAGCGACAGCAGGTGATCATCGACGCCTGGAAGGCCTACGCCGCCGGCGCGCCGGCCGACGACAAGGCCTTCGCCGAGGGCTGGATGAAAGCCCGCGCCGCCGCGCTGACCAAAGCCGGCATGGATCCGGTGTTCGAGTGACAATCCGTCATTCCGAGCGGAGCGAGGAATCTTTGCGTCGCTGAAAGATCCCTCGCTACGCTCGGGATGACAGCAAACTGGCAGGCGTGACTCAACTCGCCGCCCGAAAATCAACAGGGAGGATGTCGCCATGCGCAACCGTATCGCGCCCGGGGCAGCGTTCGCGCTCGTCCTGGGCCTGGCCTTCGCCGTCCAGGCGCAGGACGTCAAGCTGCCGTCGACCTTGACGGCCACCGCCTACGACACCGGCTCGTCGGGCTTCAACATCGCCGTGGCCGTCGGCAAGACGCTCAAGGACAAGCACGGCGCCGACGTGCGCATCCTGCCTGCCGGCAACGACGTCGCGCGGCTCAACCCGCTGCGCACCAACCGCGCGCAATTCTCGGCCATGGGCATCGGCGGCTATTTCGCCTCGGAGGCCGTGTTCGAGTTCGCGGTCAAGGATTGGGGACCGCAGAAGCTGCGCCTGATGCTGGCCTCGACGCATTGCAACGCCATCGGCCTGGGCGTCGCCAAGGACACCGGCGTCAAGGAGATCAAGGACCTCAAGGGCAAGCGCGTCGGCGTCGTCGTCGGCTCGCCGGCGCTGAACCAGAACGCCTTCGCCATCCTCGCCTTCGCCAATCTGGGCAAGGCTGACGTCAAGCTGGTGGAATTCTCGAGCTACGGCGCGATGTGGAAGGGCATGCTGAACAACGAAGTCGACGCCGCCATCGCCTCGAACATCTCGGGCCAGACCAAGGAGGTCGAGACCTCGCCGCGCGGCCTGGTCTATCCGCCGGTGCCGCACAACGACGAGGCCGGCTGGGGGCGCCTGCACAAGATCGGACCGTATTTCCTCAAGCACAAGGTGACCTGCGGCGGCGCGCTGATGTCGAACCCCGCCGAGCTGACGTCGTATCCCTATCCGATCTTCATGGCCTACGACTCGGTCGATGCCGGGCTGGTCCACGCCGTCACCAAGGCGATGATCACCGGCTACGCCGACTACAAGGACGCGGCACCCGGCGCCGCCGGCCTCGACGTGAAGCTGCAGAACCGCCAGTGGGTCCTGCCCTATCACGCCGGCGCGGTGAAGGCGCTGAAGGAGGCCGGCGCCTGGAGCGACGCCGACGAGGCCTACAACACCAAGCTGATCAGGCGTCAGGACACGCTGGCCGACGCTTGGGCGGCGTTCCTCAAGACCAACCCGCCCGAGGACAAGGCCGCCTTCGCCACCGCCTGGATGGCCGCCCGCAAGGCGGCGCTCGCCAAGGCGGGGATGGACGCGATCTTCGAATAACGATGACTACCTTCCCCCGGAGGGGGAAGGTGCCCGAAGGGCGGATGGGGGATGTCGAAGACGGACACCGCGTGCGTTGAAACATCCCCCATCCGACGCTGCGCGCCACCTTCCCCCTCCGGGGGAAGGTAACAATGAGGAGCCAACCGAATATGCGTGGACTCATCGCCTTCGCCGCCGCGCTCGCGGTGGCCGCGCCGGTCGCGGCGCAGGACATCAAGCTGCCGTCGACGTTGACGGCGACCGCCTACGACACCGGCTCGTCCGGCTTCAACATGGCGGTCGCCATCGGCAAGGTGCTGAAGGACAAGCACGGCGCCGACGTGCGCATCCTGCCCGCCGGCAACGACGTCGCCC
>CAYTFW010000221.1:0-6624 GCA_964437145.1 uncultured Rhizobiaceae bacterium
GAGCGCCGGCGTCCCGCCGGCATCTTATGAGCCGGCGGGACGCCGGCGCTCCCAGGAAGATGACAGAGGGCGCGGTCTAGTAGGTCTCGCCGGTGCCCGTCAAGGCGGGTGCGCCGGGGCGGGGTGGGCGCGGTGCGATCGGGGTGGTGGGTGGTGCCACAGGGCGCAGCGCGCCGGTGTCGGTCATCGCCGGCAAGGTCGGACCCGACGGGGCCGGCGGCGCCACGGCGATCACCTCGGTGTCGTCGGCGTCCTGTGTCGGCGTCGCCGCCGGCGCGCCGGGCAGGCGGAAGGGCGAGTAGCCGTCGAGCACCTGCCCGTCCCAGACCGGTTCGGTGCCGGGCTTGAAGCCCTCCCAGATCGAGCCCTCCTCGCCCGAGTACATGCGCTGGCCGCTATACGGGTTCACCCGGATCATGCGCAGGCCCGGCGGCACGCGAAACGGCGTCGGCGATTTGTCCTTCAGCAAGGTGCGCGCGACCTGCTCGAAGATCGGCACCGCGGCGCCACCGCCGGTCTCGGTGCGGCCCAAGGTGCGCGGCTCGTCGAAGCCGATATAGACGCCGATGACGATGTCGGGCGTCATGCCGATGAACCACACATCCTTGGCGTCGTTGGTGGTGCCGGTCTTGCCGGCGATCGGGCGGTTGAGCGCCGCGAGCCGCGCCGCCGTGCCGCGCGTCGTCACACCCTGCATCATGTTGACGACCTGGTAGGTGAAGGCCGGGTCCATGAAGGGCTGGCGGCGATCGACGATCGAGGGCATCGCCTCGTCGCCAGGCAGCGCGTCGGCCTTGCAGCCGTCGCAGGTACGCGGGTCGTGGCGGAACACAGTGCGGCCGTTGCGGTCCTGCACACGGTCGATCAGGCTGGGCGTGATGCGCTTCGCACCGTTGCCCATCATGGCGTAGCCCATGGTCATGCGCAGAAGCGTGGTCTCGCCGGCGCCCAAGGACAGCGGCAGATAGCGGCGCATGTTGTCGTCGACGCCGAAATCGCGGGCGATGCCCGAGACCTTGTCCATGCCGATGAACTTGGCCATGCGCACGGTCATCAGGTTGCGCGAGCGCTCCAGGCCCTGGCGCACCGTCGTGGGGCCGAGGAAATCGCCGCCGTAATTCTGCGGCCGCCACACCGGCTGGTTGCCGCCGGGATGGATCTCGAGCGGCGCGTCGAGCACCATGACCGAGGGCGTCAGCCCGGCCTGCATGGCGGCGAGATAGACGAAGGGCTTGAACGCCGAGCCGGGCTGGCGGTTGGCCTGCGTGGCGCGGTTGTACTGGCTGCGCAGATAACTCCAGCCGCCCGACATGGCGAGGATGCGGCCGGTCTGCGTGTCCATCACCAGCAGCGCGCCGTCGACATTGGGGATCTGGCGCAGGCCGTAGACTTGAGGTCTCCCCGCGGCGGGCGCCGGGCCGCGCTCGACGGCGATCACGTCGCCGGGCTGCACGATGTCGCTCCAGCGCTGCGATAGCCAGCCCACGGTCTGGTTGGGCAAGGTGCGGCCGCGCGGGCTGTCCTTGTCCATCTGCACGACGCCCTCGCCGTCCAGCGTGCCGATATGCGCGACGTTGCCCTCGATCTTCAGCACCACGGCGGGGCGCCAGTTCGGCGGCCCCGTGAAGGGCCGATCGGTCAGGTGCCGGGTCAGGCGCTGCTTCCAGTTGTCGACGCCGGCCAGCTTCTCGGTGGCGCCGCGCCAGCCGTGCCGCTTGTCGTAGGCGATCAGGCCGTCGCGCAAGGCCTGGTCGGCCAGGCGCTGGACGTTGAAGTCGAGCGTCGTGCGCACCGTCATGCCGCCTTCGTAGAGACCCTTGTCGCCATAGGCGGCGAACAGGTTGCGGCGCACTTCCTCGGTGAAGAACTCGGCGGTGGCCAGCTCGGGCGGCGCGCGGCGGCGCAGCGCCAGCTTCTCGGCGCGCGCGGCCTGCATCTCGGCCTCGCTGATGTAGCCGTCCTCGAACATGCGCTGCAGGACGTAGTCGCGCCTGTTGTGCGCCTCCTGCGCGTTGCGCTGGATGCTGTAGCGGTTGGGCGCCTTGGGCAGGGCGGCGAGATAGGCCATCTCGCTCAGGTTCAATTCATCGAGCGACTTGTCGAAATAGTTCAGCGCCGCGGCCGCCACGCCGTAATTGCCGCCGCCGAGATAGATCTCGTTGAGGTACAGCTCGAGGATGCGCTCCTTGCTGAAGGCGTTCTCGATGCGGAAGGCGAGGATGGCCTCGCGGATCTTGCGCTGGATGCTGGCCTCGCCGCCGACCAGGAAGTTCTTGGCGACCTGCTGGGTGATGCTCGACGCGCCCTCGGGCCGCCTGCCCTGCCCCATGTGCTGCAGGTTGGTGAGCAGCGCGCGGCCGACGCCGATGGGATCGACGCCCCAATGGCGGAAGAAGCGCTGATCCTCGGCGGCGACGAAGGCCTGGACCAGGCGCTTAGGCATGGCGGCGGTCGGCACGAAGACGCGCTTCTGGCGCGCGAACTCGGCCAGGAGCTTGCCGTCGGCGGTGTAGAGCCGTGTCGTGGTCGGCGGCTGGTAGTCGACGAGCTGCTTGTGGTCGGGCAGGCCGGGCGCGAAATGCCAGTAGATCGCGATGGCGCCACCCACGACGCAGACGATGGCGGCGAAGCCGGCATACATGATCCAACGGATCAACCACACGATCGGAAGGCCTCGAACCTCGGAAGCGCACTCTACCGCGACTCACCTACGCGCTACGCGAGCCGGCGGCAACCGGACGCTTGCGCGCACCGTTGATAAGGCGCCGAGACTAGGCCTTTTTCGCGGCGGGTCCGGGGCCGGGTTGCGACGGTCGGACGCCGAAATATCGGTCCGCCGCGGCTGATATGGCGCGCGCCAGCCTCTGGTGATGCGCCTTGTTGAGCAGCAGCCGCTCGTCGGCGCGGTTCGACAGGTAGCCCAGCTCGAGCAGGATCGCCGGCACGTCGGGCGCGGTCAGCACCGCGAAGCCGGCATGGCGGTGGCTGCGCGGCAGGGTCGCCACGCCGTGATCGCGCAGCGCCTCGACCATGACGCCGGCGAAGCTGCGGGACCGGTTGACGGTGCCGCGCTGGGTCATCTCGATCAGCACGTTGGCGACATGGTCGGGCTGGCGGCGCAGGTCGATGCCGGCGACCAGGTCGGCCTTGTTCTCCTTGGCCGCCAGCGCGGCCGCCTCGCGGTCACTGGCGTCTTCGGACAGCGTGTAGACGGTGGCGCCGCGCACGCCCGGATCCGGGTGGGAGTCGGCGTGCAGGGAGATGAACAGGTCGGCCTTGGCCGCCCTGGCACGGCTCACCCGTTCCCGCAGCGGCACGAACAGGTCGCCACGTCGGGTCAGCGCGACGCGGTAGCGGCGGCCAGCGGTGAGCTGGCGCTCCAGCTCGGTGGCCACGGCGTAGACCACGGTCTTCTCGTGCATGCCCGTGGCGCCCGTGGTGCCCGGATCGGCGCCGCCATGGCCGGGGTCGAGGGCGATCAGCTTGGGCCTGGGCGGCGGCGCCGGCTTGGTCCGGGGCACGACAGGCGCGGTGCGCGCGCTCTGCGCGAGCGCCGGCATGGCCAGTCCCATCGACCCGCCAACCAGAACGCCCAGCGCCAGGCGGCGCTTCAGCCCATCCTCGCCCATCGGATAATATGTAAAAAAATTCTCTATTAAAATCAATATGATATTTAAATATCTTCACGTTATAGTGGATTCGACATCAGACGCCGCTAGAGATTGTGTTGTGGATTTGCCCCGCGCGGGCGTATGGTGATTCTTGCGAACAGTCGTCGTCTGTCGGACGGTCCCCAGGGGTCGGTCGACGGCGTCGGCGGTCCGGCTCCGGAACGCACGGCCGCTTTCACGCGGCGGGCGGCGATCGATGCGATCGCGCCGGGCCATGTCAGGACCGCTGGCGTCATGGTGATGACGGCTTCAACGAACCCCGGGGCCGGCGCAGCTTTTGTCGTCTCGGGGCATCGTGACCGTCCCTGTCCTGGCGTCTTACGCCGTTCGACAGGTCGACGACACGGTGCCTGCCGGTCCCGCTCTAAGCGACGGGCGTCCGCCTGACCGTTCGCACAGGCGGCCCACGCTCCGTCGCGGAGCAAAGGCGATGGTCAAGCGTATGCTTGTCGACGCCACGCATCCGGAAGAAACCCGGGTCGTCGTGGTGGACGGCACCAAGCTGGAAGAATTCGATTTCGAAGCGGCGTCCCGCAAGCCCCTGAAGGGCAATATCTATCTCGCCAAGGTCGTGAGGATCGAACCGTCGCTGCAGGCGGCGTTCGTGGAATATGGCGGCAACCGCCACGGCTTCCTGGCCTTCAACGAAATCCACCCCGACTACTACCAGATCCCGATCGCCGACCGCGAAAGGCTGCTGGCCGAGCAGGCCCAGCGCGGCCAGCGCCACGACGAGGACGAGGATCGCCCGCCGCGCCGCCAGCGCCGCGTCGATCGCAGCGACATCGAGGACGCCGACGAGCAGCGCGCGCTCTTGGCCGGCGCGGCGCCTGAGCCGGTCGAGGCAAGCGACTCGAACCTGCCCGAGACGGCCGGCGCCGACGTCGGCATCACCGGCGCGCCCGAGGCGGAGCCCGAGCCCGCCACGCCTGTCGTGATCGAGACCGCGCCGGCGCCCGAGCCGACGCCGGAGCCGACGCCCGAACCGACGAGTGGCGCGATCGCCGCGTCGGTGACCACCGACGTGCTCGCCGGCCCCGCCGCCGACGACGACAAGCCGGCCGAGGCCGCGCCCGAGACCATCGACGCCGCCGCCGCCGGCGGTGACGTGGTCGAGGCAAGCGCCAACGGCGATCCCTCCGTCGACCCGGCCGACGCGCCGCAGCCGGAAATCCCGGTCGAGACCTTGGGCGGCGACGACTATGAGCCGCGCCCGCGCCGCGCGCCGCCGCCGCGCCAGTACAAGATCCAGGAGGTCATCAAGCGCCGGCAGATCCTGCTGGTGCAGGTCGTCAAGGAAGAGCGCGGCAACAAGGGCGCCGCGCTCACCACCTACCTCTCGCTCGCCGGCCGCTACGCCGTGCTGATGCCCAACGCCGGCCGTGGCGGCGGTATTTCCCGCAAGATCACCAACGCCGCCGACCGCAAGCGCATGAAGGAGATGCTGGCGGAATTCGAGGTGCCGCAGGGCATGGGCGTGATCCTGCGCACCGCCGGACTGGAACGCTCGAAGCCCGAGGTGCGGCGCGACTACGACTATCTGATGCGCCTGTGGGACAGCATCCGCGAATTCACCCTGAAGTCGACCGCGCCGGCGCTGATCTACGAGGAAGGCGACATCATCAAGCGCTCGATCCGCGATCTCTACAATTCGGACATCGAGGAGATCTGGGTCGAGGGCGAGGACGGCTTCAACCTGGCGCAGGATTTCATGCGCCAGCTGATCCCCTCGCAGGCCGGCCGCATCAAGCTCTACGACGAATCGATTCCGCTGTTCCACCGCTACCAGGTCGAGGCGGCGCTCGACGCCATGCACTCGCCCTCGGTGCAGCTGAGGACCGGCGCCTACATCGTCATCAACCCGACCGAGGCGCTGGTCGCCATCGACGTCAACTCGGGCCGCGCCACCAAGGAGCGCAACATCGAGGAGACGGCGCTGCGCACCAACCTGGAGGCGGCCGAGGAGATCGCCCGCCAGGTCCGTCTGCGCGACCTCGCCGGCCTGGTGGTCATCGACTTCATCGACATGGAGGAGAGCAAGCACCAGCAGCAGGTCGAGCGCCGCCTGAAGGAGGCGATGCGGCTCGACCGCGCGCGCATCCAGATTGGCCGCATCTCGCCCTTCGGCCTGCTCGAGCTGTCGCGCCAGCGCCTGCGTCCCAGCCTGCTGGAGAACTCCACCGAGGTCTGCCCGCATTGCGAGGGCACTGGTCGCATCCGCTCCGTCGAGTCCACCGCGCTGCACGTGCTGCGCGGCATCGAGGAGGAAGGCATCCGCCGCCGCGCCGGCGAGATCGTCGTCAGCGTGCCGACCGCCGTGGCGCTCTACATCCTCAACCACAAGCGCGCCAACATCGCCGAGGCCGAGGAGCGCTACGGGTTCCGCGTGCTGATCGTCGGCGATGACGACCTGATCCCGCCGCACTACGAGATCGAGCGCACCCGCGCGCGTGTCGGCGGCGAGCAGCAGCAGCAGGCCCGCCTCACCGCCTCGGCCGCCTATGACGAGTACGAGGACGTGCCCGAGGGCGAGGACGCCGAAGCGCCCACCGCCGCCGAGGGCGCCGAGGGCGAGGACGACGACGCCAACCGCCGCCGCCGTCGGCGTCGCCGCCGTCGTGGCCGGCGCGACGAGCAGAATGGCGAGCCGATGGCCGCCGCGCCTGGTGACGGCGAACCCGATGGCGCGCACGCCGCGCCGCCGGCCGAGGGCGAGGACCGCGGCGAGCCGGCCGATTCCGGCGCCGAGGACATGGACGGACCGCGCGCCGACGATGGCGGCCCCGACGAAACCAGCGACGATCAGCGTCGCCGTCGTCGCGGCCGGCGCGGCGGACGCGGCCGTCGTCGCGACCGCGAGGATGGCGAGCCCGACCAGGCGCATGCCGGCGCGCCGCCGGCCGATCGCGACGAGGAGCCGGTGACGGCCTTCGAGCCGGCGCCGGTCGAGGCC
>CAYTFW010000221.1:6634-7941 GCA_964437145.1 uncultured Rhizobiaceae bacterium
AGGCGCCGCCGCGGCCGATCATCGTCGAGCCGGTGATCGCGCCGGTCGCGGTCGAGAAGCCGGCCAATGGCGAGATGACGACCGCCGCCGCGCCCGCGGCGCCCGAACCAGTGCCCGAACCACCGCCGCCGCCGGTGATCCCCTCGACCTCGGTCGAGGCGCCGCCGGAGAAGCCCAAGCGCGGCTGGTGGTCGCGGATGACCGGCAACTGATCTTTCCTGGGAGTGCCGGCGCGACGCCGGCACTCCCAAAGACGCGAGGACCCATGCATCGTCGAAGCTTTGTACGCGCCTCGATCGGTGGGGCCGCGGTGTCCTTGCTCGCGCGCGGCGCCGCCGCGCAGAGCACGGACTATCCCAACACCACGATCAAGATCATCGTGCCCTTCGCCGCCGGCTCGGCGACCGACAACGCCGCGCGGCACGTCGCCGATCGGCTGGCCAAGGCGTGGAAGGTCGGCGTCGTGGTCGACAACAAGCCCGGCGCCAACGGCTTCATCGCGGCGCAGGCGGCGCAACAGTCGAAGCCCGACGGCTACACGATCTTCGTCACCTCCAACACCGCGATGGCCTCGAACGTCGCGATGTTCAAGTCCCTGCCCTACGATCCGATCGAGGGCTTCGAGCCGATCTCGCTGATCGGCTATGCGCCGGTGTTCCTGCTGGCGCATCCCTCGCTCGAGGCGAAGACCCTGCAGGAGCTGATCGCGCTGGCGAAAGCCAAACCGGGCAAGCTGAACTGGGGCGCCGGCAGCGCCTCGACGCGCATCGCCGGCGAGATGCTGCGCTCGAAGGCCGGCATCGACATCACCTACGTGCCCTATCGCAGTACGCCCTTGGCGCTGCAGGATCTGATGGCCGGCCATCTCAATCTCAGCTTCGGCGATCCGGTGACATCGACGCCGCAGATCAAGGCCGGCACGGTGCGCTGCCTGGGCGTGACCAACAATGGCCGCTATCCGCTGACACCCGACATCCCGACCATGATCGAGCAGGGCCTCGCCGGCTACGAGCTGTCGTCGTGGACCGCGGTGTTCGTGCCCAGGGGCATGCCGCGGCCGGTCTACGACAAGCTGCGCGCCGAGGTGATCAAGGCGATTGGCGATCCGGAATACGTCGAGACGCAGGCGCGCAACGGCGCCGTGGTCAGGCCGACGACACCGGAGGAGATGCGCAAGATCCAGCTCGAGGAGATCCGCATCTACCGCGAGATCATGAAGGCCGCCGGCATCGAGCCCGAATAGTTGTCTTCCTGGGAGCGCCGGCGTCCCGCCGGCTCATGATGGCGGCGCAAGGCGCCGCCTGCCG
>CAYTFW010000222.1:0-7789 GCA_964437145.1 uncultured Rhizobiaceae bacterium
CGCGGATCCACCACATGGCGTAGGTCGCCAGGCGGAAGCCCTTGTCCGGGTCGAAGCGCTTGACCGCCTGCATCATACCGAGGTTGCCCTCGGAGATCAGCTCGCCCAGCGGCAATCCATAGCCGCGGTAGCCCATGGCGATCTTGGCGACGAGGCGGAGGTGCGAGGTGACCAGGCGGTGCGCGGCGTCGGAATCCTCATGCTCACGCCAACGCTTCGCGAGCATGAACTCCTCGTCATGCTCCAGCATCGGGAACTTGCGGATTTCCTGGAGGTACCGGGTGAGGTTGCCTTCAGGCGACAGGGTGCCGGCAAGGGCCGGCAAAGCGACGGCGGTAGCCATGATCTCCCTCCTTCTGACCGGCGGCCCGCTTCGCGGCACCAACGATCCGATAGAGTTTCAAACGCCCGACTTGAGCCCAGCGCATTGGCACTCCGTCGGTTAGAGTGCCAATTATCCCTCTCTCCTCCCTTCTCGTCAAGAATACCCGACTATACCGGTCGGAGATTGTGACGATACCAAGGCGGTCCCAGACCTCCCTGGGGACCATTCAACGCTAACCTAACGTCGTTAAGTTAACACACGAGATTTGCTATAGCTCAAATTCGGAGAATTGCGAGTAAAGCTTCGATGTCCTGAGGTAGCGGGCTTTCAAATCTTTGTGCGGCGCCGCTTCGCGGATGCACAAAGCCGAGCCGGAAAGCGTGCAGCGCCTGCCGGCCAAAGGCCGGGACATTGCCGCCGCGTGTGATACGGCCCCGGCCGTAGACCGGATCGCCGATCAGCGGGTGGCCGCGATGGGCGAGGTGGACGCGGACCTGGTGGGTGCGGCCGGTCAGCAGCTCGGCTTCGATCAGGCTGGCCTTGGGCCGGGTCGGGTCTCCGAAGCGCTCCAGCACGCGGTACCGGGTGGCGGCCGGCTTACCGCCACTGGCCACCACGGCCATGCGCTTGCGGTCGGTCCGATGGCGGCCGATGTTGCCCTCGATCAGGCCGACCGGGGGGATCGGCGCGCCGTGCACCACGGCGCGGTAGGCGCGCTCGATGCTGTGCGCCTGGAACTGTTCTGACAGCGCGTGGTGGGCGCGGTCGTTCTTGGCTACCACCATCACCCCCGACGTGTCCTTGTCGAGGCGGTGGACGATGCCTGGCCGCCGCACGCCGCCGATGCCGCTGAGGCTGTCGCCGCAATGGGCGAGCAGCGCGTTGACCAGGGTGCGGTCGGGGTTGCCGGGGGCGGGGTGGACGACCAGCCCGGCCGGTTTGTCGAGCACGATCAGGTCGGCGTCCTCGTGCAGGATGGTCAGCGCGATATCCTGCGCTTGCGGCAAGGCCGGCGCGCTCTCCGGCACGTCGATCTCGAAGGCCTCGCCTGCCTTGACCTTGCGGGAGGCGTCGGCCAAGGTCGCCCGCCTTTCGCCCGGCGCGAGCAGCGATACCCGGCCCTCCTCGATCAACGCCTTGGCGCGGCTGCGCGACAGGCCGGGCAGCCAGGCCGCGACGCGGCGGTCGAGACGGTCGCCGGCGTCGCTCTCATCGGCGACATGGCGGTGGATACCGGGCGACGGCCCATCGGAATCGGTCACGGGAAGAGCATGGCGCAGCAGGCGGGCGCACGGAACATCGGTTGGCTGAAGGCGCTCGTGATTTTCATGGGCGTCGTGATCGCCGTCGGGTTCATCGTCGTGTTCGTCGAGCTCGGCCGGCGCATTGTTAAACCGTCACCATCCGAACCGCCACAGGCCGGCGCGCCCACCGCGCCCGGCGCGCCGATCGCCAAGCCGCGCGGCTTCGGCGAGGTGAGCGTGCCGATCCCGCAAGGCGCCAAGGTCGAGAGCCTTACCTCAACGGACGGTCGCACCGTGGCGCTCGTGCGCCTGCGGGACGGCTCGGCGGTGCTCTATGTCATCGATCCCGCCAGCGGTTCGTTGCTGGGCGTCGTGCGCTTTCCCGAGGACAAGCGCTGATGCTCGATCATCTGTCGATCACGGTCAGCGACCTCGACCGGGCGCAGCTCTTCTACGATGCCGCGCTCGGCGCGCTGGGCTATCCGCGTGTGAACCGGCGCGACCACGCCATCGGCTATGGCGAGCGCGGCGGATCGCTCTGCTACATCTCGATCTATCTCAGCAGCGGCGACGCCGTGCCTGACAACAGGCACTGGTGCTTCCGTGCGTCTGGACGTGCCGCGGTACGTGCCTTCTACACGGCGGCGCTCGCCAATGGTGGCCGCGATGACGGCCCGCCGGGCATCCGCGAGATCTACAGTCCTGAGTACTATGCCGCCTTCGTGCTCGACCCCGATGGCAATCGTATCGAGGCCGTCACGCGCCGGCCCGAGGAGTAAGCATGGATTTCCGCAGCGACAACGCCGTCGGCGCCCATCCCGCGATCGTCGAGGCGCTGGCCAAGGCTTATCGCGCCGGGCCGATGTCGTCCTACGGCGCCGACGAGATCACCGCACGCGTCACCCAACGCCTGCGCCAAGCCTTCGAGCACGATCAGCTGGTCGCCTTTCCGGTGGCGACCGGCACCGCGGCGAACGCGCTGTCGCTGGCCTGCCTGACGCCGCCTTGGGGCGTGGTGTTCTGCCATCCCGCGGCGCACGTCAACGTCGACGAGGCCAACGCGCCGGAGTTCTTCAGCAACGGCGCCAAGCTGCAATGCGTCGAGGGTCCCGCCGGCAAGCTCGATCCGCCGACGCTCGAGCGCGCGCTGGCGGTCGACGTAAAGGGTGTGGTGCATCACGCCCAGCCGGCGGCGATCTCGATCACCCAGGCGACGGAATGCGGCGCCAGCTACACGCCCGATGAGGTGCACGCGATCTCGACACAGGCGAAGAAGCACGGCCTGTCGTTGCACATGGACGGCGCGCGCCTGGGCAACGCGCTGATCCATCTCGGCTGCAAGCCGGCCGAGGTGACGTGGAAAGCGGGCGTCGACGTGCTGAGCTTCGGCGCCACCAAGAATGGCGCGCTGGCCGCCGAGGCGGTGGTGTTCTTCAGGCCGGAGCTGGCGAAGGAGTTCGAGTTCCGCCGCAAGCGCGCCGGCCATCTATTCTCGAAGATGCGCATGCTGTCGGCGCAGCTCGACGCCTATCTCGAAGGCGACCTCTGGCTCGCCAACGCACGCCACGCCAACACGATGGCCAAGCGTCTCGCCGAGGGATTAGGCCGGCTCAACAGCACGCGGCTGCTCTATCCCGTCGAAGCCAACGAGATATTCATCGCCCTGCCGGCCGCCGCGAACAAGGCGCTCGAGGCCGCGGGCTTTAAGTACTACCCTTGGCCCAGTGACCGGCCGGGCGAGCAGGCCTATCGTCTGGTGACGGCGTTCGACACCGATCCCGCCCATGTCGATCGGTTCGTAGCGGTGGCGGCCTCGCCGTGAGCCGACCGGCCGTCGCAGCGGGCCTCCTGGCGACGCTGGTCGTCGCTCTGCCGGGGATCGCCCTCGCGAGATGCGAGGATCCTGCGGGGCCGAAGGTGAACTGGCAGGGCTGCAACAAGCGGGACGTCGACCTGCGCGACAAGGACCTGCAAGGTGCGAATCTGCAGAGTGCGCTGCTGGCGGGCGCCAAGATGGGACGGGCGAACCTGCGTGGCGCCAATCTGAACAAAGCGAGCCTGCTCGAAGCCGACCTCTCGCCTACGGTCGATTTTCGCGAGGCCACGCTTTCTGAGGCCAATCTCAAAGGGGTCGACCTGACCTACGCCAAGCTGGACAGCGCCGACCTACGTGGCGCCAATCTGGAGGGAGCGATCCTGGAGGAAGCCAGCCTGCCGCGTGCCGACCTGGAAGGCACAAGGCTCTTGGACGCCTCCCTGATCGAGGCGAATTTGCAGGGCGCGAACCTCAAGGGCGCATTTCTGCGCGGCGCCAAGCTGTCCCGAGCCAACCTGAGGGATGCCAAGCTCGAAGGCGTCAATCTGGCCGGTGTCAATCTATCGGGCGCGACTTGGACCGACGGGAGGACTTGTGCCTCCCCGTCGATCGGCGCCTGCAACAAGTAGGGCGCCGCCTTCTCAGGCGAGATGCTTCTTGAAGAACGCGACGGTGCGCTCCCAGGCGAGCTTGGCCGATGCCTCGTGGTAGCGCGGCGTCGAGTTGTTGTGGAAGCCGTGCTGCGTGCCCGGATACATGTGCATCTCGTGCGGCACGCCGGCTTCCTTCAGCGCCTTCTCGAAGGCCGGCCACATGGCGTTGATGCGCTCGTCGTTCTCGGCCAGCTGCACCATCAGCGGCGCCTTGATCTTGGGCACCGCCGCCGTCTCCGCCGCCGCGCCGTAGAATGGCACGCCGGCCTGCATGTCGGCGCCCATCGTCACCGCGAGGAAGTTGGTGGCGCCGCCACCCCAGCAGAAGCCAGTGACGCCGAGCTTGCCGGTCGATAGCTCGTGCGCCTTCACGTAGCGCGCGCTGTTGAGCATGTCGGTGCGCAGCTTGGCCTGATCGAGCGTGGCCTGGAGCGTGCGGCCATCATCGTCGTTGCCGGGATAGCCACCGACCGGCGACAGCCCGTCGGGCGCCAGCGCCAGGAAGCCCTCCGCCGCGAAGCGCCGCGCGACGTCCTCGATGTAGGGGTTCAGCCCGCGGTTCTCGTGGATCACCAGCACGGCGGGGAATTTGCCCGTGCCCGTGGGCTGCACGAGATAGCCGCGCATCTGGCCCGACGTGCCGCCGGGCGAGGGGTAGTTGACGTAGCGCGCCTTGATGCGCTGATCGGTGAACGAGATGGTCTGCGCCTGCACGTAGCGCGGCAGCAGCGCCTGCGCCATGGCGAGGCCACCGACCGTGATGGCGGCGGCGCGCAGCAGGAACTCGCGGCGATCCATGGTGCCGCTGTGGCAGTACTCGTCGTAGAGATCGAAGATGCGCTGGTCGATCTCGATCTGCGTGACCGGCTGCTGGGTGTCGTCGAGCGGTGTCATGTTGCTTCCCTCCCTGAAGCTTGTTGCGTCGACAATACAGGATAGCCAACGTACTCGGCAGCGTGATTGCCGTCGTGGCCCGGCATGCCCGGCCTTGTCAGGTATCCGCGCGGCGGGATGTAGCTGTAGATCGAGCGTCTGGGCTTCTCGTGCCAGCCGATGTTGAAGGCGGCGAGCTTGGGAAAGAACTGCAGCTCGCTGTAGGGCAGGTGGTCGTGGATCCACCAGGCGATCGCCTGCCACGAGCCGCCCTGTGCGTAGCGGTCGGCCACCCAGGGGATGATGATCGAGGCCGAGGCGCCGATATGGCCCTTGGCGTCGCGGCGATCCCAGATGTGGCGCGCGAAATTGTACTCGTTGCGGGCGCAGCCCAGCTTCAGCCGGTTGCACAGCGAATTCATCTCCGGCGAGCGGTAGGCCGAGCGGATCGCCAGTCGGCCGAAGGTCGCCTGCAGCGGCTCGAGCAATTCATCGCACAGGCGCGAGCCGGCCTCGATAGCCAGCGCGGGGTCGTCGGGCACGTTGCTGATGCCGTAGATCTGCGCTGTCTCGCTGTAGAGAAAGTCGCGCAGGAAGAAGTTCGCCGACAGCCGCACGCGGCTCAGCGTCTCCAGCTTGCGCACTTGGCCGGGCGTCGCCATCACGCCAGCGCCCGGCGCAGCGCGGCGCGCGCCAGTAGGCGTGTCGAATCCAGCGTCGGCAGCGGCGCGTTCGCATCGTTCATGATCAGCGGCAGCTCGGTGCAGCCCAGCACGACGGCGTCGCAACCTTCGCCCTTCATCCGGCCGATGATGCGCTGCAGCGTGGCCATCGCCGACGGCTTGAACACGCCGCGCACTAGCTCCTCCATGATGACGTGGTTGAGCTCGTCGCGTTCCTCGACGGTCGGCTGACGATAGTCCAGGCCGTGCGCGGTGAGCTTCAACGGATAGACCTCGCTGTCGACCAGCCAGCGCGTGCCCGTGATGGCGATGCGTTGGAAGCCGCGCGCCTTCGCCTCCAGCGCCACGCCCTCGGCGATATGCAACCAGGGCAACGATGAGCGCGCCTCGATGAACGGTAGTGCCTGGTGGATGGTGTTGTCGGGGCAGATCACGAAATCGGCGCCCATGCGCTGGAGCTTCTCAGCCGATCGCAGCATCAGCGCGCCGACGCCCGGCCAGTCACCCTTGTAGATGCGCCGCATGTAGTCCTCGAGCGAGGGCGTATGCATCGTGACCTCGGGGTGGCCGTGGCCGCCCATCAGGGCGGGGCCTTCGGTGCAGATGGTGCGGTAGCACAACGCCGCGCCTTCGGCGGAGCAGGCGGCGATTCCGATGTGCAGGGGCATGTCGGGGTGGCCTTGTCGAAGATCGGCGTTACGATGCCCCGGCAAGAGGGAGAACACCATGGCATCCGAACGGCTCGATACTACGCGTCTGCAGGCGATGGCGCTGGCCTACCAGCAGAGCGCGGCGCTGATGGCGGCCGTCGAGATCGATCTGTTCACAGCGGTGTCGCAGGGCGCCAACACCATCGACGCCGTGGCGGCCAGGCTCGACATCACCCGGCGCAACGCCGAGCGTATACTGACCGCGTTGACGGCAATGGAGCTGCTGAGCAAGAGCGGCGAGACCTACGCCAACGCGCCCGATGTCGAGCGTTTCCTGGTCAAGGGATCGCCGCGCTACGCCGGGCCGTGGATCACCTTCACCAAGCCGCGCTGGGAGCGCTGGGGCAAGTTGTCGGAGGCGCTGCGGCAAAAGACCGAGCGCGTGCTGGGCGACTACGAGAATTTCACCGTCGAGGACGCGCGGCGCTACCACACCGCGACCAACTCCATCGGCATGGGGGCGGGGCGGCGCTTCGCGCGCCAGGTCGACCTGTCGGGCCGCAAGCTGATCCTCGATCTCGGCGGCGGCTCGGGCGCCTACAGCATCGTGGCGGCGCAGACCTGGCCTCAACTGCGCGCCATCGTCTTCGACCTGCCACCGGTCGCGATCGTGGCGCGCGAGTTCATCGCCCAGCACGGCGTGTCGGATCGCGTCACGGCGATGGCCGGCGACTTCACCAAGACCGAGTTTCCCACCGGCGCCGACGTCGTGATCATGGCCAGCAACCTGCCGCAGTACAGCCCGGAGCTGATCCAGCTGGTGGTCGGCAAGGCCTTTGCCGCGCTCGAGCCCGGCGGCGAGATGCACCTGATCGGCGAGACCATGCGCGACAGCCGCGACGGGCCGCTCAATCCCACGCTCTGGGGCCTCAACGAGGCGGTGTTCAACAGCACCGGCCAGGCGCACTCGGAGTCCGACGTCAAAGGCTTCTTCGCCCGCGCCGGCTTCACCGGCATCACGGTCAACGAATTCATACCCGGGGTGCTCAGCCGCATCACCGGCCGCAAGCCGGGTTGAGGAAGGGCGCCCCGACCAAGCGGGATATCCGCCGTAGGGGCAAGCGAGAAAGCCTGTGCCATAAGCAACGGATGCTCGGGTTGGCGCGCCGTAGCCGCGGAAATAGGAGATGGCGGGTGTTCGGCGGTATTTTGCTCCCATCATCTTGATCGGAGATCCCGCCATGGCCCGCGACCGCACGCTGCCTACCGACTTCTGGACCTGGGAAGCCGTCATCGACTGCTCGATGACCGCGCGCCTCCTGTTTCTTGGCCTGTGGAACTTCGCCGACGATCACGGCGTGCAGCCGCTACGGCCCCGCACCATCCGCATGCAGGTGTTTCCCGGTGACGCCATCGACGAGAACGCCGTGCGCGCGCTGATCGACGAACTTGTGGCGCGCGGGCTGGTGCGCATCTTCACTGTCGAGGGGCAGGACTACCTGTCGGTGATCCACTGGGAGCAGGTCCAGCGGGTCGGCCGCCGCG
>CAYTFW010000223.1:0-7767 GCA_964437145.1 uncultured Rhizobiaceae bacterium
CCGCCACCATCAGGGTGACGATGATGACCATGATGACGGCGCTGGCCGCCGCCGGCGGATACTGCAGGGCGGCGACCTCGTTCTGCAGTGCCGAGACGACCGAGGCGCTCTGGCCGCCGCTCAGCGTGCGCACGACGAAGGAATCGCCCATGACCAGGGTGATGACGAAGATCGAGCCCAGCGCGATACCGCTCTTGCTCAGCGGCAGCACGATCTCGGTCATCACCCGCCAGCGGCTGGCGCCGGCGTCGCGCGCGGCCTCGAGCAGGCTTTTGTCGATGCGCGCCATGGAGTTGAAGATCGGCACCACCATGAACAGCGTGAACAGGTGCACGTAGGCGACGATCACCGCGAAGTCGGAGAACAGCAGGAACTCGAGCGGCGCCGACGTGGCGCCGGAATTGATCAGCATCTGGTTGAAGATGCCGTTGCGGCCCAGGAACGGGATCCACGAGATCATGCGGATGATGTTCGAGGTCAGGAACGGCACGGTGCAGACCAGGAACAGCGCCACCTGCCACAGCGTGCCGCGCACGTGGAAGACCAGGAAGTAGGCGACGTTGAAGCCGATCAAGAAGGTCACCGCCCAGACAATGACGGCGAACTTGATCGAGCTGGCGTAGAGCCGCAGCGTGACGTTCGAGCGGAACAGCTCGGCGTAGTTGTCGAAGATGAACGCCGGGATGATGTCGGAGCGGCTGTAGTCGAAGAAGCTGACCGCGACCACGACCAGCATCGGCAGGCCGAAGAACAGCGCGAGCACCAGCACCAGCGGCGCGACCTGGAACCAGGAAGCGCGCTCGCCGCTGTCGTCGCCCGCCGGCGCGGTGGCGGAACCGCTCAGCCCGCCCGCCGCCGGATCAAGAGTGGCCATGTCGCGACGACGTAAGGCTCAGGACGAGATGAACTCGTTCCAGCGCCGCGTCAGGTAGCGGTCCTCGTCCATGACCGTGTTCCAGCAGGCGATGTTGCCCATGCGATCCCAGATCGCGCCGCCGTCGCGCACCGTGCCCTTCTTCTCCATCAGCTTGCCGTAGGGATCCATGATGTCGACCGCGGCCGCCTTGCCGTCGTACCAGTAGTCCCATTCCTCCTGGCTGAGGAACTTCTTGGCGGTCGACGGCACGGCCGAGTAGTAGCCCTGCTTGGCGATGAAGCCGCCCTGCCAGCCTGCGTTGTACCAGTTCATGTACTCGTAGGCGCAGTCGAGCTTCAATCCGCTGAGATGCGCCATCGGCGCCAGGCCGACGAACCAGCCGCGATAGCCTTCCTTGAGCGGCACGTAGTAGCAGTCGATGCCGCGCGAGCGCACCGCCGTCACCGCCGGCGACCACATCGACTGGATCACCACCTCGCCCGAGGCCATCAGGTTCACAGACTGATCGAAGGTGCTCCAGAACGAGCGGAAGTGGCCGGCCTTCTTGAGATCGATCATGATCTTGATCGTCTTGTCGATCTCGTCCCGGGTCATGTTGCCTTTGTCGACATATTTGAAGTCGCCCCGTGACTCCAGCGCCATGGCGACGTCCATCACGCCGACCGGCGCGTAGTCGACCAGCGCCGTCTTGCCCTTGTACTTGGGGTCGAGCAGGTCCTTCCAGGTCGCGACCTTGTCGCGGCCACCCACCAGATCCGGCCGGATGCCGAGCGTATCGGCGTTGTAGATCGTCGGGATCATGGCCAGGAACTCGGTCGGCTTCGACGCGAGCTTCTTGCCGTCGGCGGCCTCGTAGAACATCGCCTCGATCGGCGCGAGGCCTTGCGTGGAGGCCATCTTGCCATTGGGGTAGCTGCCCTTGGTGAAGAGCGGCACGGTCTCGCCCCACAGCTTGTATTTGGCGACCGGGATCGATGCCAGCACGCCCTTGCCCGCGAGGTAGGGCAGCTTGGTGCTGTCGATGTTGTTGATGTCGATCGTGTTCGGCTGGGTCAGCGACCGGTTGAGCTGCACGTCGTCGGTGATCGCCTGCATCGTGATCTTGAAGCCAAGATCCTTGCTCGCCTGCTCGCCGATCTCCTTGATCACCGCGTACGAGCCGCCGGCCTGGACGAGCGTGATGTCCTTGATGTTCTGCGCCCACACCGTGGGGAAGCCCATCGAAGCGGTCGCGGCGGCGGCGCCGCCGGCCGCTGAGCCCTTGAGCATGGCCCGTCGGCTGAGTCCGTTCTTCAAGCTGGAGAGCCTGCTGGTTCCAGAAGCGTTGCGAGTCATCTGTCACCCCCGTTCAACGTCGATCGCGCGTTGGATCGGGGCGAAATCCGCAAGAACCATGCCAGCGCTCGTGTGTCTCGCGGTCCGGGATTTGCAAAGTAACGCTCAACGCTCGCGTGGCAGGAGACCTCGCTCATGGAGATCGGCGTCTTCATCCCCATCGGCAGCAATGGCTGGCTGATCTCGACGACGTCGCCGCGATACAGGCCAAGCTTCGACCTGAATCGCGAGGTCACGCTCAGTGCGGAGCGCTATGGCCTGGATTTTGTGCTGTCGATGATCAAGTTGCGCGGTTTTGGCGGCATCAGCGAGTTTTGGGATCACAACCTCGATTCATTCACGCTGATGGCCGGCCTCGCCGCGGTCACATCGCGCATCCGATTGTATGCAACGGTGCCGACTCTGGCTGTTCCGCCGGCAATCGCCGCTCGCATGGCCTCGACCATCGATTCGATTTCCAACGGCCGGTTCGGCCTCAACGTGATCACGGGCTGGCAACGGCCGGAGTATTCGCAGATGGGCTTGTGGCCGGGCGACGCGTATTTCGAGCATCGCTATCGCTACGCCGCCGAGTATGTGCAGGTGTTGCGCGATCTGTGGGAGCGCGGCGTGTCGGATCTCAGGGGTGAATTCTTTACCATGCGTGACTGCAGGCTGAGCCCGCGGCCCAAGGCCGACATGAAGGTGATCTGCGCTGGCACCAGCGATCCCGGCATGGAATTCACAGCGAAGTACGCGGACTACAATTTCTGCTTCGGCAAGGGCGTCAACACGCCTACGGCGTGCACGGACCTTGTCGAGCGCATGCAGGCCTTCGCCGGCGAGGCCGGCCGCGCGGTGGCGAGCTACGCGCTCTTCATGGTGATCTCGGGCGAGACCGATGAAGAGGCCGAGGCCAAATGGCAGCTCTATCGCAACGGCGCCGATCTCGAGGCGTTGGCCTGGCTGGTCGAACAAGCGACCGCCGACAAGAATCCGGCCGGCGGCAGCAATGTACGGCACGTCGTCGACCCGAAGTCCATGGTGAACCTCAACATCGGCCTGCTGCTGGGATCGCACGCCAAGGTCGCGCGCTTGCTCGACGAGGTCGCGACCATTCCCGGCCTGGCCGGCGTGCTGCTGACCTTCGACGAGTTCGTCAGCGGCACGCGGATCTTCGGCGAGCGCATCCAGCCGTTGATGCGATGCCGTCGCCACGTCACACCTTTCGCGCAGGTCGCCGCATGACCAATCCCGTCAGCTACTTCCCGCCCGAGGATCCCGCGGCGCGCCTGCTGCGGGCGAAGCCGGAGCCGATGATGATCCGCCCCGCCGAAACGGCGCTGATCATCGTCGACATGCAGAACGCCTATGCCTCGCCGGGCGGCTACCTCGACCTCGCCGGCTTCGACATCTCCGGCGCCGCCCCCGCGATCGAAAGGATCGACGAGGCGGCCAAGGCCGCGCGCGCGGTCGGCATGCCGGTGATCTTCTTCCAGAACGGCTGGGACAAAGACTACGTCGAGGCCGGCGGCCCGGGCTCGCCCAACTGGCACAAGTCGAACGCGCTCAAGACCATGCGTAAGCGGCCGGAGCTGATGGGCACCCTGCTGGCCAAGGGCGGCTGGGACTACGAGCTGGTCGAGGCGCTGCCGCCGCAGCCCGGCGACATCATCGTGCCCAAGCCGCGCTACAGCGCCTTTTTCAACACCAGCCTCGACAGCATTCTGCGTGCCCGCGGCATCCGCACCCTGGTCTTCACCGGCGTCGCCACCAATGTTTGTGTCGAGTCGACGCTGCGCGACGGCTTCTTCCTCGAGTATTTCGGCGTCGTGCTGCACGACGCCACGCATCATGCCGGGCCTGATTTCATCCAGAAGGCTTCGCTGTTCAACATCGAGAACTTCTTCGGCTGGGTATCGTCGACTGAGGAATTCACCAAAGCGCTCAAGGCCAACGCCAATCCGCTGGCCACCAAGGGAGATGATTGATGCCGATGACCCCGATCGTACCGCCGGGCACCGGCAAGACCCTGGCACCGTACTCGCCCGGCGCGATGGCCGATGGCGTCGTATATGTCGCGGGCACGCTCGCGCTCGATGCCGACACCAACGTCGTGCATGTCGGCGACGCCGCGGCGCAGACCGACTATGTGCTGAAGACCATCCAGTCGGTGATCGAGACGGCCGGCGGCACCATGGCCGACGTCACCTTCAACCAGATCTTCCTCACCGACTGGGCGCACTACGCCGCGATCAACAGCGTCTACGCCAAGTACTTCCCGGGCGACAAGCCGGCGCGCTACTGCATCCAGTGCGGCCTGGTGAAAAAGGAGGCGCTGGTCGAGATCGCCACCATCGCGCATGTCGGCCGCAAGGCCTGATCGTCGCTCCACGTCATGTACTTCGACGTGCTCGACGGCCCGAGGCCGGATGCCGAGACCGTGCTGCTGTCGGCCGGGCTGGGCGGCGCGGCGGGCTATTGGGCGCCTCAACTGGCCGCGCTGCGTGCCCGCTATCGTGTGGTGACCTACGACCAGGCCGGCACAGGCCGCGACAAGCGCAAGCTGCCGGCTGATTACAGCATCGCCGCCATGGCGGACGAGGCGCTCGCCGTGCTCGATGCGAGCGCAACGGGCGCGTGCCATTTCGTCGGCCATGCGTTGGGCGGGCTGGTGGGCCTGGATCTCGCCGCAGGGCATGCCGATCGCCTGCTGTCGTTGACCGTGGTGAATGGCTGGGCGGCGGCGCACGCGCATACGCGCCGTTGCTTCGAATCGCGCCTGATGCTGCTGGCGCACGGTGGGCCGCAGGCCTATGTGCGCGCCCAACCGATCTTCCTCTACCCTGCCGATTGGCTGGCGCAGAACGCGCTGCGCATGGAGCGCGAGGAAGCGCACGGCCTGGAGGCCTTCCAGGGTACCGCCACCTTGCGGCGGCGCATCGCGGCGTTGCTCGCCTTCGATGCCACGGCTCGGCTTTCCGGCCTGCGCACGCCCAGCCTGCTCTTCGCGGCGCGCGACGACGTGCTGGTGCCCAGCGCGATGTCGGTGCGGTTGGCGATGGCGATCCCGGGCTCGACCCTGCATGTCGCGCCGTGGGGCGCGCATGCGGTCAGCGTGACTCAGCCCGAGCTTTTCAATAGCGTCTTGCTGGACTTCCTCGATCGCATCCGCGAGGGCTGAGCATGGAACTGTCGAACAAGTCGGCGCGCGAGCTGTTCGCCGAGGTGCAGGCCGATCCCGGGCGGCGCCGTTTCGGCTTCGGCCGCAAGCCGGTGCTGATCAACGTCGACCTGCAGAACGCCTATACGCGTCCGGCGGAGTTCGTCACCGCCTACGAGACCGATCCGCGCCAGATCGAGTACGTCAACGCGCTAGCCCGACTGTGCCGTCGCCATAGCCTGCCGGTGGTCTGGACCTATGTCGCCTACCTCGACTCGGGCGAGGATTGCGGCGTGTGGGGCACGCGCACCGACACGCCCGACTCGTTGCAGAACATCAAGGCGAACTCGCGTCGCGCCGCGCTCGACGATCGCTGCGAGGTCGACCGCGCGCGCGACATCGTGATGCACAAGCGCATGGCCTCTGCGTTCTTTGAGACCAACCTGGCCTCGCTGCTGACCTATCACCGCGTCGACACGGTGATCGTCACCGGCGGCTCGACCTCGGGCTGCGTGCGCGCCACCGCCGTCGACAGCCTGTCGCGCAGCTTTCGCACGATCGTTCCGCAGGAATGCGTCGCCGACAAGCACGAGAGCCCGCACTTCGCCAACCTCTACGACCTCAGCGTGAAATATGCCGACGTGCTGCCGGTCGCCGAGGTGCTGGCCTATCTCGAGCAGTACCAGCCGGCGAATTAGTCTCTGTCATCCCGAGCGCAGCGAGGGATCCAGGCGGCCTTCCTAGATCCCTCGCTGCGCTCGGGATGACAGACGCGCTCAATTGAAGATCGACGGATCGATCAGCGGCTTGCCGCGGGGCCGCGCCGGCTCCGGCCGGTCGCAGCGCTGGAAGAGACCGCGGCCGGCCGAGCCGTTCATGCGGCCTTCCTCCATCACCACCTCGCCACGCGACAGGGTCAGCACGGGATAGCCCGTGAGTTCGCGGCCCTCGTAGGGCGTGTAGTCGCAATTGTGGTGGAGGATGGCGTTGGTCAGGCTGACCTTGCGCGTGGGATCCCACAGCACGATGTCGGCGTCGGCGCCGACCGCGATGGTGCCCTTGCGCGGGTGCAGGCCGTAGATCTTCGCGGCGTTGGTCGAGGACAGCGCCACGAATTGCTGCAAGGTGATGCGTCCCTTGTTGACGCCCTCCGAGAACAGCAGCGGCAGGCGGGTCTCGACGCCGGGCACGCCGTTGGGGATCTTGCGGAAGCTCTGCGCGGCGCCGGGCAGCTTCTTGCCGCGGATGTCGTCGTACTTGAAGGCGGCGTGATCCGACGAGAGCACCTGGAAGGTGTTGGCCGACAGCCCGGTCCAGATGTGCTCCTGGTTGTCGGTGCCGCGCGGCGGCGGCGAGCACACGCACTTGCTTCCTTCGTCGCCCGGCTTCTCGAAATCCTCCTCGCTCAGGAACAGGTATTGCGGGCAGGTCTCGCCGTAGACGCGCAGGCCGCGCGCCTGGGCGCGCTGGATCTCGTGCATCGCCTCCTTGGCCGAGACGTGCACCAGCAGCATCGGCACATCCAGCATCTCGGCCAGCGAGATGGCGCGGTGCGTCGCCTCACGCTCGACCACGAAGGGCCGCGAGGTGGCGTGGAACTTCGCGGCGGTCATGCCCTTGAGCTCGAGCCGCTCGGTCAGCCAGCCGATGCAGTCGGAGTTCTCGGCGTGGATCATCAGCATCGCCTGCTCGCGCCGCGCGGCGCTGAGCGCGTCGAGCATCTGACGATCCGTGAGCTTCACGTCGTCATAGGTCATGTAGATCTTGTAGGAGGTGTAGCCATCGGCCACGAGCGCCGGGAAATCCTGGCCCATCGTCTTCTCCGCCGGGTCGGAGAGGATGACGTGGAAGGCGTAGTCGATCAGCGACTGACCGTTGGCACGCTTGTGATATTTGTCGACCGCGTCGCGCAGCGACTGGCCCTTGTTCTGATAGGCGAAGGGGATGATCGTCGTCGTGCCGCCGGCCGCCGCGGCCCGACTGCCACTTTCGAAGTTGTCGCAAAAGACAGAGCCATCGGCCGTGTCCTGGTCGAAATGGACATGGGCGTCGATGCCGCCGGGCACCGCGATCAGGCCGGTGGCGTCGATCTCGTGCCTGCCCTTGTCGAGCCGCTCGCCCAGCGCCACGACCCGGCCGCCGACGACGCCGATATCACCCTTCACGACGTCGGCGGCGGTGGCGATGGTGGTGTTGCGGATAACCAGATCGTATTCGGCCATGAAATCCTCCCCCCGCCCGACAAGCGGTTTGAATTGATCTTACCTTTCCCGGGAGGGGGAAGGTGGCGCGAATCGCCGGATGGGGGATGTCGAAGACGGACACCGAGCGCGTTGAGGCATCCCGTCCGTCCTTTGCGCAGTCCTACCCCCGCCGGGGCAGGGCTATCGCATATGGATCGCTAGGCTCTTCC
>CAYTFW010000224.1:0-7762 GCA_964437145.1 uncultured Rhizobiaceae bacterium
CGAGGCCGGCCGGCTGCGCGGGGGAATCGCGCAGGTGACCGCTTAGTGGGAGCGCCGGCGTCCCGCCGGCTCTTCCTTTCAACCAATACGAAGATGCCGGCGGGACGCCGGCGCTCCCAAAGAGGAAGCGCACAATGCAAGAAATCGCCACGGGCTACGGCCTGATCGAAGGCCCGGTCTGGGACGCCGCGAAGGGCCTGTACTTCAGCGACGTCATGAACGGCGGCGTCTTCCTGCTCGATCGCGCCGACAAGGTGACGCTCGCCGTGCCCAAGCGGCGTGGCATCGGCGGCATGGCGCTGCACGCCGATGGCGGCCTCGTGGTTGGCGGTCGCGACATCGTGCATGTGCGGCCCGGCGTCGAGGGCTCGACGACCCTGCTCGCGGCCTCGGATACGCCGGGTGGCATCGGCTTCAACGATCTGACCACCGACTCGGCCGGCCGCATCTATGTCGGCTCGCTCGCCTTCCGCGTCTTCGGCGGCGACACGCCCAAGCCGGGCCATCTGCATGTCATCGATGTCGATTGCTCGACGCGCACGATCTCCGACGGTGTGATGCTGACCAATGGTCTCGGCACCTCACCCGACGGCAAGCGCCTCTACCACTGCGACGCCCGCGCCGAGATCGTGCGCGTCTACGACGTCGCCTCTGACGGCTCGGTGGGACCTTGGCGCGTCTTTGCCTCGATGGGCGCCGGTCGCGTGCCGGACGGGCTGAAGGTCGCCGCCGACGGCTCGGTGTGGGTCGCCGATGCCCACGGCGGACGCGTCGCGGTGTTCAATCCCGATGGCTCGCACCGCAAGGATCTCGCCGTGCCGCTGCCCATGGTCACCAGCCTGTGCTTCGCCGGCGACGACATGCGCGATCTCTACGTGGTGACCGGCTCGCGCGGCGGGCCGAAGGAGAATTGCGGCACCGTCTTCCGCGTTCGCGCCGACGTTCCCGGGCTTCCCCTGGCGCCTGCGCGGACAAAGCTCTGAATCGACGACGACCGTCTCGGTCACCGCGCGTTACGCGCTGGTCGTTTCCTCTGCGCGGATGCCGCTATAGTGTCCGCCTCGCGGTGGGACCGGGAAGGCGGATCGTCCGACAATGCAGTGCTCTAATAGCGGCGTCCCTTGAATCAGATGAAGCGTCGGTCCGCCGTTCTGTCGCTGCTGCTGGCCCCGACCTTGGGCGGCTGCTCGTTGTGGGACGAATGGACCAAGCCCGAGGTGGCGCAGCCGGCCAACTGGCGGTCGACCGCCGACGGCGCTGGAATCTGGCCCGACACGGCGTGGTGGCGCGGTTTCGCCAGCCCCGAGCTCGATCGGTTGATGGGCGATGCCAGCACCGGCAACCTCGATCTGCGCGTCGCCGTGGCGCGGGTGCGCCAGGCGATCGCCAACGCCCAGATCGCCGGCGCGGCGATCTATCCCAATCTGGGCGCCGACGCCTCGGTCACGCGCACCAGCCGCTTCGGCTCGACCCGCACGACGACCACGACCAACTACCAGGCGGGATTGTCCGTCGGCTACGAGGTCGACCTGTTCGGTCGCATCCATGCGACGGAGAGCGCCGCGCTGACGCGCCTGGAGGCCAGTCGCTACGACCAGGAGGCGCTGGCGCTGACGGTGAGCGCCAACGTCGCGCTGAGCTACTTCCAGCTGCTGGCGCTGCGCGAGCGCATCGCGCTCGCCACCGAGTCGCTCAACACCTCGCGCCGCCTGCTGCTGCTGCTCGACGAGCAGCGGCGCATCGGCACCGCCTCCGATCTCGAGGTCGCGCAGCAGCGTGTGTCGGTGGCGCAGCAGAGCGCGGCGATCCCGGCGCTGCGCCAAGTCGAGCGCCAGACGCTGTCGACGCTGGCGCTGCTGCTCGGCCGCCTGCCGCAAAATTTCGAGGTGGCCGGCCAGCGTCTCTCGGCGCTCGCCACGCCACCGGTGCTCGGCGGCATTCCGTCGGAGCTGCTGTTGCGCCGCCCCGATGTGCGTGGCGCCGAGGCCGACCTCAAGGCGGCCCATCTCGACATCGCGGCGGCGCGCGCCGCGCGCTTTCCGCGCATCCAGCTCACCGTCGATGGTGGCACCGCCAGCACCGCGCTGTCCGGCCTGTTCGGGCCCGGCAGCTTCCTGCTCACATTGGTGGGTGGCCTGACCGCGCCGATCTTCGAAGGCGGCCGGCTGCGCGCGCAGCAGCAGCTCAGCCAGGCGCGCTACGAGGAGCTGATGGAGACGTACCGGACGGCGACGCTGTCGGCCTTCCGCGACGTCGAGAACGCGCTCAGCGGTGCGACGCTGTTTCGCCAGCAGCTCGCCGCCGCGCGCGAGGCTCGCGCTCAGGCGCGCGAGGCCTATCGCCTCGCCGACCTGCGCTTCCGCGCCGGCACGGTCGACTTCCTCACCGTGCTCGACGCCCAGCGCAGCATCATCTCGACCGACGACGCCGTGGTTCAGGCGCAACTCTCGCAACTTGCCGCGCTGGTCGATCTCTACAAGGCGCTGGGCGGCGGCTGGGACGGCAAGTTGCCGCCGTAAACTGTCGTCCTGAGCGCGGCGAAGGACCTCGCGGTGGCGCGATCGCTCACGGCGCTTCCACTTGACCGCGATACCGCAAGATCCTTCGCTGCGCTCAGGATGACGGTGGGGTTTACAGAATGACGGGTGAGGCCTAATCCGCCGCCTTCGTCCCGCTCTCGCGAATGCCTTTGGCGATCGCCTTTTGGCGATCGAACTCGGCGCGGCGGCGGGCGATCTCCTCGGGTGACATCTTCTCGATGTTCGAGAAGTCGAGCTTCCACGAGGCGTCGTCCTTCCAGCGCAGCGGCGACTGCATGGTGGTGCGCGGGCCGGCGGCGCTTTCGAGCAGGCCAAGCGCCAGCTCGAGCGTCAGATCCTGCGAGGCGACGTCCTTGGGCTTGCCGCAGGAGTTACCGAGCGGGAAGTCGCTGAACAGCAGGCGCGGCACGCCGGCGAATTCGACGATGTCCTTGGCGCAGGCCATGATCACGGTCGGGATGCCGTTGGCCTCGAGGTGACGGGCGGCCAGACTCACGGTCTGGTGGCAGACGGGTCAACTGGGGACCAGGATCGCCGCGTCGACATTGTCGGCGCGGCACCTGGCCAGCAATTCGGGACAATCGACATCGAGCGTCGTGACGTGGCTGCGATTGGTCGGCGCGCCGTGGAAACGCGGCGCCACCGCGCCAATGCGACCCTTGGCGGCGGCCCGGCGCAACGCCGGCAGCGGGAACCAGGTGTTGCTGTCCTCGGCCGTGGTGTGGAGGCGGTCGTAGCCGATGTGCGAGATGCGCGTATCGTGGTCGACCGACGTGTCGCCCGAATAGACCGTGTAGAACTTGGCGCCGGCGTTGTAGGCGGCGCCCGGCCCCTGGTCGCCCTTGTCGGGCTGATAGGGCGCGGCCGTGGTGATCAGCGCGACGCGGCTCTTCGACAGCGGCTTGGTCAGCTTGGTGAACGGCACGTCGGCATAGTTGGCCCAGCGATAGGGCGCGCCGTAGCCCAAGGTGACGTAATAGTCGCGGATGCGCTGCATGTAGGGGATTGGCCGGTCGTACTCGGCGGCGAAGCCCAGCCCGTCCCGCTTGTTCTCGTCCATGCGCATGATCCTCTCGCTGACGGCGGCACTATAGTCCGTCGGGCGCGCCGATGCGACATGCCCGAGGCGCCGGGCACCCATGCCCGGCGCCGCTGGCGAGATGGGCGGGCGTGCATTAGTTTCCGCCAGCCGGTCCCGCCGGCGGAGGAAACGACGGCGTATGGCTGAGGCTGAGCGAGCGGAGGGCAGGGGGCACGAGACCAGGATCGTCGGCCTGGTCTGCGCCGCGCATTTCATCAGCCACTACCATCTGCTGCTGCTGCCGCCGGTGTTCGAGGTGGTGCGGACCGAGCTGGGCGTCAGCTATGTCGCGCTGGGCGCGGTGCTGACCGCCTTCAACGTGATCTCCGCCCTGCTGCAGACGCCCGCCGGCTTCCTGGTCGACCGCGTCGGCGCGCGACCCATGCTGATCGGCGGCATGATGATCGGCGTGGTCGCCCTGCTGCTGGCCGCGACCTTTCCGATCTACTGGATGCTGATCGCGGCCTACGCCCTGCTGGGGTTGGCCAACACCGTCTATCACCCCGCCGACTACGCGATCCTGTCATCGAAGATCGCGGCCAGGAAGGCCGGCCGCGCCTTCTCCTTCCATACCTTCTCGGGCTTCTTCGGCTCCGGCGTGGCGCCGGCCTGCGTGCTGCTCTGCGCCGCCTATGCCGGCTGGCAGGGCGCCTATTACGTCGCCGCGGCGATGGCGGCGCTGGTGGTCGCGGCGCTGGCGATCTGGGGCGCGCCGCTGTCGGTCAGCGCCGCGGTGCGCCGCGAGAGCGGCAGCCAGACCGCGGGCAAGGCCGGGCTCGACCTGCTGCTGTCGGCGCCGATCCTGCGCAACCTGTTCTTCTTTATCCTGCTGGCGCTGTCGGGCGGCGGCATCCAGACCTTCTCGGTGGTGGCGCTGGGCCAGATCAACGACACGCCGGCCTCGACCGCCAATATCGCGCTGTCGGGCTACCTGCTGATGAGCGCCGCCGGCGTGCTGCTGGGCGGCATCCTCGCCGACCGCACGAGCAAGCACGAACGCATCGCCGCCGCCGGCTTCCTGGCGACCTCGACCATGGTCGTCGCGGTCGGCTGGGGCGATCTGGGCGCCGTGGCGCTGATCGCGGCGATGTCGCTGGGCGGCTTCCTCAACGGCATCATCCAGCCCTCGCGCGACATGATCGTGCGCTCGGTGACGCCGCCGGGCGCCTTCGGCAAGGTGTTCGGTTTCGTCTCCACCGGCTTCAACATCGGCGGCATGATCGCGCCGCTGCTCTACGCCTGGCTGCTCGACCGCGGCGAGCCGCGCATGGTCTTCGCCCTGGTGACCGCCTTCATCCTGCTGGCGATGCTCACCGTGATCACCCGACCCAAGCCACAGCCCACTCCCGCCGCCACGCCGGCGGAGTGACGACGGAGACGATCAGGATGGACACGATCACCAAGCTGGCCGACGACAGGACGGACGCGCTCACGGCGCGCTATGGCGCCGACGCCCTGCCGCCGGCCGGGCCGTGGAACGAGACCATCGGCGTGCTGCTGGGCCATCGCTCGGTGCGCCGCTTCCTGCCCACGCCGGTGCCCGAGGGCACCCTGGAGACCATGATCGCGGCGGCGCAGTCGGCCTCGACCAGCTCCAACCTGCAGGCCTGGTCGGTGGTCGTGGTCGACGATCCGGCCAAGCGCCGCGAGCTGGCGCGCATCGCCGCCAACCAGAAGCACATCGAGGAATGCCCGCTCTACATGGTCTTCATCGCCGATCTCTCGCGCCTGGAGCGCATCGGCGAGAAGCACGGCTCGGGCACCAACGGCCTGCCGTGGACCGAGACCTTCCTGGTGGCCGCCGTGGACGCCGCGCTGGCGGCGCAGAACGCGGTGGTCGCGGCGGAGTCGCTGGGCCTGTCGATGGTCTATATCGGCGCTATGCGCAACGATCCGCAGGCCGTGGCCAAGCTGCTCGACCTGCCGCCGGGCGCCTTCGGCATCTTCGGCCTGTGCATCGGCTACGCCGATCCCGCCGCCAAGGCCGAGGTCAAGCCGCGCCTGCCGCAAGCCGCCATCCTGCATCACGAGACCTACAAGCGCGCCGGCGAGGACGCGCATATCGCGCGCTACGACGAGGTGCTGGGCGCCTTCTCGCGCCGCCAGAACCTGCCGACCGAATCCTGGACCGCGCGCATCAAGCAGCGCATCGCCGCCATCACCGGCCGCGAGAAGATGCGCCCCTGGCTCAACGCGCTGGGCTTTCCGCTGAAGTAGAGATTTTCCCCGGACCGCCGGCCCCGGCGTCATAGGCGCGCTGGTGGCGCTCGATGGCGTGCAGGTTGCGTTCGGCCCAGGCTTTCAGCGCGGCGGCCATGGGGACCAGCTCGGTACCCAAGGCGGTCAGGCGGTATTCGACGCTGGCCGGGCGCGTCGGCAACGCGCGGCGTCCGACCAGGCCGTCGCGCTCGAGGCCGCGCAAATTCTGAGTCAGGACCTTCTGGCTGATGCCCTCCAGCCGGCGCCGCAGCGCGCCGAACGGCGATGGCCCTTCGGCGAGGCGCAGGACGATGAGCAGGCTCCACTTCTCGCCGATACGCGCCAGCACAAGCCGCGACGGACAGGCGCGCAGGTAGGCGTCGGGCTTCACCGTGGAGTCGGAAGGTCGGATGGTCACCTGCAGGTACCCGGTTGCGTTGGCCGCTTGTCCGCTTCACATGCTCCAGCGTCGCGGCCGACGCAAGCGCGGCCCGGCGAATGTCGAGGGGGTGCCGTGACCACGAAACTGGAGCGCGTTTCGTTCCGGGTCGCCGACGACAGGGTCGTCGCCGACCTTCATCTGCCCGACGCGGCCGCGCCGCGCGCCGCCGTCGTCGTCGCCGGCCCGATGACCAGCGTGAAGGAGCAGGTCACCGGCACCTACGCCAGGGCGCTGGCGGCGCGTGGCTTCGCCGCCTTGGCGTTGGATCATCGCGGCTATGGCGAGAGCGAGGGCGCGCCGCGCCAGTACGAGCATGCCGGCCGCAAGGTCGAGGATTTGCGCGCCGCGCTCGCCCATCTGTCGCGCCGGCCGGACGTCGATGCGCGACGCATCGGCCTGGTCGGCGTCTGCCTTGGTGTCGGCTACGCCGTGACCGCCGCGATCGACCAACCGCTCGTCAAGGCGGTGGGCGCGGTCTGCGGCTACTATCGCGACCCCGGCGCGATGCGCGCGCGCGACGCGGCCGACTTCGACGCCAAGGTGCGACAGGGAGTCGATGCGCGGCTGCGGTACGAGGCCACCGGCGAGGTCGCGACCGTGCCGGCGGTGGCGCTGAGCGGCGACGCCGCGATGATGACCGCCGACACTTTCGACTACTACGCCCGGCGCGCGGCGGTGCCGAACTACATCAACCGCTTCGCCGTGATGTCGCGCGAGCACTTCCTGCCCTTCGACGTGCAGGCGGCGGCGCCTAAGCTCGCGGTGCCGCTCTTGATGATCCATTCCGACAACGCCTTGTCGCCGGCCTGGGCGCGCCAGTTCCACGAACGGGTGACGGCGCCGAAATCTCTTGTCTGGACCACATCGAGGGGCCAGACCGACTTCTACGACGATCCGGCGCTGGTCGAGCCGGCGGCCGACGCGCTGGCCGGTCATTTGCGCGCGCACCTCTGACGCGGGATCTCGACCATGCCCTACCTGCACCTCGACCTGCCCGGCAGCTATCCGTCGGCGGTCAAGCGCGAGCTCGCGACGCGGCTGTGTCGGCTCTACGCCGACGTCATGAAGACCCAGTCGTGGCGGCCCAATGTCGGCATCAGCGAGCTCGGCCCGGACAATCTCTTCCGCCTCGGCGCCCAGGGGCTCGAGACGATCACCATGGTGCTGGTCGAGTACCGGCCCGGTCGACCGCCGGAGAGCCGGCTGGCGCTGGCGCGGGGCATCGTCGATTGCTGCGTCGAGCTACTGGGCGTCGAGCGCCGCACGGTGATGGTCGAGTTCACGCCGCACGCCGGCGACGAAATCTATCGCGACGGCAAATGGGTCGGCGACTGGACGCCCGAGGAAGCGACGGCGCCGTAGCGAGGCTCCCCACGGCGATCGCATATTGAAACGCATCCACCTTGCCCGGAGGGGCAGGCAGGGCTATCGCACATGGACTCTCGTTCTACCTTCCCCCGGAGGGGGAAGGTGGCGCGCGAAGCGCGACGGATGGGGGAT
>CAYTFW010000225.1:0-7650 GCA_964437145.1 uncultured Rhizobiaceae bacterium
GACGCCGGCGCCAGGACTAGCGCATGTGATGGCTGCATTTCTACCTTCCCCCGCCGGCGGGGGAAGGTGGCAGCGCGAAGCGCTGACGGATGGGGGTGGCTCTCGCGGTCAGACGTGCTTTGTCTTGTGCTGTCACCTTCGTCTTCGACAGCCACCCCCATCCGGCGCTTCGCGCCACCTTCCCCCGCCAGCGGGGGAAGGTAGGTGTGGAACCACCCGATGCGATCGCCCCCGAGATCGCGGCGGCAGAATCGGCGGTATGCGAGCGATGCGACCGTGGCCCTTGAAACGGCGCGCGCGCTGGTGTCGGCTGATAGTCGCGTCAATTCAGAGGAAGAGCCATGGGCGTTTCGCGTCGTTCAATCATCGCCGCGTCGGTTGGCGCGCTGGCCGCGCCGTTCCTGCCGTCGGCCGCGCGCGCGCAGGCCTGGCCGTCGCGGCCGATCAGGCTGGTGATTCCCTTCCCGCCGGGTGGCGCGCAGGACAATGTCGGCCGGCTGGCCGCCGCGAAGCTGCAGGAGAAGCTGGGCCAGCAGGTGATCGCCGACAACCGGCCCGGCGCCAGCGGCGCGCTGGCGACCGACATCGTCAAGAATTCGCCGGCCGACGGCTATACCGTGCTGCTCGGCAACATCTCCTCGCACGCGGTCAATCCCCACACGCTGAAGATCACCTACGATCCGTTCGCCGATTTCATTCCGGTGGCGGGCGTCGGCGCGCAGCCCAACCTGCTGTGCGCCAATGTCGACTTCCCGCACGACACGATTCCCAAGCTGGTCGCGGCGGCGAAGAGGGAACCCGGCAAGATCCACTACGGCTCGTCCGGCACCAGCACCTCGCCCAGCCTGTCGATGGCGCTGTTCAAGCAGAAGGCCGGCATCGACCTGACGCTCGCGGCCTACAGGGGCGCGGCGCCGGCGTCGACCGACGCCATCGCCGGCCACATCCCGCTGGTGATCTCGAATTTCGACAGCCTGCGCGGACACGCGCAGCAGGGCAAGCTGAAGCCGGTCGCGGTGACCGGCGCGACGCGTTCGCCGGCTCTGCCCAACGTGCCGACCTTCGCCGAGGCCGGCTATCCCGATGTGGTGATCAACGCCTGGGCGATGCTCTTCGTGCCGGCTGGTACGCCGGCCGAGATTGTCGCCCGGTTGCACGCGGCGATGAACGCCGGGCTCGAGGACAAGGATCTGCTCGAACGTTTCGCGCAGATGGGCGTCGATCCGATGCGGATGAAAGCGGAGGAGCTGACACCCTATATCCGCGCCGAGCACAAACGCTGGGGCGAGGTGATCCGTGCCGCGGGCATCAAGGCGGACTGAGACGCCGCGACAGCATCTCGTGCCCGACGTGCTGGCGCCGGGTCTCGATCTCGTGTTCTGCGGCACGGCGCTCAGCCCGATCTCGTTCAAGCGCCGCGCCTACTACGCCAATCCCGGCAATTCCTTCTGGTCGACCCTGCATCGCGTCGGCTTGCTGCCGGAGCGTTTCGAGCCCGAGCGCTACGCCGAGGTGCTGGGCCACGGCATCGGGCTCACCGATCTCAACAAGACCGAGTATGGCAGCGACCACGAGCTCACGCCCGCAGCGCTCGACGCCGCGTCGGTGCGCGCCAAGCTGCGGGCGCACAAGCCGGCGGCCGTGGCCTTCACCAGCAAGAACGCCGGCGCGCTGTTCTTCGGCGTGCGCGACATCGGCTATGGCCGTCAGCCGGCGGCGCTGGTCGACACCCTGGACGCCGCGCTGCGCGACATCGCCTATTTCGTGCTCGCCTCGCCCTCGGGCCGTGCGCGCTCGTGGTGGCGCATCGAGCCATGGCAGGAGGTCGCCGCCTTCGTCGAGGCGCGGCGGCGGACACGCGCGTGATCGCGCGGCGTGCGGCGCTGGCCGGCATGGCGGCCGCGGCGCTGGCCCGTCCGGCCATCGGTCAATCGGGCCTGCGCGCGCTCGGCGAGCTGGCGCGCCGCGCGGCGATCTACGCCATCCCGATCCAGGAGCTTTACCGACGGCGCTGGCGCGAGACCGTCGATCCCGCCAATCCGCGTCCACTCCAGCTCAATCGACTCGATCACGCCGCCGCGCCGTCGGCGTCGGCGCCCGACGCGCTGCTGTCGTCGGGCTGGGTCGATCTCAGCGCCGCGCCGATGTTCCTGACTCTGCCCGACATGGGCGCGCGGCCTTATTCCTTCGCCGTCATCGACATGTTCGGCGACACCATCGATCATGTCTCGCGCCGCCACTATGGCGGTCGCTCGCCGCCGAGTGTTCTGTTCGGCCCGAACTGGGCGAACCCGCCGCCCTGGAGCGTGCGGGCGATCCACGCGACCAGCAATCTCGTCCGCTTGGCCGGCCGCATCGCTGTCGACGGACCTGACGACCTCGCCGCCGCGCGCGCGACACAGGCCAAGGTGCTGTTCGAGACGCCGGCGACGCGCAACGAACGGCGCGTGTTGGAGTCGCGCGAGCTGATGCCCGCTGGAACGGTGATTCCGGACGAGCCGGTCGCGAGCTGGCCCGAGCCGCGCGACGATGATCCGTGGGACCTCTTCGTCGTCGCCGCGCGCGTGCTGGGCGAAAGCCCGGTGCCGGCGCGCGACGCCGCCGAGGTGGAAACCTTCGCCGCCCTGAAGCTGCGGCCGGGCCGGCGCTTCGACCTGTTGGGCTTCTCGCCGGCGGAGCGCGGCGCGATGCTCGAGGGCATCGCCGCCGCGCGCGCCGAGATCGACGCGGCGGTGGCGCGCGCGATCCGCCGCGTTGGAACCTGGCGCTACCCGCCCCTGCACGCCGGCGACTTCGGCGATGATCGCGTCGGACGCGCTATCGTCGCGACCAACGATCCCCTGATGCCCGCGACCGCCGAGTCGATGACCCTGGTCGCGCACACCGACGACAGCGGCGCACTCCTCCAGGGGTCGCGACGCTACGCGCTGCGCTTCTCGGCTGACGGACCGCCGCCAACCAGAGCCGGCTGGTCATTGTCGGTCCAAGGCGTGGCGCTCGGTGGCGCGCGGCGCGATGGCGGCGAGCCCATCGACATTCCGGCCGGTCAGCCTGGGGACATCACGATCGCGCTGCATGTTGTCGAGCCGACCGGCCCGCTGCTGGACGGCGCCTGGCGTCCGCCGAGCGTCAGGCCCGTGTCTTGAGTTTCCGCCTACCCGCCGGCGCGGGCTTCGGCCTGGGCCTCGATGGCTTCCATGTCCTCGTCGCTCAGCCCGAAATGATGGCCGATCTCGTGGATCAGCACGTGGCGCACGACGTGGATCAAATCCTCGCCGGTCTCGCACCAATAGTCGAGGATCGGCCGGCGGTAGAGGAAGATGCGGTCGAGATCGTTGGCGACGTGATCGACGCTGCGCTCGGCCATCGACACGCCCTGGTAGAGGCCGAGAATGTCGAACGGGCTTTCCAGCCCCATGGTCTTCTCGACCTCCTCGCTGGGGAAGTCGTCGACATGGATGTGCACATTGGCGGTGTGGCGGCGGAAATCCTCGGGAATCGACGCCAGCGCCTCACCGGCGATCTCCTCGATCTCCTCGAGCGAGGGCGCCGTCGTGAAGCTGCGCGCGGGCGGTCGAGCGCGGTAAGCTGCCATGCGCTTTTCCTAGCGGCGCGCCGGTCGGCGCACAAGCGCACGATGGATCATGGACGGCGCGCCGCCTAGGCTGGCGCGGCGCTCCGGTCAAGGGAGAAGACGATGGTGGCGAAGCTCGATGGCGCACGGCGCGCGCAGGCACTGGGTGAGCTGAAGGGCTGGAGCGAGGTCGCCGGCCGCGACGCGATCTTCAAGTCGTACAAATTCGCCGACTTCAACGCCGCCTTCGCCTTCATGACGCGTGTGGCGCTGGCGGCGGAAAAGGCCGATCACCATCCCGAATGGTTCAACGTCTACAACCGCGTCGACATCACGCTCTCGACCCACGACGCGGGCGGCTTGAGCGAGCGCGATATCGCGCTCGCCAAGTTCATCGATTCGGTGGCGTAAGCGCCGTTCGGGCCGCGCCGCTCCAGCGGCGCTCATGAAGGCGCCGCTGGAGCGGCGCGGCCCGAAGATGGCTAACGCGGCGCCATGCGGATGGCGCCGTCGAGGCGGATCACCTCGCCGTTGAGCATGCGGTTGGCGACGATGTGCGTGGCCAGCGCCGCGTATTCCTTGGGATCACCCAGGCGCGAGGGGAACGGCACCTGCGCGCCCAGGCTCTTCTGCGCCTCGGCCGACAGGCCCATCATCATCGGCGTCAGGAACAGGCCGGGCGCGATGGTGCAGACGCGGATGCCCACCGAGGCGAGATCGCGGGCGATCGGCAGGGTCATGCCGACCACGCCGCCCTTGGAGGCGGAGTAGGCGGCCTGGCCGATCTGGCCGTCGAAGGCCGCGACCGAGGCGGTGTTGACGATCACGCCGCGCTCGCCGTCGGCCATCGGCTCGGCCTGCGACATCGCCCAGGCGGCGACGCGGATGACGTTGAAGGTGCCGATCAGGTTGACGTTGATGACCTGCGCGAACATGTCGAGCGCGTGCGGGCCGGTCTTGGAGATGGTGCGCGCGGCGCGGCCGATGCCGGCGCAGTTCACCGCCACGCGCGGCGCGCCCAGCTTGGCGACCACTTCGGCGACGGCGGCCTCGACATTGGCGGCGTCGGCGACATTGCACTTCACGTACAGCCCACCCAGCTCGGCCGCCTTGGCCTTGCCCAGCTCGTCCTGCACGTCGAAGATCGCGACCTTGGCGCCCAAGGCGGCCAGCGCGCTCGCCGTCGCGCCGCCCAGCCCCGATGCGCCGCCGGTGACGATGACGGCCTGACCCTTGACGTCCATGGGGTTCCCCCTCCCGTTGGTTCCGATAGAAAAGCGATGGGGCTTGTAGCAGAGGGTTTCGGGCGGCGCGACCTCTTGCGCTGGCGGCCGGCGAGGCCATATGCCACGTCATGGAGACCGCCCAGACCGACCAGCAGCAGCGCGACACCGCGACCGTGCGGACCGGATTCTGGCCCAAGATCAAGCAGGTCGCCCGCCGCGTGCCGTTCGCCGAGGACGCCGTCGCCGGCTGGTACGCCGCCAACGATCCGGCGACGCCCAGCTGGGTGCGCGCCATCCTGATCGGCGCGCTGGCCTATTTCGTCGTCCCGTTCGACGCCGTGCCCGACGTCTTCGCGCTGCTCGGCTACGCCGACGACGCCGCGGTGATGCTGGGCGCGATCAAGGCCGTGGGCAGCCATATCACCCCGGGCCATCGTGGCCGCGCCCGACGCTGGCTGGACTCGACCGACCTCGCCTGACGCGTCCCCAACAAGAGAGCGGCCTTCGAGCCGTCCGGGCCGCGTCGCTCCAGCGACGCATCAAGAGCGCCGCTGGAGCGGCGCGGCCCGAAGACAGCTAACAAAGCCTACCGAAGCGGTTTGAACCGCCGGGCGTGATCTGCGATTCTGGTCCGCCGAACGGACCTCCAGAGTTCCGCCGATGCCCCCGCTCGAAATCCGCCTGCCGTCGCTCGAAGTCCTTCTGCCGATCGTCGCGATCGCCGCGCTGGTCCTGGGCCTGCTGATCGGCTGGCTCGCCCGCGGCGGCCAGGTTCGCCGCCACGCCGAGGATGCCCAGTCCGCGAAGCTGCAACTCGCCACAGCGCAGGCGACGGTGGCGCGCGTGCCCGACCTGGAGCAGCGCCTGGTCGACGCCGAACGGGATGGCGATGTCCTGCTGGCCGAGAAGGCCCGGCTGATGACCCTGGCCGAGCGGCTGAGACCGGCCGAGGACGAGCTGATCCTGCTGCGCGGGCGCGTCGAGGCGCTGGCCTCGGCCAAGACCAAGCTGGAGGAGACCCAGCGCAACATGGAGGCGGCGCATGTCGAGAAGACCGCGGCGCTGACGGCGCTGCGCGAGGACATCGACGCGCGGCTGAAGGCGATGGCCGATTCCGCGCTGGGCCAGAGCCAGAGCAAGCTGATCGAAGTCGCCGAGCAATTGCTGAAGAGCCATCACGCCTCGAGCGACGCCGACCTCGCCAAGCGGCAGGTGGCGATCGACGCGCTGGTCAAGCCGGTGACCGAAACGCTCGAGGCCTATCAGAAGCGCCTGGCCGAGCTGGAACAGCGCAACGCCGAGACCTACGGCGCGATGTCGGCCGAGCTGAGGAACGTAGTCGCTGGCCAGGAATCGGTGCGCGGCGAGGCGGCGCGCCTGACCCAAGCCTTGCGCGCCGCGCCCAAGACGCGTGGCCGCTGGGGCGAGCAGCAGCTGCGTCGCGTCATGGAGCTCGCCGGCATGAGCGAGCATGTCGACTTCGTGCTGGAGCACAGCGTCAGCACCGAGAGCGGCCGGCTGCGGCCCGACGCGGTCATCCGCCTGCCGGGCGATCGCAACATCGTGGTCGACGCCAAGACGTCGCTGTCGGCTTATCTCGAGGCGCTCGACGCGCCCGACGAAGGATCGCGCGACGGCAAGCTGGTCGAGCATGCGCGGCAGATCCGTCAGCACGTCACGCTGCTGGCGGCCAAGGACTACTGGTCGCAATTCGACGACGCGCCTGACTTCGTGGCGATGTTCGTGCCCGGCGAGAATTTCTACAGCGCCGCCGCCGAGCGCGACCCCGACCTGTTCGAGTACGCGATCGCGCGCCGCGTGCTGGTCGTGACGCCGACGACCTTGGTCGCGCTGGCCAAGGCCGTGGCCTATGGCTGGGGCCAGGTGAAGGCCAACGAGAACGCCGCCGAGATCGCGCGGCTGGGCAACGAGCTCTACGGCCGTCTCGCGGTGATGGCCGAGCCGATCATGGCGTTGGGCAAGAGCCTCGAGGGTGCCGCGGCGCAGTACAACCGGTTCATCGGCAGCATGGAGGGCCGCGTCTTCCCGACGGCGCGGCAGTTGCGCGAACTCTCGCCGGGTGACAGCGCGAAAGATCTACCGGACCTCAAGCAGGTCGAGACGGCGGTGCGCCAGCCACGCACCGACGGCGACCTACTGCCGCCGACCAATCCAGGCTGAAACGACAGCGCCGCCGATCAGGACGATTTCACCGACGAGCCTGGCGCCGGCACCGCGAGGCTCTCGGCGCGGGCTTTCAGGGCTTCGTTCATCGCCACGAACCCGCGACGCGTCGCGGGCAGCGTGCCGCCGAGCAGGCCGGACAGGAGGCCGGTGAAGACCTCGCCGTGGTCCAGCCGGCAGCCATCGCCATCAGGGCTGATGCGGAAGACATGCTCGCCATCGAACAGGCCGGGCATCAGCAGGCGGCCGCGCCAGCGCAGCTCGACCTCTGGCGTCGCCGCCAGCACGATCGGGCGGAACATCATCGCCTTGCGGCCGGGTGGCTGGATGGTGACCACCAGGCGGCCGCCGACGACCGGCAGGCCGGCGATCCGGGTGATGAACGGGTTCCACTCGGGATAGGCGGCGAAGTCCGTGAGGACCGACCAGACGCGCGACGGCGCCGCCGCGATATCGATCGAGGTGTCGATCGCGGGCATCGCCTGATGATCAGGCCGCGACCTTGGTGCCGATGGTGAGCTTGGCCTTGGTCTTCGCCTTGACCTCGTCAACGGTCACGCCGTCGGCGAGCTCCACGAGCGTCACGCCGCCGGAGCCCTTCTTGTCGACGCTGAAGTTTTTTAATGATACGGCGACCACCGAGATCTACACGTCAGTTGTCGTCGG
>CAYTFW010000226.1:0-7633 GCA_964437145.1 uncultured Rhizobiaceae bacterium
GCGGGGAGAAGGGAGGAACACCATGAAACGCCTGCGCATCATCGTCCTGATGCACCCCGACCTGGTGCCACCGGACTCGCTCGACGGGATCGATCGCGACACCGCGCCGTGGAAGACCGAGTACGACGTGGTCAGCACGCTGCGCGCGGCCGGTCACGACGTGAAGGCGCTGGGCGTGCAGCATGAGCTGCGACCGATCCGCGACGCCACTGACTCCTTCAAGCCGCACGTCGTCTTCAACCTGCTGGAGCAGTTCCACGGCGAGACGGCCTACGACCAGAACGTCGCCTCCTATCTCGAGCTGGCGCGCGTGCCCTACACCGGCTGCAACCCGCGTGGCCTGATGATCGCGCGCGGCAAGGACCTGTCGAAGAAGCTGCTCTCCTACCACCGTATCCCGGTGCCGGCCTTCGCCGTGTTCCCGCGCGATCGCAAGGTTCGCAGGCCCAAGCGCCTCGAACTGCCGCTGATCGTCAAGAGCCTGAGCGAAGACGCCTCGGTCGGCATCGCCCAGGCCTCGGTGGTCGACAGCGACGAGAAGCTCGCCGAGCGCGTCGCCTTCATCCACGAGCGCATCGGCACCGACGCCATCGCCGAGCAGTACATCGAGGGCCGCGAGCTCTATGTCGGCGTGCTGGGCGGCGGCGGGCGCCTGCATGTCCTGCCGGTATGGGAGATGGAGTTCGGCGACCTGCCCGCCGGCGCCATCAACATCGCCACCGCCAAGGTGAAGTTCGACCCCAAGTACCAGCAGCGCCGCGGCATCGTTCAGGGTCCGGCGAAGGATCTCACCCCGGAGCAGACGCAGCGCATCCAGCGCATCGTCAAGCGTATTTGCCGCGTGCTGGTGCTCGATGGCTACGTGCGCATCGATTTCCGCCTGAGCGCGGCGGGCGTGCCGTACTTCATCGAGGCCAATCCCAACCCCGAGATCGCGCTCGGCGAGGAATTCGCCGACGCGGCGAAGCACGGCGGCATCGCCTATCCGACGCTGCTGCAGCGCATCGTCGCGTTGGGCATGCGCCGCGGCATCGCGGTGGGCACTTGAAACTACGGGCCGCCCGTACTATATGGTTGACGACGAATTCGAATGGGATGACGCAAAGGCGGCGGCAAATCTCGTCAAGCACGGCGTTTCGTTCGAGCTAGCGAGGTTGGTATTCCGCGATATCGCAAGGCTCGAGTCCTACGATGATCGCCGCGACTACGGCGAAGACCGTTTCATCGCGACGGGCGAGGCCAACGGCATCATTCTCGTGGTGGCTCACACTGAAAGGGAAGGGCGCGTGCGGATCATCTCGGCCCGACGCGCAACCAGATATGAGCGGCAAACGTACGCCGAAAACCGCGGCAACTGATCTTCGGCCAATGAGCGACGACGAGATCGAAGCGGCGGCGCTGTCGGATCCCGATAACCCGCCGCTGACGCCAGCGGACTTCAGGCGGATGAGGCGTGTGCCGCGGGTCAAGATTATTCGCCGCACGCTTGGCCTCAGCCAGGAAGAGTTCGCGGCTCGCTATCACATTCCCATCGGTACACTGCGCGATTGGGAGCAGGGCCGCTCCGAGCCCGATCAAGCCGCGCGTGCTTATCTGAGTGTGATCGCGAAGGAGCCGGACCTCGTGAGACGGGCGCTCGCCTCGAAAAAAACCGGCGCGGCGGCTTAGAGGGAGACGGCCGATGCTCACGCTCTATTTCTGCCCGGGCACCAGTTCGATGGCGCCGCACATCGCGCTGCACGAGATCGGCGCGCCGTTCGAGACCCGCGCCATCTCGTTGCGCCAGAAGACCAACCGCACGCCCGAGTATCTCGCGCTCAATCCCGAGGGCAAGGTGCCGACCCTGTTGGTCGATGGCCGGCCGCTGACCGAGGTCGCGGCGATCCTGTTCTACCTCGCGCGACGTTTTCCCGAGGCGAACCTGCTGCCCAAGGACGATATCGAGGCCGAGGCGCAGGTGGTGTCGTGGATGTCGTTCATCGCCGCCACGGTGCATCCCGCGCGTCGCCAGGGGCTGGAGCATGCGCGTAGCGTCTACGCCATTGTCGAGAAGCGGCTGGGTGCGCGCGCCTGGGCGCTGGGCGATCGCTTCTCGATCGCCGACATCCATCTCTTCCGTCTGTTCTGGCGCTTCCGCACGTCGCTCAATCCGGAGCCCGGCGAGTTCCCGAACCTCGTCGCGCATTTCGATCGCATGATGGCGCGGCCCTCGGTGAAGAAGACCATCGAGGTCGAATCGGCGGTCGGCTACGAGCTTTAGCCCGCGTCCAGGATCGCGCCGTCGCGTTCCAGCCGGGTGCGCAGCGCGGCGAGGGGAACGCTTCGTACGTCGACGCATCGGTCGTTATGGCGGTTGGGGCGGCGGTTCGTCGCGCCGCAGGCCAGCGCCGCCGCCGTGCCTGCTGCCTGTCCCACGGCCATCGAGATGCTCATGACGCGGATCGCCGCCAGCGCGGTGTGCGTGGCCGACACGCCGCGGCCGGCGCTGAGCGCGTTGTCGAACGCCGTCGGTACCAAGCTGCGATAGGGGATGTGATAGGCGTGATCCTCGCCCATCGGCTGATAGGTCAGCCCGCCGCCGGTGGTGGGGTGGATGTCGATGGGATAGGCGCCCAGCGCGATCGTGTCGGCGAAGCGCTCCGGCTTTAGCAGCTCCTCGGCGGTCAGCACGTGATCGCCGCGCACCCGGCGCGTCTCGCGCACGCCGATCTGCGTGCCGAAGGCCGCGAGATCGCCCGCCGCGCAGCCGGGCACGTTGGCCTTGATGTAGCGCGCCGCCCGCCACGCCTGACGGCGGCCCTCGATTTCGGCGCGACCCAGCGCCAACGCGTCGGTGGCGTCGACCGCCAACCGGCCGATGTTGAACCAAGCGTCGCGGCCGAAGGGATTGCGCGCGCAGTGCAGCGCCGCGCGCGCGAGGTGACCGTCCTCGAAGCCCCGGCGCGCCAGCGCCGCCATCTCGGCCGGCGCGATGGCGTCGAAGCGCTCGAAGTCGATCGGTCCGAAGCGGAACATCATGGTCGCGGGTTGCAAGCTCTCGCCCTCACCCAAGGTCAGGAAATCGGCGCCCGCGAGTCGCAGCGCGTCGATGTCGCCCGTGGCGTCGACCAGCACACGCGGTCGCACGGCGAGGATGCCGCTCTTGCTGTGCAGGTGGACCGTCTCGATGGCGCGACCATCGCGGTCGACATCGAGCACGCTCGCGTGCAGCAATGGCCGCACGCCGGCCTGCGTCACCATCTCGTCGAGCACTAGCTTCAGCACCTCGGGCGAATACTCGACGCGGTCCATGACATGCCCGTTGGACATGGTGAAGCGCTGGAGCGGGCCGGCGGCGCCCAACGCCCGCAGTCGTTCGACCACCCCGGCGGCGAGACCGGCGACGACCGGGCGACCCGATGGCGTCTGCCAGCTGTTGAACTGCGCCACGGCGCCGGCGGTGGCGTTGCCGCCGAGGAACCCATAGCGTTCCACCAGCGTCACGTCGGCGCCGCCGCGCGCTGCGGCGATTGCCGCCATGGTGCCGGCGACGCCGCCGCCGCAGACCAGGACATCCGTCTCCAGGCTCGAGGCCGCGGCGCGCGCTGGCACGGTTCACTCGACCTTGATGCCGCGCGCCTTGATGATCGCGGCGTAGCGCGCGCCTTCCTCGGCGAGGAAGCGGCCCGTCGCCGCGCGGTCCAACGGCATCGGCGTCAGCGCTAGCGCGGTCAGGCGCGCGCGCACCGCCTCCGAGGCCAGCGCTTCGGCCAGCAGTGACGCCAGCTGATCTAGCCCGGCCGCCGGGATCGTGCCCTTGGGCGCCAGCAGCGCCGCCCAGCCCTGCACCTCGAGCCCGGGATGGCCGAGCGCGCGGAAGGTCGGCACGTCAGGGAGATCGGCCACGGGGTTCGGCGAGGACACCGCGAGCGCGCGCAGCCTGCCGGATTTGATGTGCGCGGCGACGCTGGGCAGGTTAAGGAATCCGGCCGTGATCAGGCCGCCCAGCAGGTCCGGCAACAGCGCGCTCTCGCCCTTGTAGGGCACCGGCGTCAAGGTCGTGCCGGTGCCGTCTGCGAAGATCTCCGACGCCAGATGGGCGAGCGTGCCGACGCCGCTGTTGCCTGTCGTGAGCGTGCCCGGCGCGGCCTTGGCGGCGGCGATCATCGCGGGGACAGATGTCAGCGCCGAGGACGCCGGCACGACCAGCGCCAGCGGCTGGGCCGAGACCATGCCCACGGCGTCGAAGTCGCGCTCGACCCGATACTCCACGGCGGGCTGCAGCGCGGGATTGATCACCATGCTGTTGCTGCCCATCAGCAAGGTATGGCCGTCGCGACTCTGCGCGGCGGCGGTGACGCCGATGATGCTGCCCGAACCGGGCCGGTTCTCGACGATCACCGCCTGGCCGAGCTTGGGCGCGAAGATCTCCGCCAGCAGCCGCGCCGTGAGGTCTGCGCCACCGCCCGGCGGGAAGGGCACGATGATGCGCACCGTGCGCGCCGGCCACGCCGCTGTCTGCGCGCCCGCCGGCGCCACACCCGCGAGCGCGGCCGCCGCGCCGCCAAGAAGGACGAGGCGGCGGGAGGGGGCGGGGGATGTGACACGGGCGTCGATCGTCATGAAGGCTCCTGGCTCAGATGCGCCAACCATACGCGCCCGACGCGGGCGCCGGAAACCCCCGCCCGCAGGCTCCAGCCCGCGCCGTTCTGCGGCGTCACGGAGGCTCGGAGGATTCTTGCCGTGGACAAGGCACGGGCAGCGACGAAAATACGCGCGTGCGGAGCGCGTGAGGGGCTCCGTCCCGTCGGTCCACAGCCCTTCACCGCGAGAAAAGAGACGCCCCTTGGCCATACCAAGCGAACCCACGGGCATAGCGTCCGATCTTCCCGCCGTTCGTCGCGCTTACGCCGACGACCTTGCGCGTCGCGGCTCCATCGCGCGAACGCCCGCGTTGACGACGGCCTTCGCGTCGGTGCCGCGCGAGCGGTTCCTCGGCCCCGGTCCCTGGCGCATCATCGTGCCGTATCGCGACGGCAATGAGGTGTTCCACACACCCGACGCCGATCCCGCGCCGCTCTATCGCGACGTGCTGGTCACCATCGACGCCGCGCGCGGCATCAACAACGGCCAGCCGAGCCTGTGGGCGCGGGCGTTCGACCGGCTCGGCCTGCGGCCCGGCGCGCGTGTGCTGCATGTCGCGGCGGGCACCGGCTACTACAGCGCCATCCTCGCCGAGACGGTCGGGCCGACCGGCCGCGTCGTCGCCGTCGAATACGAAGCCGATCTCGCCGAGCGCGCGCGCATCAATCTTGAGCCCTGGCCTCAAGTCACCGTCGTGCATGGCGATGGCCGCACGCACGATCCCGGCTTCGACGCCGACTGCATCGTGGTCTGCGCCGGCTCGACGCACCCCGCGCCGCTATGGCTCGATCGACTGGCCGATGGCGGTGTGCTGGTGATGCCGCTGACCGGCCGCTACGGCTGGGGCTTCATGTTGCGCGTCGAGCGGCGTGGCGGGACGTTCGCGGCGTCATCGGTGAGCGGCGTCGGCATCTACCCTTGCGCCGGCGGTCGCGACGTCGCGGCGGAAGGCAAGCTGCAGACAGCGCTCGACGGGCTGAGCAGCAACACGCCGCCGATCACGGCGCTGCATCGCGGCGTGCCGGCCGCGAACGATCGGCCGCGCGTCTGGTACGCTGGGCCGGGTTTCTGGCTGGAGGTGGCGGCATGAGGCGCGTTCTGTTTTTCCTGTTGCTGTTCGTCGCGGCGCCGGCCGTGGCGGAGCCCGTGCGGCTGTTCGACAACGCCTTGTCGTTCGATCTTCCCTCGGCGTTCCGGCCGATGACCGCCGCGGACATCGCCAAGAAATACCCGGCGCAGCAGCCGCCACAGCATGGCTACACCGACAGCGACACGCTCGGCGTGACGATCGTGGCGACGCGCAACGTCAATCCGGCCCACACGCCCGACAAGCTCAAGGCCTTCGGTGAAACGGTTCAGCGCAGTATCGGGGGTCGCGCCGGTATCACGATGCATCATCACGGCGTGGTCTCGATCGGCGGCGCCGAGTGGTACGCCCTCGACTTCGCCGCGGAAACGGCCAACGAGCCCGTCGAGAACCGCCTGCGCATCGGTATCCGGCAGGGCTACGTCGTCATCTTCTCGGTCAACGCGACGACCCGCGTCTTCCCGCAGCGCGAGGCCGAGCTGCTGCGCGTGCTGGAGAGCCTGAAGCTCGACTGATCAGCCCGCGCCGTTGGCCATCGCCTTGACCAGCGAGGCGTGGAAGTCGTGCAGTCCCGGCTCGTTGCGGCCGAACACGACGTGGTCCTGCGCGCCGCTGTGGAAGCCCTGCTGGATGGTGCGCGCCATCGGGAAGTCCTCGACCTGCACGGTGCCGCGCAGGATCTGCCAATTCTTCTCCCACTTCTCGCGATCGGCCGGGCGCACCTCGCGCTCCGGGCTGATCAGCCAGGTGCGCACGATGCAGCGGTTGGGATCGGCGCCATCGGGCACCGCCGTCCAGAACTCGACGTGGTCGCGCTGCCACACGACGATGGCGTTGGGGAAGACGCGGTGGATGCCGACGATGTGGTCGCCGAGCCGGCGCTGCTCGATCGGCAGGTGGCGCACCGCGTCGTAGCTCTTGCGCGGCGCCACGAAGCGGCCGTGCCTGCCGAGCTGGTCGTAGATGCCGCCGCGGCCCTCGATGAAACGGCCCACGGTTTTGTTGTGCAGGTGCGGCACGTGATAGAGCTCGAGGAAGGTGTCGACCACGAGCTTCCAATTGAGCTGCTCGGGATAGCGCTCGAAGCGGAACACGCCGCCCTCGGCGATCTTCATCTCCGCCAGCACCGCGTTCATCGGCCCGAGGAAGGCCTCGATGTCGACCGCGCCGCCCTCGATCGGACCGAGCCAGACCAGGCCGTGACGCTCGGCGACGGGCAGGGGCACCAACGCGCGGCTGGCACGGTCGATGCCGGTGAAGGCCTCCTGCTGCGGGATGTGGCGCAGGCTGCCGTCGGCGCCATAGACCCAGGAATGGAACTTGCAGGTGAAGGTGGCCTTGTGGCCGGCCTCCTCGTCGACCACGCGGCAGCCGCGATGGCGGCAGACATTGTGGAAGGCGGCGAGCGTGCCGTTCGCCTGGCGCACGATCAGGGCGGAGACGCCATCGATGTCGACCGTGCGGAAATCGCCCGCCTGCGCCAGCTCGGCGGAGGCGGCGACGATCAGCGGCTGGCGGCGGAACAGCAGGTCGCGCTCGCGCTTCAGATGATCGGCGTCGATGTAGTGCGAGACCGGCTGACGGTACTCGCTGTCGGCCATCATCGTCGTGTTGGCGGCCAGCAGCCCGGCGATCTGCTCACCCAGCCGGTGTTCGGTCGCGACGTCCATGAAACTCTCCTCCGCTGGCCACATGATGACGCAGGCCGGGCCGGCGGGGCAATATGGCGGGCTGGAAGGCGACGGAGGAGGTTTCACCTCCTCCGTCGCCCTGAGCGAAGCGTAGCGCAGTCGAAGGGCCTCGCTGCTGCGACTACGGTGGTACGGTCGAGATGAGGTCCTTCGACTGCGCCGCGCTGCGCGCGGCTTCGCTCAGTTTGAATGACCGTTGTTTGAGGTGACCGGCCTCGACAGCTTGCGGTGC
>CAYTFW010000227.1:0-7570 GCA_964437145.1 uncultured Rhizobiaceae bacterium
GGGAGACGGAGCGATCCAGCATCGCCACCGCGCCCGTCCTCGACTCTACCCGGCTTTCCCAACGACCATGACCACAGGCCAGATCGCGCTGTTCCTCGCCGGGGCGTTCACCGCCGCGTTCGTGTCGGGCCTGTCGGGATTTGCCTACGCGCTGGTGTCGCTGGCGTTCTGGATCTGGCTGTTTCCGCTCGCCGAGGCGACGCCGCTGGTGCTGTTCGGCGCTGTCGTGTCGCAAGCCGTCGCCGTGCCCTCGGTGTGGCGCACGGTCGACTGGCCGACCCTGTGGCCGATGCTCGGCGCCTCGCTGGTCTGCCTGCCGCTGGGCGTCTGGCTGATCGCGCGCACCGATCTCGACGTCTTCCGGCTGAGCTTCGGCCTGCTGCTGATTGTCTACGCGACGTTCCAGCTCGCCATGGGCACGCGGCTGCGCGTCGATGGCGGCGGCAAGGCGGCCGACGCCGCGATCGGCGCGGTGGGCGGCGTTATGGGCGGATTGGCCGGACTCACGGGCGCGGTGCCGGCCGTCTGGGGCGTGCTGCGCGGCTGGGACAAGCAGCGTCATCGCGGCCTGATGACCATCCTCAACTCGGCCAGCCAGATCGTCGCCTTGGGCATGGTGGCCTGGGCTGGCTACATCACCGCGACCACGCTCCTGCGCTGGGCCTGGATGCTGCCCTGCCTGATCATCGGCGCTTGGCTCGGCACCATCGCCACGCGACGGATTCCGCCCGCCTCGTTCCGCAACGTCGTGCTCGGCCTGTTGCTGGCCTCGGGCGTGGTGCTTACGCTGCAGAACGGCTGGCGCGCGATCGCCGGCTGACCGGAGGGGCGGCATGAAGCGGCTGCGCATCCGAGGCCGCGTGCAGGGCGTCGGCTACCGCTACTGGGCGGTCGGCCAGGCGCGGGCGCTCGGCCTGCGCGGCTGGGTGCGCAATCGCCGCGACGGCTCGGTCGAGGTGGTCGCAACAGGCGCGGCCAACGCGCTCGATATGTTTATCGCCGCCTGCCGCAGAGGCCCGCGCGCCGCGCGTGTCGTATCAGTGGACATCGAGGACGCCAACGAGATGGTAGGCGAGGGGTTCGGCGAGGCCGACACGCTGTGACCAGGAGGACGACATGACCGAGATCGCATCCCCGGTATCGTTGATGGACGAGGTGAAAGCGCAGGCGCGCGTGCTGGTGCCGGTGCTTAAAGCGCTGAGGGCCGAGCTGGGCGCCGAGAAAGCCAACCGCCTTGTCGGCGAGGCGCTGAGGGACTGGTCGAAGAGCCTCTATCACCGCATCGGCGCGGCCGAGCCGGGCGGGCCCAAGCAGAAATTCGACGCCATCTGGACCGATCTGCGGCCGCGCATCGGCGATTCGGTCGAGCGCGACCTGCTGCGCGACGACGCCGAGGCGCGCGACTACAACATCACGCGCTGCCGCTACGCCGAGTTCTTCAAGGAGCTGGGCGAGCCCGATCTCGGCACCATCCTGTTGTGCGAGATCGACTTCCACATCGCTGATGTCGGCGGCCCGGACATCGAGTTCACCCGCACCCAGACCATCATGAAGGGCGCGCCGTACTGCGATTTCCGCTACCGGATGAAGACCGACGGCCGGGTGGAATCCGATTGAATAAATTAACCCCCATGCAATTTTGTGGTCGCTCCGATCGTGGAGCGATCAACGATGGGGAATATCATGGCTGCAGCGAAGAAGAAGGCCGCCGGGAAGTCCCGGAAGCGCGCGTCGTCGGGCGGGCCGGTTTTTGCCGACAACAAGGATGTCAAGGACAAGATCAGCCGCTACTTGGACGCGAAGAAGCTTGTGCCCAAGCGATTCCAGGGCAGCGATGAGTTTCTCGATATCGTCGCCTGGAACATCCGCTACTTCGACCACAAGGATCCAGATCGGATCGCCGGCATCACGGACGTGCTCGATACTATGAACGCCGACGTCTTCGTCCTGACGGAGATCGCCAAGGACGGTGCGCTTGACGACGTCGTCGATGCGCTCGCGAAGCGCAAGGCGGGCTTCTACTCGACGTTCTATGGCACGACCGGCGACGAGCAGCGCGTGGTCATGCTCTGGGATCGTAACTGGGTACGCTCCAAGCGGCCGCCGCTGGAGCTTTTCACCGACAATCCGGTGACCATCGCTGAGAACGGGCGCAAGGCCGATGTCTTTCCGCGTCTGCCCGTCTGGGGCCATTTCGAGGTCGCGGCTACGAGCGAGGCCGAGGAGGGCTTCACCTTCGAGCTGGTGGGCCTTCATCTGAAGTCGCAGATGAAGCCGAGGGACTTCAAGGGCACGGGCCGTTACGGCATCAAGCAGCGAACGATGGCAGCCAGAAAACTCGCCGATTGGCTCGAAGCGGCGGAGGAGCATTTCGACGAAGACATCATCATGGTCGGTGACTGGAACGCGTCGACGGAGAAGGAGGAGTGGGAACCGATTCGTGCGCTCGAGAAGTCCGCGGGCGTCTCGTTCTCAAGAATCAACGACCCGAAGATCCCCACACACCTAGCGCGCCTCAACAAGTCGGGTGGCGGCGGTTCGCGGCTCGACCTGCACCTGATCACCGAGTCGGCCGACGCGGTCGGCGTGCCGAACAAGATGGGTGTGGTCATTCAATGGAGCTTCTTCGATGACCTCGCCGGCCTCGACAAGGAAACGCGCGACAAGCTCAAGGCGGCGATGCGTCTCAAGATATCCGACCACTTGCCAGTGGCGAGCCGTTTCTATCTGACCGATGCCAGAGGCGATTAGACATCGACGGGTTGGTCCGGCGCGGCGCGCGCGAACACTTCTTCGAAGGCTTCGCGTAGCGCCGTGTCGAGATCGGCCATGGTGACCGGCAGGCCAAGATCGACCAGCGAGGTCACGCCGTGGCCCTGGATGCCGCAGGGCACGATGCCCTGGAAGTGGCTGAGATCAGGGTCGACGTTGATCGAGATGCCATGGAATGCCACCCAGTGGCGCACGCGCACGCCGATGGCGGCGATCTTGTCCTCGGCCGGCAGCATGGTCCCGTCGGGCGCCAGGATCGGCGGCTTGTCCGGGCGCACGACCCAGACGCCGATGCGGTCCGACCGCCGCTCGCCCCTGACATTGAAGCGGGCCAGGGTGCGGATGATCCATTCCTCGAGGTCGTGCACGTAGCGGCGCACGTCGCCGCGGCGCCGGCGCAAATCGATCATGGCGTAGGCCACGCGCTGGCCGGGGCCGTGATAGGTGTATTGCCCGCCGCGGCCGGCGGCGTAGACCGGGAAGCGGTCAGGAGTCAGCAGATCGGCCGGTTTCGCGCTGGTTCCGGACGTGTAGAGCGGCGGGTGCTGCAGCAGCCAGACCATTTCTGGGGCCGTGCCGGCGTGGATCGCCGCCACCCGAGCCTCCATCGTCGCCAGCGCCTCGGGATAGGGCACCAGCCGGTCCTCGACCCGCCATTCCATGGCCGTGACATAGGGCCTCGAAAGAAGTCGGTCAAACCGCCGTGGCGCGGGGCTTGGCGTGTTGCCTCGCCGGGGGCGATTTGCTATTCCCCCGGCCGGTTCGGCCGAGAGGCCCGACCGGGCATCCAGGCCGGCCGATCGGTGTTTGCGCCCGTGGCGGAATTGGTAGACGCACTAGCTTGAGGTGCTAGCGGGTAACACCGTGGAAGTTCGAGTCTTCTCGGGCGCACCAATCATCCGTTCGTAACCGGCACGATGCGACAAGGAGGCCGCCCCCACGAGGGGCGGCCGCTTTGTTTGGGGCAAACCCGGGAGGAGCCGAGATGGCCGACGAACTCGCCGACGCCGCGCTGCGCTATCACCGCCTGCCGCGCCCGGGAAAGATCGAGGTCGCCCCGATCAAGCCGCTGGCGACCCAGCGCGATCTGTCGCTGGCCTATTCGCCCGGTGTCGCCGCCGCCTGCAACGCCATCGTCGCCGACCCGGCCGAAGCCGCCACCGTCACGTCGCGCGCCAACCTGGTGGCGGTGATCACCAACGGCACCGCCGTGCTCGGCCTGGGCGATATCGGCCCACTGGCCGCCAAGCCGGTGATGGAGGGCAAAGGCGTCCTGTTCAAGAAATTCGCCGGTATCGACGTTTTCGACCTGGAGATCGCCGAGAAGGATCCGCAGAAGCTGATCGACATCGTCGCGGCGCTGGAGCCGACCTTCGGCGGCATCAACCTCGAGGACATCAAGGCGCCGGAGTGCTTCACCGTCGAGCGCGCGCTGCGCGAGCGCATGAAGATCCCGGTGTTCCACGACGACCAGCACGGTACCGCGATCATCGTCGGCGCCGCCGTGACCAACGGGCTCAAGCTGGTCGGCAAGAACATCGCCGAGGTGAAGCTGGTGTGCTCCGGCGCAGGTGCCGCCGCGCTTTCCTGCCTCGACATCCTGGTGAAGCTCGGCCTGCCGGTGGCGAACATCTGGGTCAGCGACATCGAGGGCGTGGTCTACGAGGGCCGCAACACGCTGATGGATCCGTGGAAGGAGCGCTACGCGCGTCCCACCGACAAGCGCACCCTGGGCGAGATTATCGAGGGCGCCGACATCTTCCTGGGCTTGAGCGCTGGCGGCGTGCTCAAGCGCGACATGGTCGCGCGCATGGCGAAGAAGCCGCTGATCCTGGCGCTGGCCAACCCCGACCCGGAAATCATGCCGGAAGACGTCAAGGCGGTGCGCGACGACGCCATCATCGCCACCGGCCGCAGCGACTACCCCAACCAGGTCAACAATGTCCTGTGCTTCCCCTTCATCTTCAGGGGCGCGCTCGACGTCGGCGCCACGACGGTGAACGACGAGATGAAGGTGGCCTGTGTGCAGGCGCTGGCGCGGCTGGCGCACGCCGAGACGTCGGAAGTGGTTGCCAAGGCCTTCGGCGACAGCGCCGCTGGCTTCGGCGCCGAGCAGATCATCCCCAAGCCGTTCGATCCGCGGCTCATCGTCGAGCTGGCTCCAGCGGTCGCCCAGGCGGCGATGGACACCGGCGTGGCGACGCGCCCGATCGCCGACATGGACGCCTATCGTCACCGCCTGGAGCAGTTCGTCTTCCGCTCCGGCCTGATCATGCGGCCGGTCTTCGACCAGGCCAGGCGCGATCCCAAGCGGGTGATCTTCAGCGCTGGCGAGGACGATCGCGTGCTGCGCGCGGTGCAGGTGCTGCTCGACGAAAAGCTGGCGCTGCCGATCCTGATCGGCCGGCCCGAGGTGATCGAGCACCGCGCGCATCGCCTGGGCCTGCGCTTCAGGCCCGGGCTGGACGTCGACTTGGTCAACCCAGCGAGCGATCCGCGCTTCGATTCCTACTGGTCGACCTATCACGAGATCATGGAGCGGCGCGGCGTGACGCCGGTGGCGGCGCGCAACCTCGTGCGGTCCAGCCCGACCCTGATCGGCGCGCTGGCTGTGCGCAAAGGCGACGCCGATGCGCTGATCGCCGGCACCTTCGGCCGGTACCGCACGCATTTCAACCATGTCCGTGACGTGATCGGCCTGCGCGAGGGGATCGAGCGATTCGCGGCGGTCAGCCTGATCGTGCTGCCCAAGATGCCGCTGTTCATCTGCGACACCTACATCAACGAGAACCCCGATCCTGAGGAGATTGCCGACACCACGGTGCTGGCCGCCGAGGAGGTGCGCCGATTCGGTATCGAGCCCAAGGTCGCGCTGCTGTCGCACTCCAACTACGGCAGCGCCGATTCCGCTTCGGCCGAGAAGATGCGCGCGGCACTGAAGCTGATCTGGCAGCGCGCGCCGGAGCTGGAAGTCGACGGCGAGATGCACGGCGACTCCGCGCTCGACGAGGACATCCGGCGCGAGCTCTTTCCGCGCTCGAAGCTCAAGGGCCAGGCCAATCTGCTGGTCTGCCCCTCGCTCGACTCGGCGAACATCGCCTTCAATCTGCTGAAGGCGGCGGCCGATGGCCTGCATGTCGGGCCGATCCTGCTCGGGCCGCGCCTGCCGGCGCACATCCTGACGCCGTCGGTGACGGCGCGCGGCATCGTCAACATGAGCGCGCTCGCCGTGGTCGACGCGCAAGAGGCCGCGCGACGCGGCGCCTGAAACCGGAGGAGGACGCCATGGCGGACACCACGCGCGTTCCGACCGAAGATGCGGAGGACCTCGGCGAAGTGACCGAGGTGCTGCTGCGGACCGTGCTCGAGCATCTCGAGTATGGCCGCATCGACGAGATCCGCGCCATCGCCAACGATCTCAGCCCGGCGGGCGCCGCCTACCTGCTGGAACAGGTCAGTCCGGAGGCCCGTACCCAGCTCGTCGGCATCCTCAAGCGCGACCTCGATCCGGAGACGCTGGTCGAGCTCGACGAGGACGTGCGCGAGGAGGTGCTGGAGGCTCTCGAGCCCAAGGACATCGCAGAGGCGGCGCATGAGCTCGATACCGACGACGCCGCCGACATCCTCGAAGACTTGCCCGACGCGGAGCGCCTCGAAGTGCTGGCGGCGCTGCCGGCCGACGAGCGCGCGGCGATCGAGGAGACGCTGGCCTATCCGGAGTATACGGCCGGCCGTCTCATGCAGCGCGAGCTGGTGGCGGTGCCCGCCACGTGGACCGTCGGGCAGGTCATCGATTACTGCCGCGAAGCGTCTGATCTGCCCGACGACGTCTACGACCTGTTCGTCGTCGACGAGCAGCGGCGGCTGATGGGCTCGGTGGCGCTCGGGCGCATGCTGCGCACCAAGCGGCCGGTGCCGATCACCGAGATCATGGATCCGGATATCCCGTCGATCCCCGTGACGGCGGAGCAGGAGGCGGTCGCGCACATCTTCCGCGACCAGAATCTGGTGTCCTGCCCGGTGGTTGATTCGTCCGATCGGCTGCTGGGCGTGATCATGGTCGACGACGTGCTCGACGTCATCGACGAGGAAGCCGAGGACGACCTCTTGAAGATGGGCGGCGTGCGCGAGGACGACGTGCATGCGCCCATGGTGCGCACCGCGCGTCAGCGCTTCTGGTGGCTGCTGGTCAATCTCGGCACGGCGCTGTTGGCTTCGGCGGTGATCGGCCAGTTCGAGGAAGAGCTGCAGAAAATCGTGGCGCTGGCCGTCCTGATGCCGATCGTCGCCTCGATGGGTGGCAACGCCGGCACACAGACCGTCACGGTCGCGGTGCGCGCCTTGGCGATGGGCGAGCTGACCATCGCCAACATCGCGCGCTTCGTGGTCAAGGAGATCTTCGTCGGCGGCGCCAACGGGCTGATCTTCGCGCTGATCCTGGGCGTGATCACCTGGGCGTGGTTCCACGACCCGCGCATCGGCCTGATCATCGCCGCCGCCATGGTGATCAACCTGATCTGCGCCGCGCTCGCCGGCACGCTGATCCCGCTCGGCCTGCAACGCGCTGGCGTCGATCCGGCGGTATCCTCGACGGTGTTCCTCACCACCGTCACCGACGTCGTCGGCTTCCTCGCCTTCCTCGGATTGGCGGCGGTGTTTCTCTTGTGATGCTCGCTGTCGTCCTGAGCGCAGCGAAGGACCTCGCGGTCGTGCGATCGGATACCAGCGTGTAGGTGTGGCCGCGATACCGCAAGGTCCTTCGCTACGCTCAGTTTGAATGACCGTTGTTTGAGGTGAC
>CAYTFW010000228.1:0-7417 GCA_964437145.1 uncultured Rhizobiaceae bacterium
TGGGAGCGCCGGCGTCCCGCCGGCTCATGATGGCGGCGCAAGGCGCCGCCTGCCGGCGGGACGCCGGCGCTCCCAAAGAAGAATCAAGATGTCGGCGACGCGAAGTTCAGCTCGACGCCGACACCATCGGGATCGAACAGGAAGAGCTGCGCTGCGCCGGTGCGCGGGATGATGTTCTCGCGGAACTCCACGCCCTTGGCGCGCAGGTGCTGGCGCATGGCGTCGAAGCCGGTTGCCTCGAAGGCGATGTGGTCCAGCCGCCCGGTGTCGTCCATCTTCACGCCAGGCGGACGCACCTTGACACCCGGCCTGGGCTGGCGCGGTCCCAGCAGATGAACCGTCGGCACGCCGCCGGAGTAGAGCCAGTAGCCGGGAAAGCCCAGCGGCGGGCGATCGCCATTCTCCAGCCCCAGCACGTCGACATAGAAGTTCTTGGTCGCCTCGAGATCGACCGGTTCGATCGTGTAGTGCTGCAGCAATCCGAGACCCATGGCACGCCTCCCTGGAGCGTTGACGGACGTATTCTGTCATTCCGAGCGCAGCGAGGAATCCAGTGAAGCCACCTGGATTCCTCGCTGCGCTCGGAATGACAGGAGGCGCACGAGCACAGCGCCGCTCTACGCGAAGTTCAGATCGGGCTCGCCGCCCATCAGGAAATTACCGACGTTCTCCAGATGCGCCAGCCGGCCCTGCAGCTGCTGCGTCACCGTGTTGATGTCGCGGAACCGGCGCTCGTAGGGATTGTCGTGGAAGATCGCGGTCGCGCCGGCGGCGTGATAGACGAAGTGCGAAACCTCGCGCGCCATCTGGATCGCGTGCGTCGTCGCCATGCGCAGCTGCATGCGCTGCGGGACAGTGAACGTGCCGGTTTCCTGCACCTCGGCCCAGATCTCGCGCACGCTTTGCAGCAGCAGCGCGCGAGCCGATTGCAGCTTGGCCTCGGACTGGCCGACGCCGAGCTGCACGACGTTGTTGTCGCGGATCGGACTCTTAATGCCGCGTGGATACTTGTCGCGCGCGAAGGTCATGAAGGTGTCGAGCATCGGTCGCGCCGTGCCCAGCGCCACGCCGGCGAAACCGATGGCGTAGAGATAGAGCGCCGACATGCGATAGAGCGGCCCGTTCTCGCGCCGCTCGCGCGTGTGGTCGCGGGTGATCGAATGGTCGGTGCGCACGTAGTGATCGGTGAGCGCGAACTGATCGCTCGCCGTGCCGCGCAGGCCGATCACGTTCCAGATATCGGTCCACTGGACCTCTTGCGTCGGCACGAGGAAGACGCGCAGTACCTGCCGACCATTGGCGTCGCGGATCGGCGTGCCGTCGGCGGCGAAGAGCGGACAATCGGCGCCCAGCCAGGTCGCGTGCCGGCCACCCGAGGCGAAGGCCCACGAGCCAGTGACGCGATAGCCGTCCTGGCCATCGGCCACGGCCTTGACCTTCGGCCCCGGCCCCCAGGCGAGCACCGAATTGGGCGCGCCGAAGATCTTCTTGGCCACATCGGGCTCGAGATAGGCCGCCGACATGGCGCAGCCGCTGGCCTGGCACAGGCACCAGCCGGCGCTGGCGTCGGCCATCGCGACGCGCTCGACCACGCGATAGAAGGTCTCGGGGTCGACCTCCTCGCCATCGACCGAACGCGGCAGCAGCATGCGGAACAGCCGCGCGCCGTGCATGGCCTCCAGCACGTCGGGGACGATGCGTCGCTCCGCCTCGATGCGCGGCGCCGCCGCCTCGATCATCGGTGCCAGCGCTTCGGCCTTGTCGATGAGCTCGGTGCGCAGGCGCCCGGCGCTGGCGTGCATGTCCATGGCAGCCTCCCTAGAGTCGCCCTGTCATTCCGAGCGTAGCGAGGAATCTAGGCATCTTCCCTGGATTCCTCGCTACGCTCGGAATGACAGCATGTTTCACCTACGCGGCGACCTTGCTCGCGGTCAGCGACGGCCACATGGCGTCCGGCCCGGCCTCGCACATCGCGCGGCCCAGCTTGGCACCCCAATACGACTCGCTACCGTAGTCGCGGCGCCACACCCACAGGCGCCGTGTGTAGTGGTGCAGGATGTGCTCGTAGGTGAAGCCCATCGCGCCCATCGACTGATGGGCGATGGCGCAGATCTTGTGCGCGGCGTCGCTGGCCTGGGTTTTGGCCGCCCAGATCGAGAACGAGCCGCCGCCCTCCTCCGCGTCGCGCGCCGCGACCCGCGCCGCCGCCGCCACCGCCGCGACATAGGTCGAAAGCTCGGCCAGCATGTGTTGGATCGCCTGGAAGGTGCTGATCGAGCGGCCGAACTGCACGCGCTCCTTCGAGTACTGCGTGGTGATCGCCAGGATGCGGTCGGCCGCGCCGGTCATCTGGTTGGTGCGCGCCAGCGCCGCCAGCTCCAGCGCGCGCTCGGGCGAGATCTTCGACGGCGCCGATGCGCTCGCCGCGGCGTTGTCGAATGTCACGTCGTCGTAGGGCTCGCCGGTCTGGCCCTGCTTGGCGTCGATCTTCACCGCCGCCTTGGGCACGATCGCCACCTGGCCGGCCGCGACGACGACGATGTTGTCGCAAACCGAGGCGAAGGCGACGCGCTTGGCTTTGCCCGAGACCTTGCCGCCGTCGATCCGCAGCGGCGCGCCAGACTCGGAGATCGCCAGCGCCAGCGGCCCCGATGGCGGCGTCAATCCCGCCTCGCCGGCGATCATCGCGCCCAGCCCGGTCTCGGCCAGCGGCAGCGGCACGGCGTTGCGGCCGGCCTCGCGCAGCACGGCCATCAGGTCGCCGACGTTGCCGCCGGCGCCACCGGCGCTCTCGGGAACCGCCGCCCAGGGCAGGCCCGCTTCCTCGACCTGCTTCCACAGATCGGCCGGCCAGGTACCCTTCTCGAAGGCGTTGATGATCTCGCGCGTCGCCTGCTCGCTGAACAGCCTCGACGCCATCTCCACGAACATGTCGCGGGTTTCGTTGTCGCTCATTGGTCGTGCTTCCCGTATCAGCGCAAGCCAAGGCCGCGCGCGATGATGCCGCGCAGCACCTGTGTCGTGCCGCCCTGGATCGAATAGGCCGGCGCCGCGAGCGTCGCCATCTGGCAGACGTCGAGGAACTCCTGGATGTCGTTCTCGTCGGCGGCTTCCGACTCGCCCAGCACGCGCGCGATCTCCGGCAGGTCCTGCTGGAAGTGCGTGCCGAGGTCCTTGGTGACCGACGACTCGACCGCCGGCGACTTGCCGGCCTGCAGCATGCCGGCGACCGACAGCGACATCTGCCGCAGGCTCCAGACGCGAGCGGCCAGCTTGCCGATCGTCACCTGCGCCTGCTGGCCGGGCTGGCGGCCGACGATGCGGATCAGCTCCTTCAGCACGTGGATATTGGTCAGGATGCGCTCCGGGCCGCTGCGCTCGTAGGCCAGCTCGCCGGTGACCTGCATCCAGCCGTCGCCCTCCTCGCCCAGCATCATCGAATCGGGCACGAAGCAGTCGCGGAACACGACCTCGTTCCAGTCGTGCTTGCCGTTGAGGTTGATGATCGGCCGGATGGTGATGCCCGGCGACTTCAGGTCGATCACCAGCTGGCTCAAGCCACGATGGCGGTCCTCGCGCTGGCCGCTGGTGCGCAGGAGGGTGATCGCGTAGTGCGAGCGATGGGCGCCACTGGTCCAGATCTTGGTGCCGTTGACGCGCCAGCCGCCCTCGACCTTGTCGGCGCGCGTGCGCACAGAGGCGAGGTCGGATCCCGAGTCCGGCTCGCTCATGCCGATGGCGAAGAAGCACTCGCCCTTGACGATGCGCGGCAGGATCGCGTCCTTCATCTCCTCGCTGCCGTAGCGCAGGATGTTCGGGCCGCTCTGGCGATCGGCCACCCAGTGCGAGCCGGCCGGCGCGCCGTTGGCCAGCAATTCCTCGGTGATCACGTAGCGGTGCAGGAAGCTCTTCTCGGCGCCGCCGTATTTCTTCGGCCAGGTGATGCCGATCCAGCCCTTGGCGCCCATCGCCTTGCTGAACTCGGGTGAGCGGCTGTTCCAGCTCTTGAAGCGCTCGCCGGCGCTCAGGCTGGGCAGGATCCCCTTGAGGAAGGCCCGCACCTCGGTCCGCAATTCCTCGGCGTCCGGCGGCAGGCGGAACGGCGGGAAATCGAGCGTCGGCATCGTCATGTCAGGCTTCCTCCCAACTGATACGGTACTCTTGATACGCTACTCTGGCGTTGGACTGACGGCGTCGTTCCGATAATCCTAGACGCCGACCGCTCAAAGTAAACGCAGATTCATGTCGGGAGGAATGCGGTGGCGGACAGGCTGCTCTACGAGAAGAAGGACAACATCGTCACGCTGACGCTGAACGATCCCGACGTTCGCAACGCGATCTCCGACGAGGCGATGATCAGCGCCATCGTCGATGCGCTGCAGCGTATCAACGCCGACTACGACGTGCGCTGCGTCATTCTCACCGGCGCGGGCACCGCCTTCAGCTCCGGAGGCAACGTCAAGAACATGCAGCGCCACCAGGGCATGTTCGCGGGCGGCATTTATAACGTGCGCGTCGGCTACCAGACGGGCATCCAGCGCATCCCGCTGGCGATGTACGAGCTCGAAGTGCCGATCATCGCCGCCGTCAACGGCCACGCCATCGGCGCCGGCTGCGATCTCGCCTGCATGTGCGACATCCGCATTGCGGCCAGGAGCGCGCGCTTCGCCGAGAGCTTCGTCAAGCTCGGCCTCATCCCCGGCGACGGCGGCGCCTGGTTCCTGCCGCGCGCCGTGGGCATGTCCAACGCCATGCTGATGGCCTTCACCGGCGAGCAGTTCACCGGCGAGCAGGCCTACGAGATGGGCCTGGCGTCGAAGGTCGTCGACGACGACAAGCTGATGGACGAGGCGATGGCGCTGGCCAGGCGCATCGCCGTCAACCCGGCCTATGGCCTGCGCATGGCCAAGCGCCTGCTGCGCGAAGGCGCGCGCACCGAGCTTTCGACCCTGCTCGACATGTCGGCCTCGATGCAGGCGATCGCGCACCAGACCGAGGACCATAAGGAGGCGGTCAACGCCTTCGTCGAGAAGCGCAAGCCCGTGTTCAAGAACAAGTAGGCCCGATATGGCGCGTGGCCGCATCCCGCCTATCGTGGCGAGCATCGAGGAAGACGACCACGAGGCCATCCTCGCCGCCAATCGCGCCTTCTACGAGGCGTTCAGCCGCCGCGACTTCGAGGCCCTGGCCGAGATGTGGGCGACCACCGTGCCGGTGGCCTGCGTGCATCCCGGCCAGCCGGCGATGCTCGACCGCGAAACCATCCTGCGCTCCTGGCAGGCGATCCTGCGCAATCCCAACGCGCCCAAGGCCGGCGTGTCCGACGAGTTCGTCATCCTGCGCGGCGGCTTGGCGATCGTGATCTGCCGCGAGACCCTGCCCGGCGGCCAGCTCCTCGCCACCAACGGCTTCGCGCGCGAGGGCGACGTCTGGAAGATGGTGCACCACCACGCCGCGCCCGCGCCGCCGGCGCCGGCCACGCAGCCGGCCGAGCGGCGCGACCCGCGCAAGCTGCACTGAGGCCACGGCATGCGCGTCGTGCTCGCCGCCTTGGTCGTCGCCATCACCCTGCAGGGCGCCGCGACGGCGCGCACCCTCGACGAGGCCAGGCGCGTCTGCCTGGACATCGACCACAACGACCCGGCCTTCGCCGAGGCCTGCGGCCAGGTGATCGACTCGCCGGGCGTCGGCCCGCGCGAGCGCGCCGCCGCGCTGAACAATCGCGCGACCCTGTCGGCCGACGGGCAACGCGCGCTTCGCGACCTCGATCAGGCCATCGCGCTCGCGCCCGACATCGCCAAGCTGTTCAACAATCGCGGCCTCGCGCTGCTGACCGACGATCCTCGGCGGGCGCTCGCCGATTTCGACGCGGCGATCCGGCTGGCGCCCCGCTACCTCTCTCCGCTCTACAACCCCTACAACGACCGGGCGCAGGCCCGGGAGGCCAAGGGTGACCTCGAGGGCGCGGCCAGGGATCGCGCGCTGATGGGGCCGCTCTTCGAAGCGGCCAGCCGCGGCGATCCCGACCTCGCGGGGCCCCACGCCAGCGGCTTGCGATCCTGGGAGCCGTTCATCCTGCGCTCCGAGATCGCCGCGCGGTAGCGGCGATTCCGCTCATCGCTTCCAGGCGACGAGTCGGCGTACCGCCTCCTCCATCTCCGCCGTCGAGCCGGCGAACGATATCCGCAGCGTTCCGCGGCCGCGCTGCGGATCGAAATCCACACCCGGTGTCGTCGCGACGCCCGCTTCGCGCAACATGCGACGACAGAAATCCACGCTGTCGTTGGTCAGGTGCGAGACGTCAGCATAGGTGTAGAAGGCGCCGGTCGCGACGGTCAAGCGATCAAGCCCCGCCTTGGGCAGGCCGGCCATCAACAGATCGCGATTGGCGCGATAGCGCCGCACGTGGCCTTCGAGCTCCTCGGTGCACTCGAAGGCACCCAGCGCGGCGTATTGCGAGATGGTCGGCGTCGAGATCATCAGGTTCTGCGCCAGACGCTCGATCGGCCGCACCAGCGCCTGCGGCACGACCAGCCAGCCGATGCGCCAGCCGGTCATCGAGAAGTACTTGGAGAAGCTGTTGACGACGATCGCCTCGTCGCCGATCTCGACCGCCGACGTCGCGCGCTCGCCGAAGGTGAGGCCGTGATAGATCTCGTCGGAGATCAGGGTCAGGCCGCGGGCTCGGCAATGGTCGTACAGCGCCGTCAGCTCGGCGCGCGTCACCATCGTGCCGGTCGGATTGGACGGGCTGGCGACGATGACGCCGTCGAGCGCGCCGGCCTTCTCCAGCCGCGCCACGGTCGGCTGGTAGCGCTCCGCCTCGGTGGTGACGAGATCGACCGGCGTGAGGCCCAGCGCCGAGAGGATGTTGCGGTAGGGCGGATAGCCCGGTGCCGCCATCGCCACGCGGGCGCCGGCGTCGAAGGCGCCGAGGAAGGCCAGCAGGAAGCCGTTCGAGGAACCGGTGGTGACGATGACCCGCTCGGCCGGCACCTCGACGCCATAGCGCTCGCGGTAGTGCCTGCTGATTCGGTCGCGCAGCTTGGGGATGCCCAGCGCGTCGACATAGCCCAGCCGGTCGCGCGCCAGCGCCTCGCGCGCGGCGTCGAGCGCGCCCGATGGCGCCGGCGTGCTGGGCTGGCCGACCTCGAGATGGATCACGCTCTCGTTGCGCGCTTCCTTCTCCGCCGCCTCGCGCATCACGTCCATGACGATGAACGGCGGCACGGCGTCGGCGCGACGCGACACGCTCATGATGCGATCTCCAGCCTTCTCCCCGCGAAGGCGGGGAGAAGGTGCCGAGCGTAGCGAGGCGGATGAGGGGCTTCTCGCGCGACACCATCGATCCTTGTCGATGGACCACCGCGAAGCCCCTCATCCGCCCTTCGGGCACCTTCTCCCCGCCTTCGCGGGG
>CAYTFW010000229.1:0-7392 GCA_964437145.1 uncultured Rhizobiaceae bacterium
ACAGCGCCTTTCCCTTGGGAATCCCCTACGAGTCAGCAGTTCGGTCGGTTGGTATGAGTTCATCCATGGCGACCGCGCCGTCACCGAATGGCATCGCACGGCGACCCTGAAGAGCGGCGAGAAGCAATCCTGGCTGGGCTGCGACCTCTATACCTTCCGCAACGGCCTGATCGTGATGAAGGACACCTACATCAAGGTCGTCGGCTAGAGTCCCTGCGCGTGCAGGATCGCTTCGATGTGCAGTTGCGCGCAGTCGATCGCCGGAAAGGTCGTGTTGGCGGCATTGAACAGCAGCGACAGGTCAGTGCCGGCGAAGATGATGGCCTCGGCGCCGTCACGCTCGATCAGTATGCGAGCCATGGCCGTCAGAGCGCGATAATCTTCGGACGCGCCATTGCCTGAGTTCGCCGTGCGCATGTAGGCGTCGTGGATCGTGGTGACCTCATCGGCGCGCGGCGTCACGAGCTCGATACCGGCGAGGCGGCCGAACATCGCGCTCTCGATGGTGAGGCGGGTACCGAACAGCGCGGCGCGACGGATGCCCTTGGCGCGCAGGTGATCGGCCGGCGGCGCGACGATGTCGATCAGCGGCAGCGGTGAGATCGGCGTCAGCTCACGAAAACAGATATGCGGCGTGACGGCGGGGATCGCGGCCAGCTCGGCGCCGGCGGCGCGCATGCGGTCGATCAGGCCGGCGAGATAGCGCGCGAGCCCCTGGAGGTCGCCGGCCTGCACGTAGCGCAGGCCGGTGGACATGTCGGCGTTGACCATGACCAGCGGCAGCGGCTCGCCTTTCGCGGCGTGCGCCGCGGCCAACGCTTCGTAGTAGTGGACGGCGGCGCCGACACCGACGCCGCCCAGCAGGCCGAGGCAGCGGCTCAACTGAGTTCCGCCAGGCCGAACGCCTTACCGAAGCGGCGGCTGCAATCGAGCGGGTCGCCGTACTTGCGGTGCGCGGCGGTGTGCTGGGCGCAGGCCAGCAGCAGGCGGCCGCGATCGGGCTGCTTGTTCTTGAGGTAGTCCTCGATCATGCAGTGGCCGAGTTCCTGGTTGTGCGGATCGTTGCCCAGCCTGCTCGCCGCCAGCGCCAACGCGCGCACCAGCGGGCCGGTGTCGGCGCCGCTATCGAGATAGGCCTTGGTCCACGCCATGCTTTGCTGGCCGTCGAGCGCGATCAGCGCGCCCGTCAGGCGATCGATGATCTCCGCCGCGCTCAGGCGATCCGCACCCGACGGCGCGCGCACCGTGGTGCGGGCGAGATCGCCGCTCAGCCGCTGATGCCAAGCCGCCTGGTTGAGATAGGCGGTAGCGAGGAAGAGCAGCTTGATGCGCTGCTGATGGGCGAAATTGTCCCAGAACCAGCCGAGCGTGTTGCAGTACTCGAAGCAGTGCTGCGGCAGCGAGAAGTTCACGTCGATGTTGGTCTCGATCACCACCTCGGCGGCGCCGAGCTGGATCGCGTCGAGGATCGAGCGTGGGTCCTTGCCCGCGTTCAGCAGCCGGGCCAGCGCCTCGATGTTGGCCGGCTCGGGCTGGCGCAGCACGATCTCGAGGAAGGCCTCGGTGTCGGCGGCGCGCATCGGCTGGCGGTTGTTCAGCAGCGCGCGCTCGCGCTCGGTCGTGCCGCCATAGGGCACGGCGTGCAGCACCTGGCCCTCGATGTAGACGGTGACGGCGTTGCAGGCCATCTCGTAGAGCGAGTACCAGCGCGGGCCGACGGCGATGTCGAGCGCGCCGGCGTAGAGCACGTCGTGCGCGTCGTCCCAGCCGATGGCGTCGCCCAGCTCGACCGTGGCGCGGGCGCGGAAGGATTTGTGGCCGGTGGTGTAGGAGCGGTTCTGGAAGGCGCGATCCTGCACGTCGATCAGGCCGGCGAAGGCCAGCTCGGCCAGCGCGGCGCGGCGCTCGTCCTTGTTGCGCATGATGCCGAGGAAGACGCGGTAGGCGTCGATCACCTGGCCGCGATGCACCAGGGTCGCCCAGTGCGCGAGCCGCTCCTTCAGCGGCCCGTCGAGCGCCAGAGGCTCCTGGTCGGCCCAATGCACCACGGGGGCCGGCGGCGGTCCCGGCGGCATCTGGAAGCCGCGCGCGTAGTGGCCCGGCGCCTTGATGATCTTCTGGTTCCAGATGTCGAGACCGGTGGGGATGTACCAAATGGTCTGCGCCATCGGCAGGCCGGATTGCGCGCCGGGCAGCAGCTTCGACAATTGCCACGTCGCGCGCGCGCTCAGCAGGCAGTGGTCGTTGTTGACGAAGTTCACGTACCCGTCGTCGATGCGCTCGTGATAGGGCACGTGGGTGTAGGGCGCGTGGATGCGCACCGCCTCGGCCAGCATCTCAGGTAACGGCCGGCCGGCCTTGAAGAGCTGGTGGTAGGTGTCGAGCGCGCCGACCTGGTCGCGCGCCAGAACGCGCTCCTCCAGCTTGGCGTACAGTGCATCGGGCCGGTCGCTGGCGCCTGTTCTTGCCACTCCGTCGGGCATCGTCGCCTCCCAGGTCGTCGGGCCAAGTATGGACCTCTCGCGGGAGGAGGGAAGGCCCCGCTCTTGCATGGCTAGGGTGCCGCCATGCGGCACGAAGCCCTTGCCCCGCGCCGGGTTTCGGGTTGCCCTTCCGCCTTCGACGATCGGAGGGCGCGGCCATGAAATTCGGCATCTTCTACGAGCTGCAGCTGCCGCGTCCGTGGGGCGTCGACAGCGAGCACAAGCTCTACAAGGACGCGCTGGCGCAGTGCGAGCTGGCCGATGCGCTGGGCTTCGACTACGCCTGGGAGGTCGAGCACCACTTCCTCGAGGAGTATTCGCACTCGCCCGCGCCCGAGGTCTTCCTCGGCGCCGCCAGCCAGCGCACCAAGCGCATCCGCCTGGGCCACGGCATCTTCCAGCTCACCACCAACCACCCGGCCAAGGTGGCCGAGAAGGTGGCGGCGCTCGACCTGCTGAGCGACGGCCGCGTCGAGTTCGGCATGGGCGAGAGCGCCAGCATCACCGAGCTGGAGCCCTTCGGCGTCGACATGGAGCGCAAGCGGGAAATCTGGGAGGACGCGGTGCGCGCGCTGATCCCGATGTTCCGCGACGGCGGCAGCAGCTACGACGGGCCGCACTTCAAGTTCCCGCTGCGCAACGTGCTGCCCAAGCCGCTGCAGAAGCCGCACCCGCCGCTCTGGGTCGCCTGCTCACAATTGCAGACCATAGAAATGGCCGGCCGTCGCGGCATGGGCGCGCTGGGCTTCCAGTTCGTCAGCGCCGACGCCGCGCACGCCTGGGTGCACGCCTACTACAACGCCTTCACCCAGCAGCTCGACAAGCTCGAGGACTACCAGACCAACCCGAACATCGCGCTGGTCAGCTACTTCATGTGCGCCAAGACAGACGAGGAGGCGCGGCGGCGCGCCGAGGGCGCGACCTTCTTCCAGTTCGCGCTGCAGTTCTACGGCGCCTCGAAGGGCCGCCAGCGTCCCGCGCCGGGCACGGTGAACATGTGGGACGAGTACACGAAATGGAAGCGGGAGAATCCCGACCAGGCGGCGCGCTCGATCGCCGGCGGCCTGATCGGCTCGCCGGAGACGATCCGCCGCAAGCTGCGCAAGTTCAAGGACTCGAACATCGACCAGGTGATCCTGCTCAACCAGGCGGGCAAGACCACGCACGAGCACATCTGCGAATCGCTGGAGCTTTTCGCCAAAGAGGTGATGCCGGAGTTCCACGCCGACGAGCCGGCGCACCAGGAATGGAAGCGCAAAGTGCTGGCCGGCGAGATCAAGCTCGAGGAGATCGATACCACGCCGTTCCAGGACCGCTTCCGCCCCGGCATGATCACGGTGAAGCCACAGGGTGCGGCGACAGCGGCTGAGTGAGTCTCGCCGCGCCGTTCGCGCGGAATTGACAAAGCGCTCACATTCTTTAGCGAGCGGCCTTATGGTGCGCCGGACATAGTCCGGCGCATCTTTTTTTGGAGCGCGATAATGCGTTCTTATATGCAAATTGTTTCAGGCAATGTGCCCTTGGCGCGCGATTTCAGCGGCCTACGCGAGCCCAATCCACGCACGCGCCTGCCCGCCGGCACCTTGGTCGAGGAAACTTTTCGCGCCGACGGTTGGTCCTTTGTCGAGGTGCACACCATGTCGACGGCGCCGACCAGCGGATGGCTCTACCCGCTGCGTGACTCCGGGGCGACTTGCGAAGCGGTTCCGGGCCCAGGCTTCATGCGCAATCGGATCCTGGGTGGCCGCACCTTTCCAGAGCTTCTCGGTTTCGGCGGTGCGGCGCAGGGTTGGGTGCGCAGCGTCGCACTGCTGCCGATCGGTTACAGGACGGGCTTGTTTGATCCGCTGACGCTCTACATCAATCGCCGCCTGTGGGAGCTCACCGAGAAGTACGACGCGGTGACCTACAGCCAGAAAGTGCGCGACGTGGAGAAGGGCAGCATCGATTGTTCGGGCTGGGTCGAGTTCGCCAACTGCACGATCTACGACGAGCTCGTGGGCGGCATCGCCGCCGAGCTGCTGCCGGCGAAATTCAAGAAGCTCTTCGACACCGCGGCGGCGTGGCAGATGACGGGCTGGAAGAAGGAAGCCGGCGGCTGGCTCACCGGCAAGGACTTCAAGACCGCCAAGCTGTTGCCCGGCATGATCATCGGCATGAACGCCGACGCCACCGACACGATCGAGCGGCCCCAGGGCATCGATCACATCGTGCAAGTGGCCTGGCATCCGACCACGCACGTACCGCACATCACCCAGAGTTCCGGTGGCCAAGGCGTGAACTTCGAGGATATGGAAAGCTGGTTCCAGAAATGGAACAAGAAGATCGGCACCGACGATCTCTACGCCATCGACCCCTACGCCAAGGCACGCACCGCCATCGGCGCATGGCTATCGACGCATTGAGCATTACCGTCGCTCGATCAAGCGCATCCAGGGCGGTGCGTGAGGATTCCGCGATGGTTCGTCAACGAGCCTCGAGCCGACCTCCAGCCAGATCGCCGTCGCGAGGGAGGGAAGCAGGACGATCGCGCCAATGATCCGGATGACGATCGAGCGCCGCAGCCCTCAAGGTGCCGGCAGTGAAGCCTATCCACGGAAGCTTGTTTCCTCTGTAGGGCTGAAGCAAACCCTGCAGGTAGAGGATGACTGGCGCTGATACGATGCCCAGTCCCATACCGTAGGCCCAGGCGCCGTCGGTAAGGCCGCGCAGCCATCGAGAGACAGCCAGGCGGTGGAGCAAGTCGATCCCCGTGCGACCGAGTGGCCGCGTCTGGAAGATGCATTGATCGGCTGCCTTCGATCCATCAATCTGATGTCGCACTTGGCAATGGAGGCTTCCCATGCCCGACAACATCCACATCCGGCTGAACACCGCGTCCGTCGAGGCGCGGGTCGATGCGATTCAGGCTGCGTTCGAGGAGCGCGGCATGAAGCCGGCGGAGTTCATCCAGGAGTTCCGCGAGCTGGCCGAGGAGAAGTGGCTGCCGGAGAACGGCGCGCGGGTCTGCGCCCGGGCGTGGACCGACCCGGCCTTCAAGGCGCGGCTGATGGCCAACGGCAAGGACGCGGTGGCCGAGTTGGGCTTGAGCATGCCGGCGCATCACCGCTATCTCGTCGTGCTGGAGAATACGGCGAGCATCCACAACGTGATCGTGTGCACGCTGTGCTCATGTACGGCGTTCTCGATCATCGGCCTGCCGCCGGACTGGTACAAGGATCTGGAGTACCGCGCGCGCGTCGTGCGCCAGTCCCGCACGGTGCTGAAGGAGATGGGGCTGGAGCTGCCGGCGTCCACCGAAATCCGTGTGTGGGACACCACGGCCGACACGCGCTACATGGTGCTGCCGATGCGGCCGTCGGGCACCGAAGGTTGGTCCGAGGAGAAGCTCGCCGAGCTGATCAGCAAGGACATGATGATCGGCGTCGCGCGGATCGCGGGGACCTAGGGACATGGACGGCATCCACGACATGGGCGGCCGGCAGGGCTTCGGCCGCGTGCGCTATGCGCTGAAGGCGCAGACCTTCCACGAACCGTGGGAGAAGCGCGTCAATGCGCTGTACTCGCTGGCCGTGAAGTGCGGCATCTTCAACATGGATGAGTACCGCCACGCCATCGAGCGCATGGAGCCGCGGCACTATCTGTCGGCGAGCTACTACGAGCGCTCGCTGACCAGCCTGGCCACGCTCTGCGTCGAGAAGGGTATCCTCACGCAGGAGGAGCTGGAGCGGCGCGCGCAAGGACAGTTCCCGCTCGCCATGCCCAGTGCGCCGGGGCGCGGCAACGTCGAGACACGCCCGACCTTGAAGCCCGGCGACAAGGTGCGCGTGCGCACCGATCACGTGCCCGGCCACGTGCGCATGCCCGGCTATATCCGCGGCAAGACCGGCGTGGTCGTCGGTGTGTCACCGAAATACCCGTTCCCCGACGCGCATGCCCACGGCATCCACGCCGAGGACGAGCCGACCTACGACGTGCGCTTCAACGCTGGGGAACTATGGCCGAATGACGCCGACCCGGCGCATGTGCATGTCGGCGTGTTCGAGAGCTACCTGGAGCGCGTGAGCTGAGCTAAGCCAACGGGCGAGATTTCCTCGCTTCGTCGCATGCCGCGGGCGTGGTGCTGTGCGCGTCGATGAAGCGAGGGATGGTTCATGTCGATGCGACTCTATTCCGGCCCTCTGAGCATGTTCGGCGCCAAGGCGGAGATCGCGGCGTTGGAGAAGGGTCTCGACGTCCAAGTCGAGATGGTGCCCTTCGACATGAAGGCGCTGTACGAGCCCAAGCACCCCGAGGTCCTGCGCGTCAACCCCAAGCGCCAGGTGCCGGTGCTGATCGACGGCGATCTAGAGATTTTCGATTCGACCCAGATCTTCGAGTATTTCGAGGAGATCAAGCCGCAGCCGCCGCTATGGCCCACCAGCGTGCGCGGCCGCGCCCGCGCGCGATTGCTGGAGATGAAGTCCGATGAGGTCTTCTTCCCGCACATCGTCAGGCTGATGGGCCTGCAGCACAGCCTCGACGATCCCGCCGCGGTGACCGCCATCGGCGCGGCGATGGGCTACGACCGCGAGATCGAGGCGTTACTGGCCGACGGTCGCGCCTATCTCGTCGGCGACTACTCCTACGCCGACATCGCCTTCTACATGGCGCAGTTCTTCGCCGACCGGCTGGGCGCGCCGATGCCTGATGATGTCGGCCGCCTGCTGGCGTGGCGGCAGCGCATGACCGCGCGACCCGCCGTGCGCCAGGTGGCCACCGCCATGGCCCGCTATCTCGTCTCCGTCGGTGGGCGCAAACCCAGCTTCATCGCTGTCTGATCGGGGCCTGATCCCTCAAGCGCCGGCATGACGACCCGGATCGACGTCTAGCGCGGCGAGCTTGAAATCGTCGCCACCCTGTCATTCCG
>CAYTFW010000230.1:0-7379 GCA_964437145.1 uncultured Rhizobiaceae bacterium
GGCATGGGCAAGACGACCACGGTGCACGCCATCATGGGCGTGCTGCCGCCGCGCGCCGGCACGGTGACGTTCGATGGCGCTTCGATCCAGGGCCTGCCCTCCTACCGCATCGCGCGGCTCGGGCTGGGGCTGGTGCCGGAAGGTCGGCAGATCTTCCCCAACCTCACGGTGCGCGAGAACCTGATCGCCACGGCGCGCGCGTCGGGTGTTTCGGCCTGGACCCTGCACCGCGTCTTCGAGTTCTTCCCGCGCCTGGCCGAGCGGCAGGGCAACATGGGCAACCAGCTCTCCGGCGGCGAGCAGCAGATGCTGGCGATCGGCCGCGCGCTGATGACCAACCCGCGCCTGCTGATCCTCGACGAGGCCACCGAGGGCTTGGCGCCGCTGGTGCGGCAGGAGATCTGGAGCGTGCTGGGCCGGCTCAAGCGCGACGGCCAGTCGATCCTGGTGATCGACAAGAACGTCGGCGCGCTCCTGGCGCTGGCCGACCACCACCACATCGTCGAGAAGGGCCGGGTCGTGTGGGCCGGCACCTCCGCCGCGCTCGCCGCCGATGTCGAGCTGCAGCATCGGTATCTGGGGGTCTGAGTTAAGGACTTGCCTTCCACAACGCGGCGCCTGAATGATGCGCGAAATTCGCCCGGAGATGCCGATGCGCCGTACGCTGCCCTCGCTCATCCTCGCCGCCGCGCTGGCCACCCAGCCGGCGCTGGCACAGGAGCGCGTCGTCAACGTCTACAACTGGAACGACTACATCGCCGAGGACGCGGCCAAGAACTTCCAGCAGGTCACCGGCATCAAGGTCAACTACACGACCTATGACGGCAACGAGATCCTCGACGCCAAGCTGAAGGCGGGCGGCGGCTACGACGTGGTGACGCCCACCGCCTCGCCGTTCTTCGTGCGCCAGCTCGCGGCCGGGCTGTACCAGAAGCTCGACAAGGCCAAGCTGAAGAACTACAGCAATCTCGATCCAGAGGTGATGAAGGCGCTCGCCAAGTACGACCCGAACAACGAGTTCGGCATTCCCTGGATGTGGGGCACCACGGGCATCGGCTTCAACGTCGAGGCGATCAAGAAGCGCATGCCCGACGCGCCGCTCGACAGCCTGCGCATGATCTTCGATCCGGCGGTCGTCGCGAAGTTCAAGGATTGCGGCGTGATGCTGATGGACAGCCCGACCGACGTGCTGCCGGCCGCCCTGATCTATCTCGGGCTCGATCCCGACAGCAAGGCGCCGGCCGATCTCGAGAAGGCGCGCGACGCGGTCATGAAGATCCGTCCCAATGTGCGCAAGATCCACACCGGCGAGATCATCGACGCGCTGGCCGGCGGCGACGTCTGCCTGGCCTTCGCCTATTCCGGCGACATCCTGCAGGCGCGCGACCGCGGCGCCAAGGCGGCCAAGAAGCAGGGCATCGAGTACGCCATCCCGCGCGAGGGTGCGCAACTGTGGCTCGACGTGCTGGCGATCCCCAAGAGCGCCAAGAACGTCGACAACGCCCATCGCTGGCTCGACTACATGCTGGAGCCCAAGGTCGCGGCCGAATCGAGCAACCTCACCGGTTACGCCAACGCCAACCGGCTTGCGCCGCCCTTGATGAACAAGGCGGTGTCCGAGAGCCCGCTGATCTACCCGCCACGCGAGGTGCGGGCCAAGTTCTACACCATCAGCGCCGGCGACGCCGAGCACACCCGCCTGCGCACGCGCGCCTGGACGACGATCAAGACCGGGCGGTGACGGACGCCATCACTTCGCCGGTCGCGCTGCAAGTCACCGGGCTGCGCAAAAAATTCGGCGACGTCACCGCCGTAGCCGGCGTGTCGTTCGACATCGGCAAGGGCGAACGCCTGGCGCTGCTGGGCGAGTCGGGCTGCGGCAAGACCACGCTGCTGCGCATGATCGCCGGCTTCGAGCGTCCCGACGCGGGCCGCATCCTGGTCGAGGGAAGCGACATTACCGATTTGCCGCCGTACGAGCGGCCGGTGAACATGATGTTCCAGTCCTACGCGCTCTTCCCGCACATGAATGTGGCGCGCAATGTCGGCTTCGGTCTGGTGCAGGAAGGTCTGCCGCGCGCCGAGATCGACCGCCGCGTCGAGGAAGCGTTGGAGATGGTGCGCATGACGGCGCTGGCCAAGCGCCGGCCCGATCAGCTCTCGGGCGGACAGCGCCAGCGCGTGGCCCTGGCGCGCGCCATCATCAAGCGGCCCAAGCTGTTGTTGCTCGACGAGCCGATGGCGGCGCTCGATCGCAAGCTGCGCGAGCGCACGCGGCTGGAGCTGGTCGAGCTGCAGCGGCGCCTGGGTATCGCCTTCGTCATCGTGACGCACGATCAGGACGAGGCGATGAGCATGGCGAGCAAGGTCGCGGTCATGGATCGCGGCGCCATCGCCCAGTTCGGCGCGCCGGCCGAGGTCTATGAGCGGCCCGCCAGTCGGTTCGTCGCCGAGTTCTTCGGCGGCGCCAACATCCTGGAGGGCGAGGCGTCGGGGCGGCTCGTGCGCTGCCCTGCGCTGGGCATCGACATCGTGACCGATCGGACGAGCGATATCGGAGACGGCAAGCCGATCGGCGTGGCGATCCGGCCCGAGCGGATCGTGTTGTCATCGGACAGGCCCGAGGACGCCGAGAATCGCGCGCCGGGCGCGGTGCGCGCGGTGTCCTATCTCGGCGACCGGTCGATCTGCCATGTCGAGATGGCGTCCGGCCTGACCCTGCGCGCAGCGATCGACACGCACCACGGCAAGCCGCCACCGCGGCACGGCGAGACGGTCTGGCTCGCCTGGGCGGCACGCGACGCCATCGTATTGCAGGCCTAGCATGGCGGCGCGCCGCTCCGACCCGATGAAACTCGCCCGCGCGGCGATCGTCGGCCCGCCTTTCGCTTGGCTGCTGCTGTTCTTCCTCGCGCCCTTCGCCATCGTCGCGGCGATCAGCCTCGGGCAGAACATGCCCGACGCCGCGCCGCCGGTGGCGATGACCGGCACGACGCGCAACTACGCCTTCCTGCTGTCGGACGCGCTTTATGTCGACGCCTATCTCAGCTCGCTGCGTATCGCGGCGATCGCCACGCTGTTGACCCTGCTGATCGGCTACCCGATGGCCTACGCCATCGCCATGGCGGCGCCGACACGACGGCCTATCCTGCTGATGCTGGTGATCCTGCCGTTCTGGACCTCGTTCCTGATCCGCGTCTACGCCTGGCGCGGGCTCTTGTCCGAGAACGGCCTGATCAACGCGGTCATTCGTGCGACGGGCATTGGCAGCGATCCCGGCACGATCCTCGGCACCGAGTGGGCGATCTACCTGGGCATCGTCTACGCCTACCTACCGTTCATGGTCCTGCCGCTCTACGCCACGCTGGAAAAGCTCGAGCGCTCGCTACTCGAGGCCGCCGCCGATCTCGGCGCCAAGCCGTGGCGCGCCTTCCTGTCGATCACGCTGCCGCTGTCCTTGCCGGGCATCGTCGCCGGTTGCCTGCTGGTGTTCATCCCCGCGGTGGGCGAGTTCGTGATCCCCGACCTCCTGGGCGGCACCGAGACCTTGATGATCGGCAAGGTGCTGTGGGACGAGTTCTTCGCCAACAGCGACTGGCCGCTGGCCTCGACCGTCGCGGTGCTGATGCTGATCGTCCTGCTGGCGCCGATCGCCCTCTACCAGCGCCTGCGCGCGCGCGAGCTGGGCGGGTCATGAGGGCGAGTATGAAAGCCACCTACCTTCCCCCGCCAGCGGGGGAAGGCAAATGAGCCGCATCCCGCTCGCGGCGCTGGCCTTCGGCTACGCCTTCCTCTACCTGCCGATCGCCACGGTGATCGCCTACTCCTTCAATGAGTCCCGTTTGGTGACCGTGTGGAGCGGCTTTTCGACCAAGTGGTGGAGCGCGCTGTTCGCCAACGAGGCGATGATCGACGCCGCCCTGCTGTCGCTGCGCATCGCCTTCGTCAACGCCTGCGCCGCCACCGTGCTGGGCACCTTGGCCGGCGTCGCGCTCGCGCGTCATCCCCGCTTCGCCGGACGCTCGATCTTCGTCGCCCTGGTGATCGCCCCCCTGGTGATGCCCGAGGTGATCATGGGCATTTCCATGCTGCTGCTCTTCGTCGGGCTGGAGCGCTATATCGGTTGGCCCGAGCGCGGCTTCGCCACCATCGCCATCGCCCACATCACCTTCTCGATGGCCTATGTCGCCGTCGTCGTGCAAGCGCGACTGGCCGATTTCGACCGCTCGCTGGAAGAAGCGGCGATGGATCTGGGCGCGCGGCCGTTCGCGGTGTTCCGCTCCATCACCCTGCCGCTGATCGCGCCGGCGCTGGTCTCGGGCTGGCTGCTGGCCTTTACGCTCTCGCTCGACGACCTGATCCTGACCCAGTTCGTATCAGGCGCGGCGTCGCAAACCCTGCCCATGGCGGTCTATTCCAGCGTGCGCCTGGGCCTCAATCCCCAGATCAACGTGATCGCCACCATCGTGATCGGAATATCCACGATCGGCCTCGTGGTCTCGGCCCTACTACTACGTCGAAAGCATCGCGCGTGAGGGTGGTTTTCGGCTAAGTTGCCGGTGATACCCAAGACGGAGGGAATCATGGCCAAGCGCGAACGCGGCATGCACGAACTCTACGCGGACGACCCGGAGCGCGCTGACGCGCTGGTGTTCGGCCGCCGTACGGACGGCTCTCGGCGCGGCTTTCTCAAGGGCGCGGGTCTCGCGAGCATGGGCGCGGCGATCGGCGCCACCATCCCCTTCGCGGGTAACATGCCAGCCGGTCTCGTCCCCGCGGCGCTGGCGCAGGGCACCGCGCCGCCCAAGGGCCCTAAGCTCCTGAAGATGGATGGCAAGGCCGACCTCGTCGAGCTCGGCGACCGGCCGCTGGTCGCCGAGACACCGGCCGAGCTGATGGACGACGAGGTCACGCCGACCGAGAAGTTCTTCATCCGCAACAACGGCCTGCTGCCCGATGCGGCGAAGATGCCGTCGGACCCGCGCATGTGGAAATTCAAGGTCGACGGCGAGGTCGACAAGCCGCTGGAGATCAGCCTCGGCGACCTGATGGCGCGCTACGAGGCGGTGTCGCTGAAGCTGCAGATGGAGTGCGGCGGCAACGGTCGCTCGTTCTTCACGCCGGAGGCGCGCGGCAACCAGTGGACCAATGGCGGCGCTGGCTGCGCCGAGTGGACGGGCGTGCGGCTGGCCGACGTGCTGAAGGCCGCCGGGCTGAAATCCACCGCCGTCTACACCGGGCACTATGGCGCCGACGTGCATCTCTCCGGAGACGCCACGCGGCCAACCATCTCGCGCGGCATGCGCATCGCCAAGGCGATGGACCCGCATACGCTCATCGCCTTCCGCATGAACGGCAAGGACATCCCGCTGATCCATGGCGGGCCGGTGCGCCTGATCGTGCCGGGCTGGGCGGGCTCGCTGTCGGCGAAATGGCTGACGCGGGTCTGGATCCGCGACAAGGAGCATGACGGCTCGGGCATGGCCGGCTTCTCCTACCGCGTGCCCAAGACGCCGATGATCCCGGGCGACAAGGGCGACGAGAAGAACATGGCGATCCTCGAATCGATGCCCGTGCGCTCGGTCGTCACTTTCCCGGCCCATGGCACGAAGCTGCCCAAGGGCACGACCAAGATCGACCTGCGCGGCTCGGCCTGGGCCGGCGACAATTCGATCCAGTCGGTCGATATCTCGATCGACTACGGCGTCACCTGGATCAAGGCCGACGTCAAGGCACCAGCCAACAAGTTCGCTTTCCAGCGCTTCAGCGCCTCGATCCCGGTGCCCAGCGCCGGCTACTACGAGGTGTGGAGCAAGGCGACGGATTCCAGCGGCAAGACCCAGCCGTTCCAGGCTGGCAACTGGAACCCGCAGGGCTATGGTGCCAATCCTGTTAGCCGAGTCGCGGTGCTGATCGAAGCCTGATGAAGCTGACCACAGTCATCACGGCGGGCATCCTGATGATGGCCGCGCTGATGCTGCTCGACCGCGCGGGAAGCTTCCGTCCGCCGGCCGAGCCGCTGGTCGCCACCAAGCCCGGCGCCGCGCCGACGGCCGCGGCGCGCGGCAAGGGTTTGCCCAAGGCCCTGCCCGTCGACGTAAAACACCAGGACACGGTCGAGACCATGCCCGCAGGCAAGGGTCAGGAGGAGACGTTCTATCTCTGCGCCGCCTGCCACGGCACTGCGATCATCAAGGCGCAAGGCATGACCCGTGAGCGCTGGGATTCCACCTTCCAGTACATGGTCGACCGCCACGGCATGGCCGATCAGGACAAGGCTGATCGCGATCTGATCGTCGACTATCTCGCCGAGCATTTTCCGCCCCGCCGCCGTGGACGCGGCCAGGACAATCCGTTCCTGAAGAACTAGTTCGTCCCTTCTCCCCGCGCAGGCGGGGAGAAGGGAATGTTCCACAGCCACGTACGAGCCGCGCTTGAACTGGACGCCAAGCGGTGCTTAGTGTGCGGCTTTAATGACAATGCGCTCCCTCTCCGCCTCGATGCCGCGCGACCTGCTGGGCATCGAGGGACTTCCGGCCGAGTCGATCTCGGCCCTGCTCGACCTTTCCGAGACCTACATCGACACCAACCGCTCGCTGGTGAAGCGGCGCGACACGCTGTCGGGCCGCACGGTGATCAACCTGTTCTTCGAGGCCTCGACGCGCACGCGCACCTCTTTCGAGGTCGCCGCAAAGCGCCTGGGCGCCGACGTCATCAACATGGAGGTCGCCGCGTCGTCGGTGAAGAAAGGCGAGACGCTGCTCGACACGGCGATGACGCTCAACGCCATGCTGCCCGACGCGCTGGTGGTGCGGCACCACGACTCGGGCGCCGTGAACCTGCTGGCGCAGAAGGTCAACTGTTCGGTGATCAATGGCGGCGACGGCCAGCACGAGCATCCGACCCAGGCCCTGCTCGACGCGCTGACCATCCGCCGGCGCAAGGGCAAGCTCGAGGGCCTGCTGGTGGCGATCTGCGGCGACATCCTGCACAGCCGCGTCGCGCGCTCCAACATCCATCTGCTGAAGACCATGGGTGCGCAGGTGCGTGTCGTCGGGCCGGCCACCCTGATGCCCACCGACATCGACCGGCTGGGCGTCGAGGTGCACTATAGCATGCGCACGGGCCTGAAAGACGTCGACATCGTCATGATGCTGCGCCTGCAGACCGAGCGCATGAGCGGCTCCTTCGTGCCCTCGGTCAGCGAGTTCTTCCGCTTCTTCGGGCTGGATGAGGAGAAGATGAAGGTGACCCGGCCGGGCGCGCTGATCATGCATCCCGGCCCGATGAACCGCGGCGTCGAGATCGACTCGGCGGTGGCCGACGACCTGCAGCGCAGCGTCATCCACGAGCAGGTCGAGATGGGCGTGGCGGTGCGC
>CAYTFW010000231.1:0-7363 GCA_964437145.1 uncultured Rhizobiaceae bacterium
CAGCACCTTGGTCTCGCTGTGGTCGAGGATGAAGGCGATCATCGCCGCGTCGAGCCGCGTGTTGAGCGCGTTGAGCACCGCGCCGCACATCGGCACGCCGAAATGCGCCTCGTAGATCTCCGGGATGTTGGGCGCCATCACCGAGACGGTGTCGCCGATGCCGATGCCGCGCTTCTCCAGCGCCGACGCCATCTGGCGCGCCCGTTCGTAGGTCTGCCGCCAGGTGTAGCGACGCTTTCCGTGCACCACGGAGGGGCGATCGGGATAGACGCTGGCGGCGCGCTCGAGGAACTGCAGCGGCGTGAGCGGCGCGTAGTTGGCGGCGTTGCGATCGAGATCGCGCTCGAAGATGTTGGCGGCCATCGGGGCCGCGGGATGACGGCCCGCCGGCCGCGCCGCGGGCACGCGTACGGTCGCGGCGCGCGCCTTGACCGGCCGGCGCGGCGCGGGCCGCGCCGCCGGCACCGCTGGCTTGGCCGCGATCGGCTTCGCCTTGGCCTTCGCCGCGGGTTTCGGCTTGGAGGCGGGCGCCTTCGCGACGACCTTCTTGGTCGCCTTGCCCGCCGGCTTCTTCACACCGCCCTTGCCCGGTTTCTTGCCCTTGGCCATGCGATCCCTCTCACGCCCACGCGTTGCCCGGGTCTTTATCGCCTCACTCCAGCTTCAGGTCGAGTTCCTTGATGAGGTTGGCGAAGTACAGGCGATCGTCGGCGACCTGCTTGCCGAACACGTCGTGCGGCTGGTGATGCGCGATCTGCGCCACCAGGGACAGCTTGTGCTGGATGTCGGGCTCGGCGGCGAGCTTACCCAGCTCGGCCGACAGCCGTTCGATCGCCGCGCGCGGCGTCGCCTTGGGCGCGAACAGGCCGAACCAGCTGCGGTCGCGGAAGCTCGCGATGTCGAGCCCGACCTCGGCCGCCGTCGGCGTGTCGGGCAGCTCGCTCAGTCGCTCCTTGGTCGCCGCCAAAGCCGCCAGCACCTTGCCGGCCTTGGCCTGCGGCATGAACGAGGGATCGAACACCATGTGGATGCGCCCGCTCATGACGTCGCCCACGGCGTCGACGATCGTCTTGTACGGAGCGTGCTGCATGCGGATGCCGGCGGCGCGCGTCAGCACCTCGCCGGTGAGATGGGTGATCGTGCCCAGGCCGGAGGATCCGTACCAGTATTTGCCGGGATTGGCTTTCGCCAACTCGACGAAACCCTTCCAGTCCTTGACACCCAGCTCGTTGGTCAAGGTCACGATCAGCACCGGCGTCGACAGCCGCGCGACCGGTGCGAAGGCGGCGATATCGTAGTTCACCTGCCGCACCGTGGGCGTGATCGCCATGACCGCGGTCGGCGACAGCAGCAGCGTGTGGCCGTCGGCCGGCGCGTTGCCGACGATCGCCGTGCCGACGCCGCCGGATGCGCCCGGCTTGTTCTCGATGATCACCTGCTGACCCAGCGCCGCCGTCAGCCGCTCACCGTAGATGCGCACCACCTGGTCGGCCGATCCGCCCGGCCCATAGGGCACGACGATGCGCACGGGCTTGTCGGGCTTCCACGCCGTCTGTGCGCGGGCGTTCGTCGCGGCCAACAGGGCAAGCCCACCCAGCGCGGCGGTACGACGACGGATCATGGCGTTCCTCCTGCTCTTCGTGCCGCGAAGGATAGGATGGTTCGCGCACGAACGGGAACGACGATTGCGTGACGGCCGTCCCTGCGGCGGTGACGGCGTAGCTCAATGGCGAAGCGAGGATCACTCCGCGGCGCGCTCTCCCGGCCCACGTCGTCTTCGCGCCGACTTTGTCGGACGCTGTTCCGCCGGGAACAAGCACGATCGGGTCCCCATGCTCTACTCAAGGTGGTCGAGGTGATCACGTCAGGGAGGCTTGAGCATGCCGCGCGCGATGTGGATTGAGCCCGAAATCATCGACATGACCGGAGCCACCAACAAGCTTGACCGGAAGAAGACGCGGCTCGCGTCGGAGATCAACGCCGTCGTGCTGCACCAGACCGCCGATGACCGCGGCAGCGAACCGATGCAGTTCAAGAACATCAGGGCGCATTTCGTCGTGACCAAGACCGGGAAGATCATCCAGCTGCATCCGGTCGAAGCGCTGACCTGGGCGTCGAACGCCTTCAACAACGAAAGCGTCGCCATCGAGTTCGCCGGGCATTTCCCCACCGAGAGGGGCGTCTGGTGGACGGGCAATCCCGCCCGCAATGTGCCGACGAAACAGCAGATCGAGGCTGGTCGCGAGGCCGTACTCTTTCTGTACATGAAGCACGGCATCAAGTTCGTCTATGCCCATCGTCAGGGTTACCTGCCGGATGACGGCATCTACAGGAAGGGCATCACGAACCAGCGCTCGAACTGCCCTGGACCGGACATCTGGTATGGGGTCGGTGAATGGGCCAAGACGAATCTCGGCCTCAGCGATGGCGGAAAAGGCTATGCGATCGGCAATGGCACCGCTCTTCCCGATAGCTGGCGGACGGAACGTGTCCCATCGTTCTGAGCGGACGGGGCGCGTTGCATCGACGACCCACGGCCCAACAATCGCCAGCGCGTCCTAGTCAGCGGAACGGACTGCCGTGGCGTTCGTCAGCGGCGAAGGCGTCGTCGTTGAGCGCGCGCAGGAAGGCGATCAGGTCGTCGCGTTCGGCGGCGCTGATCGTGAAGCCGCGCAGGCGGGCGTCTTTCAGCGGGCTGAACTTGTCGGCCGCCGCGAGGGTCGGCGCGCCGGCAGCATAGCGGTCGATCACCGCTTCGAGCGATGCGACCGAGCCGTCATGCATGTACGGCGCGCGCTTGGCGACGTCGCGCAGGCCGGGCGCGCGGAAGCGGCCCATGTCCTCGGGCCGCGCGCTGCTTTCCACCAGGCCGCGATCGATCGCGCGATAGGCGCCCTTGCCGTCGAGGTCGTAGAGGCCGGCATTGGCGTAGACCACCGGCGCGGCGTCGGGCAGCAGCGTCCGCGCCAGCGGCCCGAAGGTCGCGCCGGCGTGGCAGGTGGCGCAGCCGAGCTTGGCGTCGAAGAAGAGCTTCTCGCCGCGTTGCGCCTGCTCGCTCAGCGCATCGCGCTCTCCGCCGAAGCGGAAGCGTTCATAGGGTGTGGTGAACGACACCAGCGAGCGTTGATAAGCCGACAGCGCCTTGATGATCTGATCGAAGTCGACCGTGCCGCCCTTCTCAGGGAAGGCTTCGCGGAACAGTTGGCGATAGGTCGAGTCGTGCTCGAAACGGTCGACCACCGAGGCCTCGTGCCCATTGGCCTCCATCTCAGGCGGATCGGCGCGGAACAGCGGCTGGTGTGCCTGGTCCTCCAAGGTCGTGACGCGATGATCGGCCCAGGTCAGCGTCTCGCGATAGCCGACATTCGTCAGCGATGGCGCGCGGCGGCGGATCTTGCCGCCGGTGACGCCGACCGAAGGATGGCGCGGATCGCTGAAGGCGTGCTCGGGCATATGGCAGGAAGAGCACGAGATGTAGCTCGGCCCCGAGAGCTTCTGGTCGAAGAACAGCCGGCGGCCGAGCTCGACCTTGGCGACACTCATGGGATTGTCCGCCGGCACTGGCGGCGGCGGCAGCCAGGCGGGCAGCGACCAGACGTAACTCTGCGCGTGAACCGGCGACGCGACCGAGATCAACAGGGCCGCGAGCGCAACGAGACGAAGTGCGATCGGCATGGCGGTCACCCGGAATGAACGCAGTATAGCACGTTGCCCGTGGCCCGTGCCGCCGCTATGTCTGGCACGATGGTTTCTTCAGCATAAGGGTTAGAAAAGGGGAGGGTCGTCATGGCCGCTGGCGACAAGTACCGCGCGCTGCATCGCCGCTCGCTGGAGGATCGCGAGGGCTTCTGGCTGGAGCAGGCGCAAGCGATCGATTGGACGCGCGCGCCCAGCCGCGCGCTCGACGACAGCCGCGCGCCGTTCTATCGCTGGTTCCCCGACGGCGAGCTCAACACCTGCCACAACGCGCTCGATCGTCATGTCGCGTCCGGCCGCGGCGCGCAGGCCGCGCTGATCTACGACTCGCCGGTTACCGGCAACAAGGCGACCTACAGCTACGCCGAACTGCGCGACCATGTCGCCGAGCTGGCCGGCGCCATCGCCGCGCTGGGCGTCGGCAAGGGCGATCGCGTCATCATCTACATGCCGATGGTGCCCGAGGCGGTCATGGCCATGCTGGCCTGCGCGCGGCTGGGCGCGGTGCACTCAGTGGTGTTCGGCGGCTTCGCGGCCAATGAGCTGGCCACGCGCATCGACGACTGCCAGCCCAAGCTGATCATGGCCGCGTCCTGCGGCATCGAGCCCGGCCGTGTCGTGGCCTACAAGCCGCTGCTCGACCAGGCGATCGAGCTCGCCAAGCACAAGGTGCCGAAGGTGCTGATGCTGCAGCGCCCGCAGGGCGTGGCGGCGATGATCGAGGGCCGCGATGTCGACTGGGCTCGCTTCGTGCCGGGCAAGCGCAAGGCCGCCTGCGTCACGGTGAAGGCCACCGATCCGCTGTATATCCTCTACACGTCGGGCACGACCGGCCAGCCCAAGGGCGTGGTGCGCGACAATGGCGGCTACTGCGTGGCGCTCCAATGGTCGATGCCTAATCTCTACGGTGTGAAGACCGGCGAGGTGTGGTGGTGCGCCTCGGACGTGGGTTGGGTGGTGGGCCACAGCTACATCGTCTACGGCCCGCTGATCCACGGCGCGACCAGCGTGCTCTACGAGGGCAAGCCGGTGGGCACGCCCGATGCCGGCGCCTTCTGGCGCGTTATCGCCGAGCACGGCGCGGTGGCACTGTTCACCGCGCCCACGGCGTTTCGCGCCATCAAGAAGGAGGATCCCGAGGGCAAGTTCGTCAAGCAGTACGACCTCAAGAAGTTCCGCACGCTGTTCCTCGCCGGCGAGCGCGGCGATCCGCCGACCATAGAATGGGCGCAGGGCCTGCTGGGCGTGCCGGTGGTCGATCACTGGTGGCAGACCGAGACCGGCTGGCCGATCTGCGGCAATTTCCAGGGCCTCGATCCCATGCCGGTGAAGCTCGGCTCGACCGCCGTGCCCTCGCCAGGCTGGCAGGTCGAGGTGCTCGACGAGCGCGGCCATCCGGTAAAGGCCGGCGAGATCGGCGCGCTGGTGGCCAAGCTGCCGATGCCGCCGGGCGCGCTGCCGACCTTGTGGAACGCCGACGAGCGCTTCCGGCAGGCTTATCTCCAGGAGTATCCCGGCTACTACAAATCCGGCGACGCGGGCTTCATCGACGCGGACGGCTACGTCTCGGTCATGACGCGCGTCGACGACGTGATCAACGTCGCGGGGCACCGCCTGTCGACCGGCCAGATGGAGGAGGTGCTGGGCGCGCATCCCGACGTCGCGGAATGCGCGGTGATCGGCGTCGCCGACGAGCTCAAGGGTCAGCTGCCGTTGGGCTTCCTGGTGCTCAAGGCCGGCGTCAACCGCCCGCACCCGGAGATCGTCGCGGAGGTGGTGAAGCTGGTGCGCGATCGCATCGGCCCGGTCGCCGCTTTCAAGAGCGCGGTGGTGGTGGCCCGCCTGCCCAAGACACGCTCGGGCAAGATCCTGCGCGGCACGATGCAGAAGATCGCCGACTCGCAGGAGTACAGGATGCCCGCGACCATCGACGATCCGGCGATCCTGGGCGAGATCGGCGAGGCGCTGAAACCGGTGGGGTACGCGCGGTAGGGCGCAGTTCATCGAAATGATGTCCCCGCGCTATCGATAGCCGCTGTATTGTCCGCGCGCGTGAAACACGGGAGAACTTGATGGCGCGGCTCGAGGATCTGACACCGGCGATGGCGCAGCGGCTGCGCGAGCTGGAATGCCCGGTGTATCCCAGCGCGCCCTTTGTCACCGGCGGCAAGCTCTCAAGCCGGCGCGTCGCGATCATCAGCTCGGCCGGCATCCACCCTCGCGGCGAGCCGCCGATGATGCCCGGCGCCAACGAGTTCCGCGAGCTGCCGGCCTCGTTGCCATCGGGCGACATCGTCATGACGCATGTCTCGGTGAACTACGACCGCACCGGCTTTCAGCGCGACATCAACACCATCTATCCGATCGATCGGCTGCGCGAGCTGGCGGCGGAGGGTGTCATCGGTTCCGTCGCCGACACGCATTACTCAGTGATGGGCGCCAACGATCCCAAGCAGTGGGATGCGTTGGCCGACCAGCTTGTCGGTCGCCTGCGCCAGGAGCGTGTCGACGCGGTGCTGCTCAGTCCGGTTTGACCCTTCTGCACGCGCGCCGTGAGCGCGCTTGGCCATCTGATCGAGCAGCGCGGCATCGCCACGGTCGCGCTCGGCATCATCCGTCTGCACCTGGAGAAGGTGCGCGCGCCGCGCGGCCTGTGGGTGCCTTTTGAGCTGGGCCGCCCACTGGGCGAGCCCGGCGACGCCGCCCTCCAGCGCCGCGTGCTCTTGGCCGCGCTGGCCATGCTTGAGCGTAGCGATGGCCCGGTGATCCTCGAGGACTATCCCGAGGAGGCGCCCGGCCGCTTGCCGCAAGAGGGTTGGCGGCCCGCCGTCGATTTGCCGTCGGTTGCCGTGCCGGCCGCCGAGTCCTCGGCCGCCGATTGGGCCACCGCCTTGCGCGCCGAATGGGCGCCGCTCGTCGCGCGCGCCGACACGACTATCGGCGGCAGCCGTCTCGCACGCGAACACTGGCCCGCGCTGCTCGCTGGCTTCGCCGCCGGCGCGCCGCCGACCCAGTCGCCGGTCGACGGACTGCGTCCCGTGCAGGCCGCGCGCTACGTCGCCGACGATCTGAAGGCGCTCTACACCGAAACCGTCGTGAAGCCGGGGGACAAGCCGAGCAGCGCGCAGGTGCTGGACTGGTTCTGGAACGGCACGGTCGCCGCTGCGCTGCTGCGGCAGGTACGCGCCACCTGCCTGGCCAGCGACGATCGCGTGCTCAATCTCATCGCCACCCAGTTCGTGCCGGCCGCCCGCGTGTCGTGACCACACTGTCATCCCGAGCGCAGCGAGGGATCCAGGCGGCTTCACTTAGCGCATCGAGCGGCTAATTGGACGCATCTGTCATTCCGAGCGTAGCGAGGAATCTACGCATCGCCCCTAGATTCCTCGCTGCGCTCGGAATGACAGGTGGGTCGTCACGACTTTGAAGCCAGCAGCATGTAGTTGACGTCGAGGTCGTGCGCGTCGATGCGCCAGCGGCCGGTGATCGGGCTGTAGACGATGCCCGCCAGCTCCTCGACCGTGAGGCCGGCGGCGCGCAGGCCGCGCGCGACTTCCGAGGGCTTGAGGAACTTGCGCCAGTCATGCGTGCCGCGCGGTAGCCAGCGCATGACGTATTCGGCGCCGACGATCGCCAGCGCGAAGGCCTTGGTCGTGCGGTTCAAGGT
>CAYTFW010000232.1:0-7257 GCA_964437145.1 uncultured Rhizobiaceae bacterium
ACGGCGACAAGGGCGTCCTGCTGCATCGCGGCTACAACATCGCCGAGCTGGCCGAGAAGAGCGACTTCATGGAGCTCTCCTACCTGCTGCTCAACGGCGATCTGCCCAACGCCCAGCAGAAGGCCAAGTTCACCCGCGACATCACCATGCACACCATGCTGCATGAGCAGATCGCGACGTTCTATCGCGGCTTCCGCCGTGACGCCCATCCGATGGCGGTGTGCTGCGGCGTCGTCGGCGCGTTGTCGGCCTTCTACCACGACTCGCTGGACATCAACGACCCGCACCAGCGCATGGTCGCCTCGTACCGGCTGATCGCCAAGATGCCGACCATCGGCGCCATGGCCTACAAGTACTCGGTCGGCCAGCCCTTCATGTATCCCGACAACAAGCTGAGCTACGCCGGCAACTTCCTGCGCATGATGTTCGGCGTGCCGGCCGAGGAATACGTGATGAACCCCGTCGTCGAGAAGGCGATGGACCGCATCTTCATGCTGCACGCCGACCACGAGCAGAACGCCTCGACGTCGACGGTACGGCTGGCCGGCTCCTCGGGCGCCAACCCGTTCGCCTGCATCGCCGCCGGCATCGCCTCGCTTTGGGGCCCCAGCCATGGCGGCGCCAACGAAGCCGTGCTGAAGATGCTCCAGGAGATCGGCGGCAAGGACAAGATCGGGCCGTTCCTGGCGCGCGTGAAGGACAAGGCGGACCACACCCGCCTGATGGGCTTCGGCCACCGCGTCTACAAGAACTACGACCCGCGCGCGACCGTGATGCGCAAGAGCTGCCACGAGGTGCTGGCCACGCTGGGCATCGGCAGCGATCCGCTGCTCGAGCTCGCCATGGAGATGGAGGAGTTCGCGCTCAAGGACGACTACTTCATCTCCAAGAAGCTCTACCCGAACGTCGACTTCTACTCCGGCATCATCTTCCGCGCGCTGGGCATCCCGGTGAGCATGTTCACGGTGATCTTCGCCATCGCGCGCACCGTGGGCTGGATCTCGCAGTGGACCGAGATGATCGAGGATCCGCAGTCCAAGATCGGCCGTCCGCGCCAGCTCTACAGCGGCCAGACCGAGCGGCCCTACACGCCGCTGCACGCCCGCAAGTAGTCGGATAGGCTCGAGACGCGGAGGCGACGGCACATGGCGGCGCGCGGCAGACGCAGCGACGGATGGGCGGCAAGCAACAACGGCCTGGCCGTGCGGCTCGATCGGCCGCGGCTCGTCCGGGTCGGCGCGGCCGCCAACGACAACCGCGCGCCGGCGATCACCATCGCGCGACGCCTGGCGTTCGCCGCGCTGGGCGCCGGCATCGCGACGGCGCTGATCCTCTTATGGGGCTGAGGTCTACCCTGTCGTCCTGAACGCAAGCGAGGAAACTCGCGGCGGTTGGATCGAACGAAAACGGCGCCGGAGTTCATCCGGCGCCGTTCCGCTTTGGCTGCTCGAGCGCGAGGTCCTTCGCCGCGTTCGGGCCGACAGCGTGTTTCAACCCCGCTGGATCAGCTCGATCTTGTAGCCGTCGGGGTCCTCGACGAAGGCGATCACCGTCGTGCCGTGCTGCACGGGGCCGGCGGGCCGCGGAATCTTCACACCTTCCTTCGCGAGTCGCGCGCACGTCCCGTAGACATCGGGCATGCCGATCGCGAGATGGCCGAAGGCGGTGCCCATCTCGTATTTGTCCTTGCCGTAGTTGTAGGTCAGCTCGATGACCGCGTTGTCGCTCTCATCGCCATAGCCGACGAAGGCCAGGGTGTACTTGCCGGCGGGCACATCGCGCTTGCGCAGCAGCTTCATGCCCAGCAAGCGCGTGTAGAAATCGATCGACTTGTCGAGATCGCCGACGCGAATCATCGTGTGCAGCATGCGGTAACCGGTACCGGCGGTCGCGCCATCCATGGTCATGCCCTCCCCTGCGCGCGGCCTATATGCCGCGGATCATGGCCGCGAACGTCGCCTCGGCCGCCACCTTGCCGTCGACGATCGCCTTGCCCTCGAACTTCCACACGCTCTGGCGCGCCTGCAGCTTGTTGACGTGGATCTCGACGCGATCGCCCGGCGTCACCGGCTTGCGGAAGCGGACGTTATCCATCGACAGGAAGTAGACCAGCTTGCCCTCCGACGCCGCGCCCAAGGTCGCAACCACCAGCACCGCCGCGGTCTGCGCCATGGATTCGACGATCAGCACGCCGGGCATCACCGGATCGGTCGGGAAGTGACCCTGGAAGAAGGGCTCGTTGATCGACACGTTCTTGATGCCGATGGCGCTTTCGCCCAGGCGCAGATCGACGACGCGGTCGACGAGCAGCAGCGGATAGCGATGCGGGATCATCTTCATGATCCGGTTGATATCCACCACGTCGATCACCGTCGGAACGGCGGTAGGTATCGCAGTCATCACATCGCTCGCGTCGCCCAGGATCGCCCGGCTCAGAACCGGGTGCCGAAGCTGAAGTTGAAACGCTGCCGGTTGTCGAACGGCTGGTACTTGATCGGGAACGAATAGTCGAGCCGCAACGGACCGAAGGGCGAGACCCATTGCAGGCCGACGCCGGCCGTCACGCGTACCGCCGAGGAATCGCGGATCGTCGGGCCGACATCGTCGGTGCCCCACAGGCTGCCGGCCTCGATGAAGCCCTTGCCGACGACATTAAGCTCCTTGGGCAGGCCGAGCGGGAAGCTGATCTCGCCGGTCGCCGTGTAGAAGTACTTGCCACCCAGCGAGTCGTTGCCGTCGCGCGGGCCGATGCCGGCGATCTGGAAACCGCGCAGGGTGTCGCCGCCGATGAAGAAACGCTGGGCGATCTTCACGTCGTCGCGGATGCCGAAAACCGCGCCGGCCGAACCCTGGAACGACAGGACGAAGTCCGTGAGCAGCGGGAAATAGACCGCCGCGTCCGCGCGGTTGCGCAAGAAATGCTCCGTGCCGCCTAGGCCACCGAGCTCCGTCGTCCAGCGCACCACCCATCCCTTTGTCGGCAGCTGGCGATCGTCTCGGCGATCCCAGGTGATCACCGTGCCCAGCTCCGAGGTATAGGTCTTGCCCTCCTGCCGCCTGATGAACGGCGAGGCGGTGGAGCCGATGTTGAAGATCTCGTCGTACTTGAACGAGTACTTGAAGGTCTGCCGGGTATGCTCGCTGAGCGCGTAGCCCAGTCGCACGGCCGCGCCGATCGTCCTCTCGTCGAACGAGCTGCTGGCCTGAAGGTCCCGGCCAATGCGGAAAACGTCGAAGCCGGCCGCCAGGTTGCGGTCAAGGAAGTATGGTTCGGTGAAGCTGAGGTCGATCTGCGTCTGGCGCGTGCCGAGCGACAGGCCCAGGCGCAGATCCTGACCCTTGCCCAGCAGGTTGCGCTCGCGCACCGTGATGTCGCCCAGCACGCCGGCCGATGTCGAATAGCCGGCGCCGAACGAGATCTCACCCGTGCTTTGCTCGACGACGTTGACGTCGATGACCGTCTTGTCCTGTGCCGAGCCCTGCTGGTTGGTGACGTCGACTTTCTCGAAGTAGCCCAGCGCGCGCAGGCGTTGCTGCGAGCGGCGCAGCTTGGCGGCGTTGAACGCATCGCCCTCGGCCAGGCGGAATTCGCGGCGGATCACCTTGTCGAGCGTGCGGACGTTGCCGGCGATGTTGATGCGCTCGACATAGACGCGCGGCCCCTCCTGGACGTCGAAGGTGATGTCGATCGTCTTGGTGTCCTTGTTGCGCTTGATGTTGGGGCGCACGTCGACGAAGGCGTAACCCAGCGTGCCGACCGCCTCGGTGATGGCGTTGACGGTGGCCTCGACCTCGTCGGCGTTGTACCAGTCGCCTTCGCGCGCGACGACCATCGCCTTCAGCGTGTTGACATCGAGGGCTTCGAAGCGCGAGTTGACGTCGAGCTTGCCGAACTTGTAGCGCTCGCCTTCCTGGATGGTGAAGGTGACGAAGAAGTGGTCCTTCTTCGGCGTCAGCTCGGCGACCGAGGAGACAACGCGGAAATCGGCGTAGCCCTCCGACAGGTAGAACTTGCGCAGCATCTCCTTGTCGAAGTTGATGCGATCGGGATCGTAGCGGTCGTCGGAGGTCAGGAAGCGGAACCACGCGGTCTCGACCGAGCGAATCTGCTCGCGCAACCTGCCGTCGCTGAAGTTCTCGTTGCCGACGAAGCTGATGCGGCTGATCGCCGTGACGCTGCCCTCGAAGATCTCGAACACCAGGTCGACGCGGTTCTGGTCGAGCCTGATGACCTTGGGCTCGATCGCCGCGTTGAAGCGGCCGCCCCTGCGATAGACCTCGAGCATCCGGCGGACGTCGGACTGCACCTTGGCGCGGGTGAAGACGGTGCGCGGCTTCGACGCGATCTCCTGGCGCAGCGTGTCGTCCTCGACGCGCCGGTTGCCCTCGAACTGCACCCGATTGATGATCGGATTCTCGACCACCTTGACCACCAGCGTGCCGCCGTCGCGCTGGAAGGTGACGTCGGCGAACAGGCCGGTCTGGAACAACGCCTTGAGCGACTTGTCGGCCTCGGCAGGGTCGAAGGGCTGCCCTTCGCGCACCGATATGTAGGAGCGGATGGTGTCGGGCTCGACGCGGCTACTGCCGGTGATCTGCACCTGGGTGATGATGGGGCCGCGCTGGGCCAGCGCCGGTGCCGCCGAGAAACCGGCCAGCACGAGCGCCGTGGCGAGGAGGCTTCGCAGTACGCGAATCAACAAAAAACTCCCTGGTCCGTTACCTGCCGGGGCGCCTAGTCGGCACCTCTTTAGACCACGCCGAAGCCGTCCACCACATCTGAAATTTCAGAGCCTTAGAGGGTCAACAAGCGCGTGATGATCAGGACGATGTCGTTGTAGGTGGCGAATATCATCAGGCCACCCATCGCCGCCAGTCCGATCCTGAAGCCAATCTCCTGGGTGCGCTCGCTGAGCGGCCGGCCGCGCACCCACTCGATGGCGTAGAACAGCAGATGGCCGCCGTCCAGCATCGGCACCGGCAGTAGGTTGAACACGCCCAGCGTCACCGACAGGCCGATGACGAAGTAGAGGATGGCGCCCCAGCCGATCTGCGACACCTCGCCCGCCGTCTTGGCGATGCGGATCGGTCCGCCGATCTCGTTGGCCGGCCGCAGGCCCAGGATGATCTGCTTGAGCACCGTGTAGATCGTGCCCGACATGTGCCAAACCTCGACCACCGACTGGCCGGCGGCCTCCAGCGGCCCGAAGCGCTTGACCTGCGAGGCGAGCGGGCTGGAGAACCCGAGGCGGCCTTCGACGCGCGTCGTGCCGTCGGGCTGGCGGATCTGCTCCGCCACGGGCATCACCGTCAGCTCGATCGTCTCGCCGCCACGCTGCACGCGCATTTTCGTGGGCTTGCCCGCGCGCTGCCGGATGATCTGCGGGATGTCCATGAAGTAGTCGATGCGCGTGCCCTCGACCTCGAGGATGCGGTCGCCACTGTGCAGGCCACCTTGCTCGGCGGCGCTGCCCGGAAACACCCGCCCGACCACCGGCAACGCCTGCACGCTGTCGACCCCGAGATCGCCCATGCGATGCTCGTTCTTGAAGCGGTCGACCAGAAGACGCGGCGCCGGCGTGATCGAGCGGTGATAGCTCTTGCCGTCGCGCGTGAAGACGATGGTGATCGGCACGCCGGGATAGAGCTGCGCCACGCCGATGATGTCCTCGAAGCTGTCGACGCCGCGGCCGGCGATCTCGGTGACGACGTCGCCGGTCTGAAGACCCGCGGCGGCGGCCGGGCTGGCGCCCGCCGGCACGACGATCTGCGGCGGCGTGAAGGGCCGGCCATAGGTCATCAACAGGACGAACATCAGCACGATGGCCAGCAGCAGGTTGGCGATCGGACCAGCCGCGACAACGGCGGCGCGCACGACCAGCGGCTGGGTGTGGAAAGCGCGCTTGCGCTCCTCCGCGTTGAGTCGGTCATCGACGGCGCCCGCTCCGGTGGGATTGCTGTCGCCGAGAAACTTCACGTAGCCGCCCAGCGGCAGGATCGAGATCTTCCAGCGCGTGCCGGTCTTCGGGCTGGTCCAGCCCCAGAGCTCGCGACCGAAGCCGACGGAGAACACCTCGGCCTTGATGCCGTTACGGACACCGACCCAGTAGTGGCCCCACTCGTGGACGAACACGAGCACGGTCATGATCACGATGAACGTGAGGATGTTGTTGGTAATGAATGCGACAAAATCCATCGGCGCTACATTCCCCCGCGTTCAAACCCGATGCCGGCGCGTCGCGCACAAAGCCTTGGCCTCGGCTCTGGCTTCCTCATCAATCGCTCGCAATGCGGCGAAATCGACACAGTCGCCCGCGAGCGTCAGCCTTCTTCCCAACCCGGCACGGACATCTTCCACAATCCGTGCGATATCGAGAAAGCCAATCTCAGACGCAAGAAAAGAACCAACCGCTATCTCATTGGCGGCATTCATTATTGTCGTCGATATTCCGCCGCTTTGCAAGGCCTCCCGCGCCAGTCTCAGGGCGGGAAATCGTTCAATATCAGGGACTTCGAAGGTCAGTGCCTGAAGCGTGCGAAAATCCAGCCGCTCCGAGGGGGATTCGATGCGCTCCGGCCAAGCCAGCGCATGCGCGATCGGCGTGCGCATGTCGGGGCTGCCGAGCTGGGCGAGGACGGAGCCGTCGCTGTAGGCGACCATCGAATGGATCACCGATTGAGGGTGGATGACGATCTCGATCCGCTCTGGGGCGACCCCGAACAGGATGTGGGCCTCGATCAGCTCGAGGCCCTTGTTCATCATGGTCGCCGAATCGATCGAAATCTTGGCGCCCATGTCCCAGTTGGGATGTTTCACCGCCTGCACCGGCGTCGCCGTCGCCATCTCGGCCAGCGACCAGTCGCGGAACGGCCCGCCCGACGCGGTGAGGATCAGCCGCTCCACCCGGTCGCGATTGCGCTCCTCCAGGCACTGGAAGATGGCGTTGTGCTCGCTGTCGACCGGCATCAGCGTGCCGCCGCCGCGCCGCACCGCGTCCATCAGCAGGCGGCCGGCGCAGACCAGGGCTTCCTTGTTGGCGAGCGCGATGGTGGCGCCCCGCTCGGCGGCGACCAGGACGGGCGGCAGGCCGGCGAAGCCGACGATCGCCGCCATCACCCACTCCGCCGGCCGCGCCGCCGCCTCGCGCAGCCCCGCCGACCCGCTGGCGACGGCGATGCCCGAGCCGTCGAGCGCGCGCTTGAGGTCGGCGTAACGGCTTTCGTCGGCGACCACCGCCAGCTTCGCACCCCCCAAGG
>CAYTFW010000233.1:0-7230 GCA_964437145.1 uncultured Rhizobiaceae bacterium
CAGTGGCGCGTCTTGTCGATCGTCCGCCGCGCCACTGGAGTGGCGCGCCCCCAGCCTTGCGCCCGCCCGGCACCCTTGCGACTCCCCGGCGTTTCCCGTACAAGCCGCGCGGCGCCCCGATAGCTCAGCGGTAGAGCAACCGCTTCGTAAGCGGTAGGCCGTTGGTTCAAATCCGACTCGGGGCACCATTTCCCTCGTCCGGCGGTGGAAGCGGACAGACGTGACGCGACAGCCGCCGATCTATGTCTGCGTGACCAACCTCCTCGAGAGCCGTCACCAGAAGAAGACCGGGATTCCGCGCGTCGAGTACGAGGTCGCGAAATACCTCGCCGCGCGCGGCGCGACGGTGGTCGCCTGGAACAGCCGGCGCGGCCGGTTCGACGCCATCGATTTCGACGCCTTCATCGAGTCGATCACGCGCGCCCAGTCGCTCGACCTCGACGCGATCTGCGCCGAGCCGCGGCGCGCGCATCCCCTCGCCGCGCTCAAGCGGCTGCTGGCCTCGATATCGGCGATGGGGGCGCGACGCCTGTCGCTGGGCGGCGAGCCCGGCCGCACCATCGCGCGCGCCGCCTTCCGCCGCATCGCCGCCGCCTGGCCGTATCTGTCGCCGGAGCAGCGGCGCGCGATGGCGAGCCGTCTGCGGCTCGGCGAGAACGCTGATCGCCGCGGCCATTTCATCGACACGCTGGTCGAGTCACGCGAGGGCGCGCGGAGGAGCCACGCGCCGCACGACCTCGACGTCGCGCCCGACGCGACCATGATCCTGCTCGGCATCTGGTGGAACACCAGGCCGATGGAGGCGGTGGCGCGGCTCAAGCGCGCGCGCGGCCTGCGTTTCGTCGGCCTGATCTACGATCTGCTTCCGATCCGCCGTCCAGAGTTCTTTACCGACGAGACCGGTCGCGGCCGCTTCACGCGCTACATCGACGGGCTGCTCGCGACCGCCGACCGGCTGTGCGCGATCTCGGCCCATGTCGCGCGCGACGTCGAGGCCTATGCGCATGAACGCCAGGTGGCGATCCGCCCGGTGACATCCGTGCCGCTCAGCGCCGATCTGAAGCGCGACGCCCCGCCACGACCCGCCGCGGCGCTGGCACACCACGCGCTCGAGCCCGGGCGCTTCGTCGTCTATGTCTCGACCATCAATCCGCGCAAGAACCACCGCTTCGCCTATCGCCTGTGGCGGCGCCTGGTCGAGGAGCTGGGCGACGCGGTGCCGACCCTGGTGTTCGCCGGCCAGCGCGGCTGGCGCACCGAGGAGCTGTTCGCGACCATGACGGCCGACGCGACGATGTGGAACCACACGCTGCGCTTCGTCGAAGGGCCGACCGACGAGGAGGTCGCCTGGCTCTACGCCAACTGCGCCTTCAGCATCTTCCCGTCGCTGTACGAGGGTTGGGGCCTGCCGATTCTCGAATCGCTGTCCTTCGGCAAATACTGCCTCGCCGCCGACAACACCTCGCTGCCCGAGGCAGGCCAGGGCCTCGCCTTCCACGCCGACGCCGAGGACGAGGCGGCCTGGCTCGCCGAGCTGCGCCGCGTCATCACCGAGCCAGGCTATCTCGACGCCGCCAACGCGCGCATCCGCGACCGCTTTGTGCCGCGCGGCTGGAACGATGTCGGCGCCGAGCTGCTCGCCGTGATCGAGGACGTCGGTCGCGGCGAGCGGCGGTAGCGTTCTACGATCCTGTCATCCCGAGCGCAGCGAGGGGGATCTAGGGAAGACGCCTAGATCCCTCGCTGCGCTCGGGATGACAGAGGACTCTAGAGCTCCGCGTAGATCTCCAGCACGTTGCCGTCGGGATCGCGGAAGAAGATCGTGCGGTGGCCGAAGGGGTGGTCTGTAAGGGGCGCGATCAGCGTCACGCCCTTGGCCTCCAGCGCCGCCGCGCACTGGGCTACATCGGGCGGCGCGACGCGGAAGGCCAGTTGCAGGGAGAGATCGCCGGCGGCCGGGGGCGCGCCGCCGAAGCGCGCGCCGTACATCGTTAGCGCCAAGGTGTTGGCGCCGACGCGGTATTCGACCCACTGCTCGCTCAGCACCCGCAGCAGCGGGAACTCCATGACGGCCTCGTAGAAGTGCCGCATGGCCGGCAGGTCACGGGCGAAGATCACGGTGTAGTCGATCTGGCGGATCTGGCTGAGCGGCGACATGGCCCCGATCCTAGGGTCATGCTACACTGGTACAAGATGACTGATTATACTGGTATACAACCCACCACCCAGCGTCACGAGCTCGCGCGCTTCCTGCGCGGCCGCCGCGAGCGGCTCGACCCGGCGGTGTTCGGCATCACGCCGGGCGGCCGTCGGCGTACCGCCGGCCTGCGCCGGGAGGAGGTCGCCGAGGCCGCCGGCATCAGCGCTACCTGGTATGTCTGGCTCGAGCAGGGCCGCGACGTGAACGCCTCGCCGCATGCGCTCCGCGCGCTCGGTCGCGCGCTTAGGCTGAGCCAGGCGGAGCAGACCTATCTGTTCAGGCTGGCGCGGCCGGATCTCGACGCACACGCCGGCCCGATCGGCGAGGCGATGCCCACCGCCAACCTGCTGTCGCTGATCGACGGGCTGGCGCCGCACCCCGCCTACATCACCAACCGCTACCGCCAGGTGGTCGCCGCCAACCGGCCGGCCCGATTGCTGCTGGGCGCCTTCGACAGCGGCGATCCGGCGCGCGCCAGCGTGCTCGGCCGCCTGTTCCTCGATCCGCTGTGGCGCGCGATCTTTCTGGACTGGGAAACGGTGGCGCGCGTGGCGGTGGCGCAGTTCAGGCTGGCGACGGCGTCGATGGCCGACGATCCGGTGCTGGCGTCGCTCGTGGCGCTGCTCAGTGCATCGAGTGAGGAGTTCGCGCGCTGGTGGGCCGACCGCGACCTCGCCGAGCCGCCGATCTGGCGCAAGACGGTGCGCCACGGCCTGGTCGGCGACATGGCATTCGACTTCGCCGTGTTGCAGCCACTTGGCCGCGACAGCGATTTCTCCGTCTCGCTCTATGCACCGGCCGACGCGGAGAGCCGCGCGCGCATGGAGCGGCTGTCGAAAACGAACGCGGCCGTTCGTCTGCGATATCCGCCCGCTACGTCTTCTTCCAGGGCTGCGTTATCAGCACCACCATCGCGGTGACCAGCAACGCAAAGAACCCCACGACGAGGCCCGATACTAGGAGGATGACCGGCAGATCTCCGGTCACCCCGCGCGCGTCGAGCAGCCACCCGATGCCGCCCACCGCCAGGCCCGTCAACAAAAGGCCGATGCCACCACCGATGACCAATCGCGGCCGGCGATAGGCGAGCCCCGGCCGCAGCTCGGGAATGCTCGACTTGAAGTGGTGGTAGACGCGCACGCCGGCTTCCCGCGCGGCGGGCGCCACCGGTACGCGCAGGCTGAGCATCCTGGCGCCGCCGTACCGCCCCCCGGGATAGAGGAGCGCGAACTCCAGGCATTCGGGATCGGCCGGCGCGTTCAACCACCCGACCGCGCGCAGCTCGGGCAGGCCGCGAAATCTCAGCGTGTGGTACGAGCCGTCGACGATGAGTTGCGTGCGGCCAACGATCACGTCGACACCTTGTTTCGGCGTGCTCTTCTGGATCTTCAATTCGTTGACCAGCGTCGGGGCCTGCGCGGCGCGGATGGCGTCGAAGGCGCGGAAGCGATCCCATTCGTCCGGCGTGATGTGCCAGCGTTCGATCACGCCGCGGCCCGACATCAGCCGGGCGTGGCCGATGGCGGCAAACACCGTCATGAGGACGCCGAACAGGCCGAAGATCGCACAGATGCCGCCGAAAGAGGTGATCACGGCGCTCGGACCGTCGCCGATCCAGTCGGCGCTGAAAGCAGCCGCCAGCGCGGCACCGCCCCCGAGAACGGCAACGGCCAGTGAATAGCCAACCTTGCGGCGTGGATTACGCATGAAGCCTCGACGGACGCGAGAGCCTAGCTTGAGTCGACGGCAGCCGTCATGACGATGCGGTGTGTCTCCCTCTGCCCGCTCGCGGAGAGGGAGAAGAGGTCACGCGAGGCTGGCCTGCGGCGCGAAGGCGATGGCGTCGGTCTGGAACTTGAACAGGTCGGCGTACATGCCGCCATGCGCCATCAGCTCGGCGTGCGTGCCTTCCTCGACGATGCGGCCGTCGTGGATCATGACGATGCGGTCGAAGTTAGTGGTCGACACCAGGCGGTGCGTCGCGGCGATCAGCCCGCGCTCCTGGCGCGTCGCCATCAGGTGGTCGAAGATCACGCGCTCGGTCTTGATGTCGAGCGCGCTGGTCGCCTCGTCGAGGATCAGGAAGGCCGGCTTCTGCATCAGCACGCGCGCCAGCGCCACGCGCTGGCGCTGGCCGCCCGACAGCAGCCGGCCGCGATCGCCCATCTCGGCCTCGAGGTCGCCGTTGAAGCCGGCGACGACGTCGGTCAGCGCCGCCATGCGGATCGTCTTCTCGATCTCCTCGTCGCTAGCGTCGGGCTTGGCGAACACCAGGTTGCGCCGCAGGCTGCCGTTGAAGATGAACGGGTCCTGGTTGACGTAGCCGATGGCGCCGCGCAGGCCGGTGGCGTCGTAGGCGTCGAGGTCCTTGCCGTCGAGCGTCACGCGGCCGCGCTGCGGGAAACGCAGATGGGCGAGGATCTCCAGCAGGGTGGTCTTGCCCGAGCCCGACAGGCCGACGATCGCCGTGGTCGTGCCCGGCGCCACCGAGAAGTTGATGTCCTTCAGCGCCCAGCGATCCTCGACGTACTGGAACCACACGCCGCGCACGTCGAGCGCGCCGGGCACCGTCGCCGCCGGCGGCGGCTCCTTGTGCGTCGGCGGCTTGGCCTTCTCGACCGCCAGCACGATGTCGGCGTAGCCCAGCACGCGCGGCAGCTGCGGCGCCAGCGAATTGACGTCGGCGACGATCTGGCGCAGCTGCATGTAGGCGCGCAGCATGGCGGCGAAGAAGCCGACGCCGATCCCCAGCCGATCGCCGAAGCTGCCCCATTCCGACAGCGCCAGCACGCCGAACGCCGAGCTGATCATCAGCAGGCCGCCGAACTCGAGCACGAAGTTCTGCTCGGACTGCTTGATGGCGAACACGCGCCGGCGCTCGATCAGGTCCCCGCCGGTCCCGGCGTAGGCGTCGCGCATGTGCAGTTCCTGGTTGCTCTGCTTGACGATGCGCATGCCCTCGAGCAGCTCGTGCGACTGGCCGGCGAACTTGATCTCGATCGCCCGCATGGCGTGCAGCAGGCTGAAGATGCGCTTGTGGGTGCGATGCGCCATCAGGCCGATGATGACGCCCACCGGCACCATCAGCACCGCCAGCTGCGTCGACAGCCAGAACAGCACGATGACCGTGACCAGCAGGCGCACCAGCTGCGAGGCGATCTCCTGCAGCCTGAAGATGAAGTACGGGATGTCGTTGAGCGGCGGATCGGTCAGCTTGGCGCGCAGCTCGCCGGTGTTGGAGCGGTCGAAGAACTCGATCGGCATGCCCAGCGCCTTGTCGGCGGCCAGCACCAACAGGTCGTTGGCGATGCGGGCATTCACCGTGGCGACCACCCTAGAGTAGAGATAGGCGATGAAGGCGTTGAGCGTGATCTGGAAGAACAGCACCACCAGGATGCTGATGATCACCCCGCGCTGGCCCTCGAAGACGTTCAGCCCGGGCAGCTGACGTATCCAGTTGATGATGTCCTGGGTGATGCCCTCCTGCGCCGCCTGTCCGCCGGCCACCGCGCTGACGAACACGGTGATCAGCGGGTACTGCAGCGCGCCGACGATGGCCGCGATATTGGAGACGATGAAGACCGTCCACAGCCCGCCCTTGTATCGCCGCGCGACATCCACCAGGAGGCGTCCGATGGGCGATTGAAGGAAGCTGCCGATTCTTTGCCGCAACCCCGACAAGATTCATGCACCAGAAGTGAGTGGGAGCGCCGCGGCGGATCTGATCCGCGACAGGACCGCGAGGGGCCGGCCCGTACGCCTTTCGCGGTGACTTTGCATAATTCCTACCCCACCGCAATGCGCGCGGCGACGCGGCCATTCTTACCTTCCCCGGTGGGGGAAGGTAAGACCTACGCCCTGACCAGCGGTTTGTACTTGATGCGATGCGGCTGGTCGGCCTCGGCGCCCAGCCGGCGCTTCCGGTCGGCTTCGTAGTCCTGGTAGTTGCCCTCGAACCACACCACCTGGCTGTCGCCCTCGAAGGCCAGCATGTGGGTGGCGATGCGGTCGAGGAACCAGCGGTCGTGGCTGATGATCACGGCGCAGCCGGCGAAATCGACCAGCGCCTCCTCGAGCGCCCGCAAGGTATCGACGTCGAGGTCGTTGGTCGGCTCGTCGAGCAGCAGCACGTTGGCCTCGGTCCTGAGCATCTTCGCCAGGTGCACGCGGTTGCGCTCGCCGCCGGAGAGCTGGCCGACTTTCTTCTGCTGGTCCGGCCCCTTGAAGTTGAAGCCGCCGCAATAGGCGCGGCTCGAGACCTCGCGCTTGCCCAACATGATCAGGTCGTTGCCGCCGGAGATCTCCTCCCACACCGTCTTGTTGGCGTCGAGCGAATCACGGGACTGGTCGACGTAACCCAGCTTCACCGTCGGGCCGACGGTGAAGGAGCCGGTATCGGCTTTCTCCTGGCCGGTGATCATGCGGAAGAGCGTGGTCTTGCCCGCGCCATTGGCGCCGATCACGCCGACGATGCCACCGGCCGGCAGGTTGAAGCTCAAGCCGTCGATCAGCAGGCGATCGCCGTAGCCCTTGGAGATCTTCTCGGCGCGGATCACCAGGTCGCCCAGGCGCGGGCCGGGCGGGATGACGATCTGCGCCTGCTCCAGGGTCTGCTTCTCGTTCTCGGCCAGCATCTGCTCGTAGGCCGCGATACGCGCCTTGCTCTTGCTGCGCCGGGCTTGCGCGCTGGTGCCCATCCACTCCAGCTCGCGCTGCAAGGTGCGCCGGCGCGCGTCGGCGGTCTTCTCCTCGACCGCCAGCCGCGTCTCCTTCTGGCGCAGCCACGAGGAGTAGTTGCCTTCCCAGGGAATGCCCTGGCCGCGATCGAGCTCGAGGATCCAGCCGGCGACATTGTCGAGGAAGTAGCGATCGTGGGTCACCGCCACGACGGTGCCGGGATAGTCGTGCAGGAAGCGCTCGAGCCAGGCGACCGAGTCGGCGTCGAGATGGTTGGTGGGCTCGTCGAGCAGCAGCATGTCGGGCTTCGACAACAGCAGGCGGCAGAGCGCGACGCGGCGGCGCTCGCCGCC
>CAYTFW010000234.1:0-7143 GCA_964437145.1 uncultured Rhizobiaceae bacterium
GTGCTGCGCCTGGGCATCGTCACCCGCCAGCCCAGCGACGCGCACCAGCCGGTGCGCGATCTCGACCAGATCCGCGGCTTCCTGAGTGGCGCCGGCCCGGTGGCGATCGTCGACCTGCCGTGGATGCCGGTGTTCCTGCTCGTCTGCTTCCTGATCCATCCCTGGATCGGGCTGCTGTCGCTGGCCGGCGCCATCGTCCTGGTGATTCTCACGGTCCTCACCGAGCACGCCAGCCGCGATCCATCCACGGCGCTGGCCAGGGATACCGGCACGCGCCAGGCGCTGCTCGAATCGGGCCGTCGCAACGGCGAGACCGCGACCGCGATGGGCATGCACGCCGACCTCGCCGCGCGCTGGGAGGGCGTCAACAGCCGCTATCTGACCGCGATGCAACGCTCGGCCGACGTCATCGCCGCCTACGGCGTCACGACCAAGGTCGTGCGCATGCTGCTGCAATCGCTGATCCTGGGGCTGGGCGCCTACCTGGTGATCAACCAGAGCATGACGCCGGGCGGGATGATCGCCGCCTCGATCATGATGGGCCGCGCGCTGGCGCCGATCGAGACCGCGATCGCCAATTGGCGCGGCTTCGTCGGCGCGCGCGAGGGCGTGCGACGCCTGTCGGAGCTGCTCACCCGCCTGCCGCCGCGCGCCGCCTCCACCGCCCTGCCCGCGCCGCGGCGCGGCCTCGAAGTCCAGCGGATCGCGGTGATGCCGCCGGCGCTGGGCGCGGAAGCCATCCTGCGCGACATCCATTTCAGCCTGAAGGCCGGCGAATCGCTGGGCATCATCGGTCCCAGCGGCGGCGGCAAGACCTCCCTGGCACGCGTGCTGGTGAACATCTGGCCACCGGCCGATGGCGTTGTGCGCCTCGACGGCGCGGCGCTCGACCAGTGGGAGCCGGCGGCGCTGGGCCGCCATATCGGCTTCGTGGCGCAGAATGTCGAGCTATTCGACGGCACGGTGGCCGAGAATATCGCCCGCATGGCGGCGAAACCCGACAACGAGGCGGTCCTCGCCGCCGCACGCGCCGCGCATGCGCACGACATGATCCTGCGCCTGCCGCGGGGTTACGACACGCCGATCGGCGACGGCGGCGCGGCGCTCTCCGGCGGTCAGCGCCAGCGCATCGCGCTGGCGCGCGCGCTGTACGGCGATCCGTTCCTGCTCGTGCTCGACGAGCCCAACGCCAATCTCGACGCCGAGGGCGAGGCGGCGCTGATGCAGGCGCTGCGCGCGGCCAAGGCGCGCGGCGCCGTCGTCCTCATGGTCGCCCACCGCGCCTCGGCCTTGGCGGTTTGCGACAAGGTGCTGATCGTCGGCAACGGCACGCAGCAGGCCTTCGGTCCGCGCGACGAAGTCCTGCAGAAGATGCAGCCGCGTCCGGCGCAGAGTTCAATGCCCCTGAAGGTGGTCGGCGAACCCGCCGCCGCGGCGAGCGGCGCATGACATCGAACACCCCCTCCCCGCTTCAGGCGATACGCCGGCTCAACCGCATCGGCCTGGCGCTCGCCTTGCTGCTGTTCGGCGGCTTCGGCGTCTGGGCGACGACGAGCGAGATCAGCGGCGCGGTGATCGCATCGGGCAGCATCGTCGTCGAATCCAATGTCAAGAAGGTGCAGCATCCCGGCGGTGGCATCGTCGGCCAGCTGCTGGTCCGCGAGGGCGACACCGTGCGCGAAGGCCAGATACTGGTGCGTCTGGACGACACCGTGGCGCGCGCGAGCTTCGGCATGGCGCGCGCGCAGATCGACGAGCTGCTGTCGCGCCAGGCCCGGCTGACTGCCGAGCGCGACGGCGCCGAGCGGATCACCTTCTCCGACGAGCTTCTCGGCCGCGCCGGCGAGAAGACTGTCGCGCAGTCGATGGCTGACGAGGTCAAGCTGTTTGAGACCCGCGCCCGCGCCCGCGCCGGCCTGCGCGCGCAGCTGCGCGAGCGCATCGCGCAGTCGGGCGAGGAGATCCGCGGGCTGACGGCGCAGATGACCGCCAAGGAGCAGGAGATCGGCTTCATCACCAGCGAGCTCGCCGGCGTGCAGGAACTGTGGAAGAAGCAGCTGGTCTCGGTGTCGCGCGTCATGGCGCTGGAGCGCGAGCGCGTGCGGCTCGACGGCGAGCGCGGCAACTACGTCGCCGAGATCGCCCGCGCGCGCGGGCGCATCAGCGAGACCGAGCTGCAGATCCTGCAGCTCGACCAGGACTTCCGCACCGAGGTGCTGAAGGATACGCGCGAGGTGCAGGGCCGCATCGCCGAGCTGCGCGAACGCATGGTCGCGGCCCAGGACCAGCTCGCCCGCGTCGACATCCGCGCGCCGCAGTCGGGCGTGGTGCACAGCGTCTCGGTGCACACCGTGGGCGGTATCATCGGCAACGGCGAGACCATCATGATGATCGTGCCACAATCCGACCAACTCGTGGTCGAGGCCAAGGTGGCGCCCAACGACATCGACCAGATCGCCGAGGGCTCGCACGCCGTCGTGCGCATCATGGCCGGCAACCAGCGCACCACGCCGGAGCTCAACGGCCGACTGATCCGCATCTCCGCCGACCTGACCAAGGAGACCCAGCCGGGACCGATGGCCGGCATGAGCTACTACACCGTGCGCATCGCGCTGGCCGAAGCCGAGGTCAAGAATCTCACCGGCCTGCGTCTCGTGCCCGGCATGCCGGCGGAGTCCTTCATCCAGACCGAGACGCGTACGCCATTGGGCTATCTCGTGCGGCCGCTTCGCGAACAGATCGCGCGGACCTTCCGCGAGCGTTAGTGGAAGGTGCGGCCCGAATCGATCACCAGCGTCTGGCCGGTCATCGTGTTGGTGCGGCACATGGTGACGACCTGGTCGGCGCAGTCGTCCTTGTCTGCCGCCTTGCCCAGCAACGAGGCCTTGCGGCCGGTCTCGACCACCTCGGGCCGGAGGTTCGCCGTGGCGCGCGTGCCTTCGAGCAGGCCGGGTGCGACGCAGTTCACCAGCACCTCCGGCGCCAGCGCCACCGCCATGCATTTGGTGAGATGGATCAGGCCGGCCTTCGATACGGCATAGGCGATCGACGAGCCCGTCGGCCCGAGCCCCGCGACCGAGGAGATGTTGACGATGCGGCCCTGCCCTTGCTTCTTCATCACCGGCGCCACCGCCTTGGTCAGCAGCATCGGGCCGGTGAGGTTGATATCGAGGATCTTGTTCCATTCCTCGTAGGTCAGGCCGTCGAGATCCTGGAAGCGGATCGATTTGTTGTAGGCGGCGTCGTTGATCAGGATATCGAGCCGGCCGAAGCGCTTGACCACGTCATCGACCAGCTTCTGCACCTGGTCGCGTTTCGTGACGTCGCACTGAAACGCCGCTGTGCTGACCTGATGGCGCTCCAGCTGGCGCGCGACGCCCTCGGCCTGGTCCTTGCTCTGCGCGTAGACCACCGCGATGTGACAGCCTTGCGCCGCGAGCGCGTGACAGATGCGCTGCCCCAACCCGCCATTGCCGCCGGTGACGACGGCGACCGTGCCTTTGAGTTCCATCGGTGTCCCCTCCTCTTATCTTCGGGCCGCGCCGGTCCAGCGGCGCTCTTGGTGCGATAGCGGAAGAGCGCCGCTGGAGCGGCGCGGCCCGAAGGCGAGAGCCTACGCCAGCAACGTCGCCGCAGCCTGCCGCGCCCGCGTGGCGCCCTCGCGCGCCATGTCGGCGCACAGGCCGGTATAGGCGGTGGGATCGAGCAGCTTGTCGATGGCCTTGCGATCCATATGCGCGGTGAGGCGCTTGTCGGCGGCGAGCAGGTCGGAGAACGCCTTGCCCTCGACGAAGGCGGCTTGCGCCGCGTCGTAGACCACGTCGTGTGCGTGCTGGCGACCGATCGCGGCGCCCAGGTCGAGCATCACGGCTTCGGCCATGATCAGCCCGCCGCCGAGATCGAGATTGGCGCGCATGCGCTTGGGATCGACGCTCAGGCCGCGCATGATTTCGCCCAAGCGGTTCAGCATGTCGCCTGTCGCGATGCATGCGCGCGCCTCGGCGCTATCCATCATCAGGCTGGTGGTGCGATCGGCCTCGTGCTCGGTGGTCATCGCCTCCAGCGCCAGCGGCACCATGGCGCGGATCTCGGCGGCGGCGGCGATCACGTCCTGGCAGAGCTTGGGGTTGCGCTTCTGCGGCATGGTCGAGCTGCCGACCGTGCCCGGCGGCACCGGCTCCTCGACCTCGCCGAACTCGGTCTTCATCAGGGTGTAGATCTCGCGACCGATCTTGCCGGCGGTCGCCGCCAGCAGGCCGAGGATGCAGATGTTCTCGGCGAGATGATCGCCCAGCGCGCGCGACGGCACGGTCATCGAGCCGAAGCCGAGCTGCTTGCCGATGCCCTGCTGCACCGGTGGCCCCATCTTGCCCAGCGAGGCGAAGGTGCCGGCGCCGCCACCCAGCATGGCGACGAACAGGCGCGGCGCCGCCTGCTTCAGGCGCTCGACGTGACGCAGCAGCTCGTCGATCCACACCGCGACCTTGTAGCCGAACGTTGCCGGCACCGCGTGCTGGCCATGCGTGCGGCCGGCCATCGGCATCTCAGCGGTACGCTCCGCCAGATCAGCCATCGCCGACAGCACCTCGCCGATCTGCCGCAGGAAAATCGCATGCGCCTGACGCAGCACGAGCAGGTCGCCGGTCTGCGTGATGTTCTGCGTCGTAGCGCCCCAATGCACCCAGCCACCATGCGGTTCGCCGACCACACGGCCCAGCTCCCACACCAGCGGCACCAAGGTGTGGCCGGTGCGGCGGAAGCCTTCGTCGATGCGCGCGCGGTCCATCAGCTCGAGCCTCGCCTTGGCCGCGATCGCCTCCGCCGCCTCCTTCGGAATGATGCCCAGCTCGGCCTGTGCGCGCGCCAGTGCCACCTCGACATCGAGCCAGGCCTGCCAGCGATTCTCCTGTCGGTACAAGGCGCGGATGCCGGGATCGGCGACGCGGGTCGCGGTCGGCAACGAGTCGCCAGTGGCCGTCATGGTGCGGGCCTCCTCAGGTCAGCGGGAAGTGGCAGGCTACATCACGGCCTGGCGCCATGGGGCGCAAAACTGGCACCTCAGCCGCGCGCCGCTTCCGCGCGACATCCGGAACGAGTATCCCTACGTATGAGTCACACGCGTTGATCCGGCAAATCAGCCGCTGATCGGGCGGCACACGTGAGGGAGCATGCATCATGAAGACAAGCATCGTCCTCGCCATCGCCATCGCGCTGGGCACCAGCGTGGCCTTCGCTCAGGGTCCGAGCGGCCCCTCGACGGCGAAACCCATCGAGGCCGACCCGAAAGCCGGCTTGCCGACCAGCGGCAAGATCTCGACCGAAGCGGAAGCCAAAAGGCGCCTGGAAGCCCAGGGCTATCGCAACGTCAGCCAGCTGGTGCGCAAGACCGACGGCCTGTGGCACGGCACCGCCATCCGCAACGCCATAACGGTAACCGTCACGGTCGGCGCCAGCGGCGAGATCACGACTCGGTAGCGAACGGCCTCACCCTGAGGAGCGGCGCGCAGCGACGCGTCTCGAAGGGTGGGCAACACGCCCGGTGTCCATTGCCCATGCTTCGAGACGCGCCCTATGGGCGCTCCTCAGCATGAGGTCGGTTGCTACCGCGCGGCCTTAAGCTCCTCCGAGCGGTCGGTGGCCGGCGGTGGCGTGCGTGAGAGATCGGCGATCTTCGTGCGTAGTTCTGGCGTCATCGCCACGTTCACCGAGGCCAGCGAGTCCTTGAGCTGGTCGGTGTTGCGCGCGCCGATGATCGGCGCGGTGACGGCGGGATGCGCGCCGACCCAGGCGACCGCGGTGCTCACCGGGTGCAGGCCGTTCTCCTGGCAGAAGGCGGTGTACTCCTCGGCGACCTCGAACATCCAGGCATCGCCATAGCGCGCCTCGTACATCTTGTTGGTCTTCAGCCGCCCCACACCCTGCTTGGCGTACTTGCCCGACAGCAGGCCGGCGCCGCCGGGGCTGTAGGGGATCACGCCGATGCCGTTGGCCTCGGCCATCGGCAGGATCTCGACCTCGGCCTGGCGCTTCACCAGATTGTACATGGGCTGCACGACCTGCAGACGCGCCCAGTTGTTGCGCTCCTGGATGTCGACGGCGCGCTGCGTCTGCCATGCCGACCAGTTGCTGACCGCCGGATAGATCACCTTGCCCGAGCGCACCACGTCCTCCAGCGCGCGCATCATCTCGTCGATCGGCGTGCGCGTGTCGAAACGATGCAGGAACAGCACGTCGATGCGGTCGGTGCCCAAGCGCCGGAGGCTGGCTTCCACCGCCTGCGTGACGTGGCGGCGATTGGCGCCACGCGCGTTGATGTCGGGGCCGGTGGGATTGAAGCACTTGGTGGCGATCACCAGATCGTCGCGCTCGCTCTTCATCAGGCGGCCGAGGATCTCCTCCGACCGGCCCTTGTTGTACTCGTTGGCGGTGTCGAAGAAGTTGACCCCGGCGTCGCGCACCGCCTTGTACATCTGGCCGGCCATCGCCTCGTCGGCGTCGCCGCCGAACGACATGGTGCCGAAGCACAATTCCGAGACCATGAGTCCGGTGCGGCCCAAAGGCTTGGTCTTCATGCGATTCCCCCGACGACGACAGCTGCCTTCTCTAGCCCAAAGCGCGCCGTCGCCGCTACAGCCAGGGCGATCGCATTTGGCCTCAAGGCGCTGGGGGCGCGCCACTCCAGTGGCGCGGCTGTGGGACGACAAGACGCGCCACTGGAGTGGCGCGCCCCGACCAAGCGGCGGCTTTCAAGGCGTTCGGGCCGCGTCGCTCCAGCGACGCCTCATGAGCGCCGCTGGAGCGGCGCGGCCCGAAGACAATCGAACACAGCCGTGTGCGACAGCCTCGCCGCCACATCGGGCCGATCCTCATATCTGACCTGCGCGCCGCCGCGTGGCGGATGGCGGCCCGCGCCGGTACTCTTACGACCCCGACTCATCCGAGGAACCGCCATGAGCACGACGCCCGACATGGTGATCCGCGGCGGCACCGTCGTCGACGGCAGCGGCGGCGAACCCATGGTCGCCGATGTGGCGATCGCCGATGGCCGGATCGTCGCCGTCGGCAAGGTCACGGCACGCGGCCGCGAGGAGATCGACGCGCGCGGCCTGCTGGTGACGCCGGGCTTCGTCGACATCCACACCC
>CAYTFW010000235.1:0-7141 GCA_964437145.1 uncultured Rhizobiaceae bacterium
CAGTCCCGACGTGGCCCTTGCGTAGGTGATCATCACATCGTCTGGCGCAAGGAGCACGAGGCGTTCCATGTCGCGGACGAAGAACAGCGCGACAATCGGAAGCTTCGCAGCGGAGCTTGGCGTAAGCGGTGTCGACAATGTCGCGCATCTATCAAACGCCGTGCGCATCGTCTTGGTAAAGCCGCCGTATTTTGCGCTCCAGCGATCGCGATAGGCATCAAGGACAGGCAGTTCCTTATGCAGGCCGATCATGAACTCTTCGAATGTCGCCAAAACACGACCTTTCTCGAGAGTGCGCCGAGCGGGTATCGGCCTGACAGGGCCACGCGTCGCACGACTTTCAAGCGGCGCGGGGTTCCGGCTGGCAATGAAGCATAGTTGTTGGGCTTTGTCCGCCACCCTAAGCTCGGGTCGGGTTTCTGCAGCAAGCTAGGCAAATCATGGACCTGACCTACGGCCTGATCGGCTTCGCCATCGCCCACATGCTGGCGGTCGCCAGCCCCGGCCCCAGCTTCGTACTGGTGGCGCAGGTCGCCGCGTCGCGCTCGCGCGCCGCGGCGCTGGTGGCGACGGTGGCGTTGACCCTGGGCGCGGCGCTGTGGGCGGCCGCCGCTTTGTTCGGCCTGCAATCGCTGTTCAAGCACGCCGACTGGCTCTACCTGGCTTTGCGCATTGGGGGCGGCCTGTACCTGCTCTGGCTGGGCTACCAGCTGATCCGCCACGCTGGCAAAGGCGAGCTTTCGGCGCCGGTCGGCGGCGAGCAGGCGGCAGCCGACATGCGCGGCATCTTCTGGAAGGCGCTGCTGGTGCAGCTCTCCAACCCGAAGGTGATCGTCTTCTTCAGCGGCATCATGGCCGCCCTGCTGCCGCGCGATCTGTCGCCGCAGGCCGCTGCGCTCGTCGTGATGATCGTCGCCTTCAACGAGTTCGTCTGGTACGCTTTCGTTTCGCTGCTATTTTCCGGCGGCCGTGCGCGACAGCTCTATCGCGGCGCGCGGGTCTGGATCGAACGGCTCACCGGCGGCGTGCTCGCCGTCCTCGGATTACGGCTGGCGCTCGACCGCTAAGCCCTACCTACCCTGCGCCATCTGTTGCGAGAAGAATTCGACGAAGGTTTGCACGTCGGGTTCCATGCCGGGCTCGGTCTTCGCGGTGATCAACACCGGTCTTCCCTTGTAGCCACGGGTGTAGTGAGCGACGATTGCCGGAGTTGTCGGCCTGATGAGCTTGAAGCCCCCGCAGTACCAGTCGAGGCCGCCGACGGGGCAACGGGCAGTCGGCCGGAGGCCTAGCCGTGGCAAATGAGGTACGCCCGTGCGATTTCCACCGAGCGCTTCCGACCAGTGGTAAAGCGCTACCATCCCCCGGTTAAACTCCATTTCAACGTCGGCACTGTTTGCGCCGTCGGCGACGGTACGGCTGACCGTCGTCACATCGATTGTGGCTCGACCATTGGCATAAGAGGTGATGGAGACGGACCCACGCCTCTCGGTGGTCGCCGTACCAAAAAAAAAGAGCCATTGCGGAAGCGGAAGGCCTGTAAATTCCTCTTTCGCCGTGTCGGCGCTCTGCTGGCCTCCGGAAACCGTCGCTGGCCCCTGCGACGTTGGTGTGCAGGCCGCAAGCGCCGCTGCCAGGACGGCGACAAGCGTGCCCTTTGTGATCAGGATTCCCATCAAGACTACCTCCCCCAATGAAATCAGTGTCCGATCCTTGCTGCGAGTTGCTGCAGCGACGTCGGCTCGCGACTCAGCGCGAACGGGACGTTGGATCGTCGTGCCAGGCCGAGCACGTCGCCCGCAGCGCTCTCGCGCGTGCGGCGCAGGCTAAGCGCGGCGTGGCTGCAATTCCATTCCGCGCCTTGTGAGCCCGTGACCGGGTTGAAAGTGTTGGGACCATAGCGATAGCAGACATGGACGATGTCCTGGCGCGTACCCCAGATCCAGCCTCCGTAGCGCTCCACCTTCCATGCCCCGGGAAGAATGACGCTGTTGCCCGGGTACCAGAGGAACGAGCGGCCATCGGCGCTGGTGTAGTTGATCTGCGTGCCGTGACCCGCGTCGTGGACGTTGCGGGTCCGGTCGGCGAGGTTGGCGCGCGCTTCGTCCTCGGTCATGCCGATGACGGCGTCGACAATCAGGCGCATCGACGCCGGGTGCGAGGCGATGTCGCGCTCGGACTTGTCGGCGAGCGGGGCCAGTGTCTGCAGCGTTGGCGTTTGCGGCACCAGCACAATGTCGCGGCTGGCCGCGGCGGTAGTGGTCGGTGACGCGTCGGGCGTGCAGGCCGCCGGCAGCAGCGCCAGGACGGCCAGGAAAACAAGGCGCATGCTGTTGTTTTTTGCCCCCGGATGCAATTCCGCAGCACCTTAGCACGCGGCGCGGGTGGGGCCAGCGGGCCGGGCGGCGGATCGCCGCTGGCTTTTTCCCCAGCCGTTGAGTAGTAACCCCCCGCATCTGGAAAGGCCGGACGGGCCGGCGGAAGGGCGGAGAACAATGCGGGTCTATTACGATCGCGACGCGGATGTGAACCTGATCAAGGGCAAGAAGGTCCTGGTCGTCGGCTATGGCAGCCAGGGGCACGCCCATGCGATGAACCTGCGCGACAGCGGCGTGAAAGACGTGCGCATCGCGCTCAAGAAGGGCTCGGCCACGGTCAAGAAGGCCGAGGGCGCCGGCTTCACGGTGATGACGCCGGCCGACGGCGCCAAATGGGCCGACGTCGTGATGGTGCTGACGCCCGACGAGCTGCAATCCGACATCTACAACGCCGATCTCGGCCCCAACATGCGTGAGGGCACGGCGCTGGCCTTCGCGCATGGGCTCAATGTGCATTTCAACCTGCTCAGCCCGCGCGCCGATCTCGACGTGTTCATGATCGCGCCCAAGGGTCCGGGCCACACCGTGCGCTCCGAGTACGCCCGCGGCGGCGGCGTGCCCTGCCTGGTGGCGGTGGCGCAGAACTCCTCGGGCAACGCGCTGGAGATCGCGCTCAGCTACTCGGCGGCGATCGGCGGCGGCCGCGCCGGAACGATCGAGACCTCGTTCAAGGAGGAGTGCGAGACCGACCTGTTCGGCGAGCAGGTCGTGCTCTGTGGCGGCCTGGTCGAGCTGATCAAGGCCGGCTACGAGACCTTGGTCGAGGCGGGCTACGCGCCCGAGATGGCGTATTTCGAGTGCCTGCACGAGGTGAAGCTGATCGTCGACCTCATCTTCGAGGGCGGCATCGCCAACATGAACTACTCGATCTCCAACACCGCGGAGTACGGCGAGTACCGCTCGGGCCCGCGCATCGTGACGGCCGAGACCAAGGCCGAGATGAAGCGCGTGCTGGAGGACATCCAGTCCGGCCGCTTCGCGCGCGACTGGATGCTGGAGAACAAGGTCAACCAGGCCTCGTTCAAGTCCATGCGCAAGAAGATGGCCGAGCACCCGATCGAGCAGGTCGGCGAGAAGCTGCGCGCCATGATGCCGTGGATCAAGGAGAAGGCGCTGGTCGACAAGGCGCGCAACTAGGGTTGGAATTGAGGCGGCGCCCCGCCCCCGGGGGCCTCATTTCTCTGTGGACGAACGTTCATTCTCCGGTCAGGGTGACGTTCGTTTCACGGGATTTACGCGGTCGCATAGAACGATATAAGGGAGGCTTCCGCGTCGGACGCCCGGGTCGAAAGACCCGGGCGTTCTGCTTTTTTGGGGAGCTCTTCCATATGGCGGTCTTCCCTTCTCCCCGCGAAGGCGGGGAGAAGGTGCTGAGCGTCAGCGAGGCGGATGAGGGGCTTCCTCACGCAACAACGTCGCTCTGTGTCGTCGAGACTCCGCGAAGCCCCTCATCCGGCGCTTCGCGCCACCTTCTCCCCGCCTTCGCGGGGAGAAGGAAGAGCTTGCAAATCGGAGGGTTGCTCGAGACGCCGGCCCATGCGAACGTTCGTTAAGTTCGCAGGGAGGACGCCATGACCCGCTTCGATCGCGTGATCCGCAACGGCATGATCGTCGATGGCAGCCGCGCGCCGCGCTATCGCGGCGATATCGGCATCAGGGACGGCGTGATCGCCGAGATCGGCCGCATCGATCCCGCCGACGCGCGTGAGGTGATCGACGCGCAGGGCCTGATCGTGGCGCCGGGCTTCATCGACCTGCACACGCATTACGACGCGCAGCTGTTCTGGGATCCCTACTGCACGCTATCGGGCTGGCACGGCATCACCTCGGTGGTGATCGGCAATTGCGGCTTCGGCTTCGCGCCGGTGAAGCCCGAGATGCGCGAACGCTCGATGATGACCATGACACGCGTCGAGGCGATTCCGATGGCCTCGATGAAGCAGGGCATGCCGTGGGACTGGGTGACGTTCCCCGAGTTCCTCGACAGCGTCGAGCGCACGCCCAAGGCGATCAACATCCTGCCCTACGTGCCGATCAGCCCGCTCTTGATCTGGGTGATGGGTTTCGAGGCGGCCAAGGCGGGCAAGCGCCCCACGGACGCCGAGCATCGCGAGCTTTGCCGGCTGCTCGAGGAGGCGATGGACGCCGGCGGCTGCGGCTGGTCGGCGCAGCGCATGCTGCCGACAGGCCCGGCTTGCGTGCAGCGCGATTTCGACGGCTCGCCGATGCCCACCGACGTGATGCACGACGACACCTGCCGCGAGCTCGCCAAGGTGCTGCGCCGGCGCAACGACGGCTTCATGCAGATGCTGCTGGTCTCCGGCGACAACGCCAAGGACCACGCCTTCTACGAGGAGATGGCGGAACTCAGCGGCCGGCCGATGATCATGAACGTCGTGCAGGCCTTCGATCATCGCCCCGAGATCCATCGCCGCGTGCTCGCCTGGCTCAAGAGCTGCCGCGAGCGCGGCATCCGGGTCGTCGGCCAGGGCCTGACGACGGATGCCGGCTTCACTTTCACCTTCGAGAACTGGAACCTGTTCGACGACTCCCAGGCCTGGTGCGACGCCACCACCGGCACCTTGGAGGAACGCAAGGCCAAGCTCGCCGACCCGGCGCGCCGCGCCGCGCTGAAGGACAAGATGCCGCGCACCGCGACCGGCCCGCTGCCCGACATCGTGATCGTCGGTCCGCAATCCGAGAAGAACAAGGCGTGGCTCGACCACACCTTGGCCTACGCGGGCCAGAAGATGGGCAAGCATCCGGTCGACGTCATGCTCGACATGGCGGTCGAGGAGGATTTGAAGACCGAGTTCTTCGCCGCGCCACCTAACGGCAACATCGAGCATCTACGCGAGATCATGGCCGATCCCTACGTGCTGTTCGGCGTCTCCGACGGCGGTGCACACACCAAGTTCCTGACCGCCGGGCGCTATCCCACGGAGGCGATCTGCAAGGTGGTGCGCGAGCACGGCATGCTCTCGCTCGAGGAGGCGCATTGGCGGCTCTCCGCTTTGCCAGCCGAGGTCGCCGGCTTCACCGGCCGCGGCGTGCTGCGCAAGGGCGCGCCGGCCGACATCGTGGTCTACGACTACGAGAACCTCGCCGTGCTGCCGGACGAGATCGTGCACGACCTGCCGGGCGGCGAGTGGCGACGCATCCAACGCGCCCGGGGCTATCGCTATGTGCTGGTCAACGGCGAGGTGACGATCCGCGACGACCAGCAGACCGGCGCGCATTCCGGCATGCTGCTGCGCCACGGCGTCGGCCGTAGCGCGCCGCGGGCGATGGCGGCGGAGTAGGGCGTGGGCGCCTCGGCGGCGCTGAAGAGCCGGCCGTCGGCGGAAGCCGATGGCGCCGAGGCTATGCTGCGCGTGGCGCTTTCGCTGTTCGTCGAGCAGGGCTATCACGGCGCCTCGATGCGTGACATCGCCGCGCGCGCTGGCGTCAGCGTCTCGGCCGCCTACCACTACTTCCCATCCAAGGCCGACATGCTGCGCACCATCATGGTGCGCGTCACGGAGGACCTGATCGCCGACCTCGAGGCCGCTCGCGATACCGCCGGCCCGGATCCGGCGGCCCGGCTGGCGGCCATCGCGCGGGCGCACGTGCTGCTGCACACGAGGCGGCAGGACGAGTCCTTTATCGGCAACAGCGAGCTGCGCAGCCTGTCGCCGGCCGACCGCCGCAAGGTCGTGACCCTGCGCGACCGCGTCGGCCAAATCTTCAAGGACGTCGTTGCCGAGGGCTGCCAGCGCGGCGCGTTCAGCCAGCCCTACTCAGCCGAGACGGCGCGCGCGATCCTGACCATGTGCACGGCGGTGGCCGGCTGGTACCGCGCCGCTGGTCCAGATCGGCCCGAGATCATCGCCGAACGCTACGCCGCGCTGGCCCTGCGGCTGGTGGGTGCGGATCTTCCCTTCCCGCTCCGCGGAAGGGAACGTGCCACGGTAGCGGCAAGAGAAAGCCCTGAGCCATCGGCATCGGAGGCTCGGGTTCGACGGTCGTAGCGGCGGAATACGGGGTGTTTTCGGAAGTGGGCGTATTCTGGTCGGCATGACCGACCAAAACACCCCCCTGTCACCCCGTCACGAGCGCTTCGTCCTGGAGTTCCTCAAGGACGGCAACGCCACCCGCGCCTACATCCGCGCCGGCTTCTCAGCCCGCGGCGCCCAGCCCAGCGCCTCGCGGCTGCTGCGCCAACCCCGGATCGAGGCCGCTATCGCCGCCGGCCGCCAGCGCGTCGCCCAGGCGCTGGAGCTCTCCGTCGAGCGCATCGGGCGCGAATACGCCCAGATCGCCTTCGCCAATATCGACGACTACGTCAGCGTCGAGGACGACGGCCGCCTGCGCATCGACCTGGAGAAGGCGAGCCAGGCGCAACGCGCCGGCATCCTCGAGCTGAAGGTCTCCAACCATAGCAAACCAGAGCAGCAGGTGACCTTGAAGCTCGGCAAGCTGCAGGCGCTGGCGGCGCTGACGGGTCGGATCGGGCTGTTCGCCAGGAAGCCCGAGCCGGCGCTGCCGTCGGCGGATCGCGAGCGCTACGAGCGGGCGATCGTCAAGCTCGGGGAGGACTGGCGGCAGGCGACGGAGCTGCTGGACCAGACCGAGGACGAGCTCGAAGAAGCGTGGGCCGCGCTCGCGGAGGCACAGGCCAAGCTCGCCGCCGCCGGCCTCGACGCGCCCAAGCAACACCCGGATGTCCCCCCTTCTCCCCGCGAAGGCGGGGAGAAGGTGCCGAGCGCCAGCGAGGCGGATGA
>CAYTFW010000236.1:0-7042 GCA_964437145.1 uncultured Rhizobiaceae bacterium
CTGGGCCGCGCGCCGGGCACCGACCAGCGCACCGCCCAGGCGCTGCGCCGCTACTTCAACGCCGCCGACAATTTTCCGCAGGACGTGCAGGAGCTGCTGGCCTGGTTCCGGCCGGCGATCCCCAACCAGGCGGTACGCGCCGTGCCCGGCGAGGGCCTCAACGTGCCGGTCTGGATCCTGGGCTCCAGCCTGTTCGGCGCCCAGGTCGCGGCCCATTTCGGCCTGCCCTTCGGCTTCGCCTCGCATTTCGCGCCCGACTACCTGCTCGAGGCGCTGAAGATCTATCGCGACGAGTTCAAGCCGTCCGAATACCTCCAGCGATCCTACGCGCTGGCTGGCGTCTCGACCTTCGCCGCCGACACCGACGCCGAGGCGCGCCGCCTGTTCACCTCGGCGCAGCAGCAATTCATCAATTTGCGGCGCGGCACGCCGACGCCGCTGCAGCCGCCGATCGACGACATGGACACGTACTGGACGCCGCGCGAGAAGGCGCAGGTGCTGCACGCCCAGCGCCGCGCCGTGGTCGGCGCGCCCGATACCGTGCGGCGTGGCTTGGCCGCCTTCATCGCCGAGACCGGCGTCGACGAGGTCATGATCGCCAGCCAGATTTTCGATCATCAGGCACGCCTGCGTTCCTTCGAGATCGTCGCCGGCTTGCGCGAGAGCGTGGCGGCCGACCGCGCCGCCTGATCCTGTCGCGCCGGTAACAGCGCCTGTCGAGACCCTTGGTATTGTCCGCGCCATCTCGTAAGAACGAGTCGGCGGGGGAGCGCGACAGGCATGGAGAACGGGGCGTTTCCGTGGGGCCAGGTCCAGCTCGACGCGCTGGCGCGGGGCGAGCTGGTCTACGCCATGAACGAAGGCTGGGCGTCGCTCAGCGAAGGCGTCGGCTACGCGCTCTGCTGGATCGGCAAGCGCGCCTGGGACCAGGACTTCGTGTTCGCCATCCCCGAGGAGTCGGAGGGTCCCGTATCCGAGGGCGCGCCCGCCGAGGTGTTGCGCGACCAGGCGATCTGCCGCGGCATCGGTCAGCGCGTGCTGCCGCGGGTCGAGACCGTGCTGCGCCAGTATGGCGTGGCCGTGAGCGATCGCCGCTACATGCACACGACCCAGCCGATCGACGCGCGCCTGGTGCTCGCGCGGCTCTCCTACGGTGACGGGCTATACTATTTCGAGATGAACCGTACCGGCCGTGTCCATGCGCTCGCCGCGCAGCGCGAGGGCGATCGATATCGTCTGTTCGATTGCCATTACGGGCACTTCCGGGTCGAGGGCCTGCGTAACTTCGCGGGCTTCCTCGACCGCTTCATGCGCCAGGTCGACTACGGCCGCGTCTATGACAAGGGCACCACGGTGGCCGGGGCCAGCGCCGTCGCGCGCTGGCGGATGCTCGACGTCGCGGCGATGGTGGCGGCGCCGATGCGGCCGACCGTCAGGGCCGAGCCCTCCAGGGAACGGCGTCCCGCCTCCTGATCGCATCCAAGATCCCGCGGGACCTGTGCCCCGCGGAACAGCGCCCGACGGCGCGATCGCTACCCTGTGCTCATCCGGACACGGATGGGGCGGGGGCGACGCGATGTTATCGGACAAATTCGGCTTCGACATGATCCAGCACCGGGCGCTGGAGAAGGGCGAGATGGTCTACGCCATGGACCAGGCCCATATCATCTTCGACGAGAGCGACATGGATCCGGTCTGGGTCGCCAGCGGCGCGCATGGCCGCTGCGTCGGCTACGCCATGCGCTGGATGGCGCTGCGTGCCTGGGGCCAGGATTACCGCTACAGCGTACGCACCTTTCAGAACTACGAGGGCCCGGTGGCCGATGGCGGTTTCGGTCTGGTGCCGCGCGACCATGCCCGCAGCCGCGCGACCAAGGGCGGGGTGATCATCCGGGTGCAGACCGTGCTCAAGCAGTACCACGTGCCGGTGGACACCTCGCGCTTTTTCACCGCGCAGGCGGGCATCACGCCGGCCATGGTCCTCGAACAGATCGCCAAGGGCGACGGGCTCTACTATTTCGAGATGCGCCGCGCCCTGGACTCGGCGCACGCCATCGTCGTGCAACGCGCCGCCGGCACCTACCGCCTCTTCGACGCCAATTACGGCCACTTCGTTTTCCATTCTCTGACGCGCTTCGCGGAGTACCTGGCCGAGTTCCTGACCAAGACGAACTACACGGAGAAGTACAAGCAGAGCACCACGGTGGTGGGCGTGAGCGCCGTGCCGCCACGACCGACCATCGGTATCGAGCCGATGCTGCGTGGCGCCAAGCAGACATCGCTGCGCGAGCCGGTCACGGCACCTGTCACGTCCTGGGGCCGCGACCGCCTTGCGACCGGCGTAGGACAGGTGGACCTGCTGGGTCGCCGCGCCGTGCGCTACACCGGCGCGTGACTTATGCGGCGTTGAGGGAATGTCGCTTTGAAACGCGGCGTCGAGCCGGCTAAGTGACGGGCAACGCCCGTCACGTCCACCGGTGTCCGATGTCCCGTCAGCTCCGTCTCGGCGCTTTCATGCGCCCGGTCAGCATCCATACCGCCGCCTGGCGCTATCCCGGCGCCTTCCCCGACGCCAACTTCAACTTCAAGCACCTCAAGCGCTTCGCCCAGACCCTGGAACGCGGCAAGTTCGACGCCTTCTTCATGGCCGACCATCTGGCGGTGCTGAACATGCCGATGGAGGCGCTCAAGCGCAGCGCCACGGTGACCTCGATCGATCCGCCGACCCTGCTGCCGGCGCTCGCCGCCGTCACCGAGCATATCGGCCTGATCGCCACCGGCTCGACCACCTTCGACGCGCCCTATCACCTGGCGCGCCGCTTCGCCTCGCTCGACCATTTGAGCGGCGGGCGCGCGGCGTGGAACATCGTCACCACGTCCAACCCCGACGCGGCGCTGAATTTCGGCCTCGACGATCACATGGAGCACGACGAGCGCTATCGCCGCGCGCGCGAGTTCTACGACGTGGTCACCGGGCTGTGGGACAGCTGGGCCGACGACGCCTTCATCCGCGATGTCGAGGCCGGCATCTATTTCGATCCGGCCAAGCTGCATGTGCTGAACCACAAGGGGAAGTACTACTCCGTGCGCGGCCCGCTCAATGTCGGCCGGCCGATCCAGGGCTGGCCGGTGATCGTGCAAGCTGGCGCCTCGGAGGCCGGCAAGCAGCTCGCGGCGGAGACGGCGGAGATGGTGTTCGCCGGCATAGGCAGCCTGGCGGACGGCAAGAAGCTCTACGCCGACATCAAGGGACGCATGAAGGCGGTGGGCCGCGAGCCCGACCAGCTCAAGATGCTGCCCGGCGCCTTCGTCGTGGTCGGCGACACGGTCGAGGAAGCGAAGGCCAAGCGAGCCCATCTCGACAGCCTGGTGCACTACGACAGCGCCATCGCCTCGCTGTCGATCGCGCTGGGCACCGACGCTTCGAAGTTCGATCCCGACGGACCGCTGCCCGAGATCCCGCCGAGCAACGCCAGCCAGAGCGGCCGCGAGCGCGCCATCGCGCTGGCCCAGCGCGACAACCTCACGGTGCGTCAGCTGGCGCAGCGCCTGGGCGGCTTCGCCGGCCTCAGCTTCGTCGGCACGCCCCAGACTATCGCCGAGCAGATGGAGCAATGGCTGATGGAGGAGGGCAGCGATGGCTTCAACGTGATGTTCCCGTACCTGCCGCAAGGCCTCGACGATTTCGTCGATCGCGTGGTGCCCGAGCTGCAGCGCCGCGGCCTGTTCCGTAGGGAGTACGAGGGCACTACCTTGCGCGAAAATCTCGGCTTGAAGCGTCCGCCCAACAGGTTCTTTGCGAATTGAGAATACCTTCCCCCTCCGGGGGAAGGTAACGGGATTCGATCAGCCGGGCTTCACGCCCACGGCGCAATGCATCGGGTGGGCCATGAACAGCAGGCCTGCTTGCTCGGCCGCGTCGCGCGTCATGCGCCAAGTCGGCATCTGCTCGCCGCTCAGCAACGACAGCACGTGATCCTCGCGATAGCGCCAGATCGGACCCTCGGGACGATCGAGCGTGATCAGTGACGGAAAGCAGGTGAGGTCGACGAGCCCGCCGTCGCGCATGCGCTTGTAGAGGCTGGCGTCGGCGACGCCCTCGGCGGCGACGGATTGCGGCGGCACGACGATCTTGTCCGTGATGTCGGGTGGCAGCTTCAGGTTCCACCATTGCGGCATGTCGATCGCGCGCACGACGATGCCGATGCGGCCGCCGGGCCTCACCACGCGCTTCATCTCGGCGATGGCGCGATCGGCGTCGCACTCCTCGAGCACGGTGACCGAGAAGGCGCAGCCGAACGATGCGTCGGGGAATGGGAGTTTCTCGGCGTTCCCGGGCACGAAGCTGATCGTGGCGTCGACGCCGTCGGCTTTCGCGAGCGTCGCCGCCTCGCGCAGCAGGAAGGCGTTGGTGTCCATCGCCGTGATTGGATTGGCGTCGCCCAGTCGCTTGGCCAGCAGACGATCGAGCGAACCCGCGCCGCAGCCGACATCGAGGATCGCCTCGCCCGGTTTCGGCGCCATGATGTCGATCAGCGTGCGGAACATCGCCTGGTAGGTCGGCGCCTTCGCCCGGTCCTCCAGCGCCGCGACGCCGCCCAGGTGCGGGCCGCCCAGCGTTATCACGCTGAAACGCCTGGTGAGCTCGGGCATCGCCGGCGTCCATTGCGAGGGTGCGAGGAAGAACGGCAGCAGCAGCAACGCCGGCCCCGAGCCTTCGACGCGGTAGGTGATTTCGGCGTACATGCCCTCGGTCATGGGCGGCTTTGGCGCGCCGGCCGCGTGACCGTCGAGGAAGCCCATCATGCGCGTGGCGATCTCGGTGGTGCGATCGGCCATCACATCGGCCCAGCCCGGCGCCTCGTAGTCGGCGAGCACGTGGCGCGTCGCGCCGGACAGTCGCGCGGCGGCGCGCGTCGTGACGTCGGCGGTGAGGCCACGCGCGCCGGAGATCATCAACACGCGATCGCCCACGCCCGCGAACTGCGCCGGGTCGAGCCGCGTCGGCACACACAGCACGATGCCGGCCAGACGTTCGCCGTGCATCGACGCCAGCCCGGCGATGTCGCCAGGCATCTGGGTGGCGATGTGCGCCTGACGGATGCCGAGATGGTCGAGGAGGGCGGTCAGCCGCTGGGTGGGGCTCACGCCTTGCCGGCGCGCCGCGCGGCGTCCTCGATCCAGGCGTTGAGGTTCATGCGGCCCATGTCGGTGACCCAGTCATAGGCCGGGTAGAGCTTCGACAGCGGCACCTTCACGCGATCGTGGTCGACCTGGAAGTCGGCCAGCGGGTTGGCGCCCTTCTTGTCGCGCGCGCCGCCCTGGTCGAGCATGCCGTTGATGAAGATCACCACCAGCCCGTTGCCGCGGCCGTAGCTCTTCTCGATCTCGGTCAGCACATGGTCCTGCTCGGCGGTCTCGGCGCCGACCAGCACCACCGTCACCGTCGTGCCTTCGAGCTGCTGGTCGATCCAGGCCTCGAGCGCCTCGTCGCCACCGTCGAGGATCGCGTTCCAGTCCGCCGGCTCGGGGAAGCCGGATTCGCTGGTGTCGCGCTCGATCCAGCTCTTGCGCACCTGGTCCGCCCGCCAGCGGTCGCGCTCGCGATGGAAGCAGAAGAAGGCGTGACGCGGCATGACTGTTTCTCCGGCAACGGCGCGGCGATATCGTAGTCGTTATCCCTAGTTTTTTCGGAGGGTCGTTTCGACTCTTCTGTTGACAACAAAAGTGAGCACACACATACTTTAATCACTTGGGGGAGCCACACCCGGGGTAGCTCAGGCCGGAGGGTTCCTATGTTGTTTCCACTGAATGCCAGGCCGTCCCTGGCCTACAACACGGGCGGACGGCGCTTCGGCGCCAATCGCTCCAGTGGCACGCGCAAGCACGCGGGCTGCGATCTGATCGCGCCAGTCGGCACGGCGGTACGCGCCGTCGAGGACGGCGAAGTCAAGGCGTTCTACTACTTCTATCACGACACCTACGCGCTGGAAGTCGACCACGGCATCTTCACCGTGCGCTACGGCGAGGTTTCGCGTCGTCTGCCGGCGGGCATCCGCATCGGCGCCTCGGTGACCAAGGGCCAGCATATCGCCAGCATCGGTCGGCTCTCGGGCGGCAGCCACATGCTGCATTTCGAGATGTACGACAACTCGGCGACCGGGCCGCTGACCGTCAGGCGTAACCCGCCCTACCAGCGGCGCTCCGACCTGATGGACCCGACACCCTATCTCGACGCCGCGCGCATGGACGCGGGCGAGTCGGCGTCGTCGGTGCTGCCGCAGTTCATCACGCCCTGGAGCTTCGCGCGTGTGTGCTTCCCGCCGTGATCGTCATGCGGCGGAAGATCCAGGCGCGCGCCATGCCCTTGCGTCGTCTGCCCGATAGGGCGTTCCTCGCCCTGGCCGTGATCGTCACGCTCTGCGTGATGCTCATCGGCCGCGCGGCGATGACGGCGCCGACGCCGGTGGACAGCGCCGACCTGCTCGGCCTGAAGCCGGGCATGAGCCTGGCCGAGGTCGAGGCGGTGCTGGGTCGGCGCACAGATGTGCGTAGCGTGCGGCGCATCACGCAGCTCACGCCGCAGGCGCGGCGCGACAAGGGCAGCGAGACCTATGTGCGCCGGCTGATCGCCAGCCTCGCGGACGGCCGCACGCTGTCCGCCGGCTTCGTCTCGCCGCTGAGCGGCGCGAAGGTGGTCGAGGTCATGTTGAGCCAGTCGCCGCCGGGCAAGTCGGCGGCGGCGCTTCTCGAGGAAACCACGGCGCGCTTCGGCCCGCCGACCAACCGGGATTTCCGCGGCAATCAGCGCGATCTGATCGCCGGCTGGAACGGCAAGGCCGAGGAGCAGGCCGTTATCACACCGTCGCCCGGCGCGACGGTGACCCTGCGGTTCGAGGTCGTGCACGACAGCAACGCGACATGGACGCTCTTCGACCATGCGCTGTCGACCGAGGACAACGCGAAGGTGCAGGCCTTTCGCTAAGATTCCTTCTCCCCGCGAAGGCGGGGAGAAGGTGCCGAGCGCCAGCGAGGCGGATGA
>CAYTFW010000237.1:0-6916 GCA_964437145.1 uncultured Rhizobiaceae bacterium
GGAACTGCAGGTACATCTCGTAGAGCATGCGCAGGCCCGAGGCGCCGATCGGGTGGCCGAAGCACTTCAGGCCGCCGTCGATCTGGCAGGGGATCTTGCCGTCGGCGTCGTAGAAGCCGTCGAGCACGTCCTTCCAGCCCTTGCCGGTCTCGGAGATGTGCAGGTCCTCCATGGTCACCAGCTCGGTGACCGAGAAGCAGTCGTGCACCTCGAACATCGAGACTTCCTTGCGCGGATCCTTGATGCCGGCCTCCTCATAGGCCTTCTTCGAGGCGATGCGCGTGGTGTGGAAGTAGCTGCCGTCCCACGAATTGTGACCCGATTCCGAGCCGTTCGAGACGGAGAGCTGCAGCGCCTTGACGCTGACGATGTCGTGCTTGCCGAGCGACTTGGCGATCTCCGGCGTGGTGACGATCGCGGCGGCCGCGCCATCCGACACGCCGCAGCAATCGAACAGGCCGAGCGGCGAGGCGATCATCGGCGCGTTCAAGATCGTGTCCATGTCCACCGCCTTCTGGAGGTGGGCCTTGGGGTTCTTGGCGCCGTTCTGGTGGCTCTTCCACGACACATGGCCGATGGCGCGCTTGAGGTCGGAGTCCGACACGCCATGCGCCGTCTGGTAGGCGGTGGCGAGCTGGGCGAAGTTGCCCGGCGCCGTGCCGTTGGCGCTCCACAGCGCCTGCAGCGGGCCGCCGCGTCCACCCGGCAGGCCACCGTAGCCGGTGTCCTTGAGCTTCTCGACGCCCAGCGCCAGCGCGAAGTCGACCGCGCCCGACGCCACGGCGTAACAGGCGCCGCGGAAGGCTTCGGTACCCGACGCGCACATGTTCTCGACATGCGTCACCGGGATGTTGGGCAGGCGCAGCGTGGTGCTGAGCGGGATGCCCGACTTGCCGACATGCACTTCGTCGATCGCGGTCGAGAACCACGCCGCCTGGAGCTGCTTCTTGTCGATGCCGGAATCAGACAGGCACTCCTTGAACGCCTCGAGCATCAGCTCCTCGGCACCGCTTTCCCAGCGCTCGCCGAACTTGGAGCAACCCATGCCGAGAATGGCGACTTTATCCTTGATACCCTTGGCCATGGCACGTCTCCTGTTTGTGTTCGTGCTCTTTACCCGGTAGCCCTAGAGACAATCGCGCCGATCAGGCCGGCGCCGCCTTCCAGAAGTAACGCTTGAAGCCGCCGCGCATCTGATCGTTGTCGCGGATGCGGAAGGTCATGCGCATCTTGGCGCCGACCTTGACCTGTTCCTTGTCCGAGTCGGTGAAGTCGGCCATGAAGCGGCCGCCCTCGGGGAAGGTGATCATGCCGTAGTACGCCGGCGGATCCGGCGAGTAGGTCAGCGAGTCGGCGGTGAACGACATCACCGCGGCCTCGAGGCCCTGCATGCTGTAGTCGTCCTGGCTGTCCATCGCGTGGCAGTTCGGATTGACGCAGACCTGGCTCTTGGGGAACTGCACCGTGCCGCACACCCGGCACTTGCCGCCGACCAGGCCGTAGATCATGTCGCGCTTGCGCCACAGCACGGAAAGCGCGGTCTTCTTGTCGAACTCCGCGCGCATGCCCTTGTCGATCGGCAGCATGTCGTTGAAGGCGAGGAACTTCATGTAGTTCGTCTCGGCCTTGCCGCGCGCCAGCCAGCCCGACACGCCGCGGCGCTTGCTGAGCTTGCCGATCTCCTCGGTGACCTCGAGGATCACCACGTCGAGGCCCTGGCCGAAGGCCAGCACCATGATGCGCTCGCCCGGCTTGGCGCTCTCCAGGGTGTGCGCCAGCACGACCAGCGAATGCGCGGCACCGGTGTCGCCGAGATTGGCGCCGAGATTGTCGCGCACCGCCGTCTCGGCGACGCCGCACATCTTGGCCATCTGCTTGGGGATCGCCGCCATCAGCGCGGGCATCACGAAGTGGTTGATGTCGGTGCCCTTGAGCTTGGCCGCGGCCAGCGCCGCCTTCACCGCCGGCGGCACGATCTTCACGTAGCCCTCGTCGCGGATCCAGCGCTCTTCCCAGGTGTAGTCGAAGTCGCTCTCGTCGCCGCGGAAGTGATCGACGAAATCCATCGACACGGAATGATGCGCCAGCAGCTTGGCGATCACCTTGTCGGTGCCGCACAGCAGCGCCGCCGCGCCGTCGCCGAACTGCATCTCATTGGCCGAGGCGACGCGCGCCATGCGCTTCTCGGCGGCGACCACCAAGGTGGGCGCGCCGCTCTGGGCGGCGGTGAGCCCGGCGATCAGCGCCGAGGTGCCGGCCTTCTGCGAGCCCGCCACGTCCGAGGCCATCAGCCCCTGCTCGACGGTCAGCGCCGTGCCGATCACGCCGGCGTTCTGGCGGTCCTTGAAGGGCAAGGTGGTCGAGGCGAAGAACAGGTTGCGCAGCGACTTGGGGTCGGTGCCGTTGAGGCAGTCGCGCGCCGCCTCGACGCCCATGGTGATCGAGTCCTCGTCCCAGTTGGCCATGGCGCGCTCGCCCTTGGCCTGACCGCGCAAGCCCGGCGCGAACCACTTGTTGGCGTCGTACACGGCCTGCCGGCTGAGCCGCAGCCTGGGGACGTAGGCGCCATACCCGGTGATGCCGACCATGCGGAGTTCCCTCTTATCGAACGCTTGTTTGTGAACGTTGGTTCAGACTACTCGTGCGCCCGGCTCTAGGCGACTGTGAATTTGAGGCATCACGGCACGTATCTGCCATGCCTTTCGTGCCGCGAAAGGGCCTCCCAAGAATTGACCTTGATCGCTTTTGCAAGAAGAATGCGAGTGTACACTCACTCGCGGAGACTGCCATGGCTATCGGCGATCCGGACAACAAGCAACTCGACTACTTCGCGATGGCCGGCCTCATCCGTAAGCACTACGAGGACGAGTGCTACGATTCAGCCGTCACCAAGTTCGTGCCGTGGGAGACCGTGGCCGCGATCTGCTGGGAGGAGACGCAGTTCACCAACGTCCGGCAGAACGGCTTCAAGCACGACGACTGGTTGAAGGGTCCCAGCACCAAGACGGAGGGCAAGGGCAACCACGCCGTCGGCTTCGGGCAGGTCGAGCGCGAGACCATCATCCTGATGCAGACCCAGGCGTCGGAGACCGGCGCGCTCAAGGGGTTCTTTGACGGCACGCCGTTCGCGAACACGCCGCTGGCTTCGCTCCCGAAGGGCTGGTGGCAGGAGGTCGACAACTGGGTCCTCGGCGATTCGCGCCGCGCCATTCATCTTGTCTGGCACGCGCTCATCCACCAGAAAAGCCGGCACCCCAACGTCACGCTCGAGCAGCTGCTGCACAATTATGGCGGACTGCGGGACGCTGACGGCAATCCGACGGCCAAGATGCGCCGCGTCGCGCGCGGCTGGTTGACCACGACCAGCCTGCTGCAATGTTTCCGGCGTTCGGGCCTGGGCGCCGGCGACTATGGCGGCATGATGCGCGCCAAACGTATTCTCGCGGCGATCTTCGCCTGCTCGCGCCGCAGCGCGTCGTTCGCCGGCAGCTTCGGCGTCGCGGCGCGGCCGATCGTGGGCTACATGTACGCGGCTCACGACCTCTACGCGCTTGGCGACGGCCTTGCCTGCCTGAGCTTCGGTCCGACGTTCCAGCCCGGTGGCAACGCCAAGCTCGACACTGACTACAAGGCCTTCATCGCGGAGTACAAGTCGCAGCCCGAGACCGAGTACAAGTGGATCCGCCCATGGGTCGAGGCGCGCTATCCGAAGCTCAAGGGCCAGGATCTCAACATCGGCCCCAAGCCGAGCGAGTAGCCACCAACGACAAAGCCCCGGCACTCGGCCGGGGCTCGCGTCAGGTGGATCTCGACGTTACGCCGCGACCGAGAGGTTGGCGTAGCGGCTGAGGTGGTGCTGCTGGTTGCCGAACAGCGTCTCGATCATGGTCAGCCGCTTGAAGTAGTGGCTGACCGAGAGCTCATCGGTGACGCCCATGCCGCCATGCATCTGCACCGCGCTCTGGCCGCAGAACTTGCCGGACTTGCCGATCTGCACCTTGGCGCCCGAGGCCGCCTTCTTGCGCACGGTCGCGTCGGCGTCGTCGATCTTCAGCGCCGCCATCAGGGTCATCGAGCGTGCTTCCTGGGCGTTGGTGAAGCAGTCGACCATGCGGTGCTGCAGCACCTGGAACTTGCCGATCGGCACGCCGAACTGCTTGCGGGTCTTGATGTACTCCAGGGTCGCCTTGTTGATGGCGTCCATGCAGCCCACCGCCTCGGCGCACAGCGCGACGATCGAACGATCGATCACACCCTCGAACAGCGCGTAGCCGCCGTCGACCTTGCCGACCACCGAATCGGCGCCGACCTTGACGTTGTCGAAGGTCAGCTCCGAGGCACGCAGCGCGTCCTGGGTCGGGTAGTCGCGGCGCGTAATACCCTGGGCCTTGGCGTCGACGGCGAAGACCGTGATGCCCTTCTCGTCGCGCTGGCCGCCCGCGGTGCGCGCGGTGACGAAGATCGTGTCGGCCGAAGCGGCGTTATAGACCACGCCCTTGTGGCCGCTGATGGCGTAGCCGGCGCCGTCCTTCTTAGCCGCGACGGCGACGTCGGCCAGGTTGAAGCGCGCCTGCTTCTCGACATAGGCCACGGCGAACTGCTTCTCGCCCGCGATCATCGGCGCCAAGAGCGCCTCCTTCTGCGCCGCGCTGCCGCCGGCGGCGAGCAGGCCGCCGCCCATCACCACGGTCGGCAGGTAGGGCTCGAGCACCAGGCCGGAGCCGAAGGCCTCCATGGCGATCATGGTCTCGATCGCGCCGCCGCCGAAGCCGCCATCGGCCTCGGAGAAGCTCATGCCCAGCCAGCCGAGCTCGGCGAACTTCGCCCAGTTCTCCGGCAGCCAGCCCTTCTCGCTCGCGGCGATCTTGCGCCGGGTCTCGAACGCGTACTGCTCGCGCACGAAGCGCTCGACGCCTTCCTTGATCTGCTTTTGCTCGTCGGAATACGACAGGTCCATTGTCTAGCTCCCTCCGCCTGAGGCGTGCTTACAGCCCCAGCACCATCTTGGAAATCACGTTCTTCTGGATCTCGTTCGTGCCGCCGTAGATCGACGTCTTGCGCATGTTCAGGTAACGCGCGGCGGCGGGCACGGCGTGGGCCGGCCCGATCGGCGATTCGTTGCTGTCGCGGAACAGCAGCTCGGGCTGGTACGGCATGGCGTAGTTGCCCACCGCCTCGCAGGCCAGCTCGGCGATGCGCTGCTGGATTTCCGAACCGCGGATCTTGAGGATCGAGACCTCCGGCCCCGGCGCGCCGCCCAGCTGCATCGTGGAGAGCGCGCGCAGCTCGCTCATCTCCAGCGCCGACAGCTGCAGGTCGAGATCGGCGATCTTCTCGCGGAAACCCATGTCGTCGATCAGCCTGCCGCCGTCATCGGCCAGCTCCGAGCGCGCGATGTCGCGCAGGCCCTGCACGCCGCGCTTCGAGGCGGCGACCTCGGCGATGCCCAGGCGCTCGTTGGCGAGCAGGAACTTGGCGTAGGTCCAGCCCTCGCCTTCCTTGCCGATCAGATTGGCCGCCGGCACGCGCACGTTATCGAAGAACACGTCGTTCACGTGGTGCGCGCCGTCGAGCATGATGATCGGCTTCACCGTGATGCCCGGGCTCTTCATGTCGATCAGCAGGAAGGAGATGCCCTCCTGCGGCTTCGCATCCGTGTTTGTGCGCACCAGGCAGAAGATCCAGTCGGCCCAATGTGCCGTCGAGGTCCAGGTCTTCTGGCCGTTCACCACGTAGTAGTCGCCGTCGCGCACCGCGCGCGTGCGCAACGAGGCGAGGTCGGAGCCCGAGCCCGGCTCGGAATAACCCTGGCACCACAGGATGTTCGAGGCGGCGATGTCGGGCAGGAAGCGCTGCTTCTGCGCGTCGTTGCCGAAGGTGTAGATCACCGGCCCGACCATCTTCGGGCCGAACGGCAGGATGCGCGGCGCGCCCTCCTCGGCCAGGACATTCTCGAACAGGAAGCGCTGCGTCACGCTCCAGCCCGGCCCGCCGTACTTCTTCGGCCAGGTGTAGACATGCCAGCCGCGCTTGCCGAGCGCGCGCTGCCAGGCGAGGTGGTCGTCGCGATCGTAGTGGCGGCCCGAGCGAGTCTTGGCGATCGTCGCCGGCGACAGGTTCGCGCGCGTGAAGGCCCGCACCTCGTCGGCGAAGGCGCGATCCTCGGCGGAAAGAGCCAGATCCATCGTGTCGATCCCACGTTATCTGTCATCCCGAGCGTAGCGAGGGATCTAGGCTGCCCTGGATCCCTCGCTACGCTCGGGATGACAGAATTAATTCTAGAGCCCCAGCACCATCTTGGAGATGACGTTCTTCTGGATCTCGTTCGAGCCGCCGTAAATGCTCGTCTTCCGCACGTTGAAATAGCGCGGTGCGGCCAAGTGCGCGTAGTCGGGGCCGATCGGCTCCTCGTTGGCGCCGTGCCACAGCAGCGCCGGCTGGTACGGCATCGCGTAGTAGCCCACCGCCTCGACGGCGAGCTCGGTGATGCGCTGCTGGATCTCCGAGCCGCGGATCTTGAGGAACGAGACCTCCGGTCCCGGCGCGCCGCCGGCGGCCATCGCCGACAGTGCGCGCAGCTCGGTGTACTCCAGCGCCGTGACCTGGATCTCCAGATCGGCGATCTTCTCGCGGAACGAGGCATCGTCGCTCAGCGTCTTGCCGGCGCCGTCCCGCTCGGACTTCGCCATCTGCTTCAGACCCTCGACGCCGCGCTTGGATTGCGGGATCGCCGCGATGCCCAGCCGCTCGTTGGCGAGCAGGAACTTCGCGTAGGTCCAGCCCTCGCCTTCCTTGCCCACGAGATTCTCGGCCGGCACCTCTACGTTGTCGAAGAACACCTCGTTCACCTCGTGACCACCATCGGCCATGATGATCGGCTTCACGGTGATGCCCGGCGTCTTCATGTCGATCAGCA
>CAYTFW010000238.1:0-6902 GCA_964437145.1 uncultured Rhizobiaceae bacterium
GCTCTGGATTTCTATGGTTGCTGATCCTCAGCTCGAGGATGCCGGCGCGCTGCGCGTCGCTCGCCTTGTCGAGGTCGACGCGCAGGCCGCCGCCCTCGTCGGTCGAGACATAGTCCGCGACATTGGCGAAGGCGATCTTGGCGTATTCCTGCGCCAGGCGCTCGACGGAGACCTCCAGCGTCTCGACGAGCCGCTGACGGCCGGCGGCTACGGCGGCGGCGATCCTGGGGTCGCGCAGCAGCTTCGAGGCGCTGGGCTGGGCGCCGCGCGGCGAATAGCCGGCGCGGATATAGGCCTGGGTGGCGTTGCCGTCCCGGAGGTACTCCAGGACGAAGCGCTCGTGGCGGGGTGAGAGGGGTGTGTTGTGGTCGGTCATGCCGACCAGAATACGCCCACTTCCGAAAACACCCCGTATTCCGCCGCTACGAGCGTCGAATGGAGGCATGAAGTTGTTGGGAGACAGGGCTTTCTGTAGTCCCGTTTTCGGGCCGCGCCGCTCCAGCGGCGCTCATGACCGGCCCGAAGACCTTGAAAACCCGATCCGCGACGCAGCGGCAGTCGGGATCGACTAAGCCGCGTCGTCGCCGAGTTCCTGCTTCACCAGGTTCAGCCAGTAGGCCGCGCCGGTGAGAAGCGCCTTGTCGTTGAAGTCGTAGACCGGCGTGTGGACGTGGGCGCAGCCGCCTTCGGCGTCGCCGCCATTGCCGATGAAGATGTAGGCGCCGGGCTTCTTCTCCAGCATGAAGGCGAAGTCCTCGGCGCCGGTCATCGGCGTCATCTTGTCGTTGACCTTGTCGATGCCCGCCGTGGCCCGCGCCGCTTTCACGGCGATCGCGGTCTGCTCCTTGGCGTTGACCAGCGGCGGGTAGCGGCGTTGGTAGTGATACTCGGCCGTGCAGCCCCAAGCCTCGGCGGTCGACTTCGCGATCTCGCCCATGCGGCGTTCCATCAGGTCGCGCACGGCGGGGCTGTAACTGCGCGCCGTGCCGCGCACCAGCACGTCCGACGGGATCACGTTGGGCGAGCCATAGGTGCCGGCGGCGATGTGGCCGACGCTGAGCACCGCGGTTTGCGACGACGGCACGTTGCGGCCGATGATGCTCTGGATGGCGAGGATGAAGCTCGCCGCCGGGGTCGAGGGATCGGTGCCGCGCTCCGGCAGCGCGCCGTGGCCGCCGGTGCCTTTGAAGGTCACCATCCAGGTGTCGCTGGCCGCCAGCATCGGGCCGGGGCAGATCGCGAAGTGACCGGTGGGCACGCCGGGCATGTTGTGCATGCCGTAGACCGCGTCGCAGGGGAACAGGTCGAACAGGCCTTCCTCGATCATCACCCGCGCGCCGCCCAAACCTTCCTCGGCCGGCTGAAAGATGAAGTGGATGGTGCCGGCGAAGTCGGGATTGGCCGCGAGATGCTTGGCGGCGGCCAGCAGCATGGCGGTGTGCCCGTCATGGCCGCAGGCGTGCATCTTGCCGTCGATCACCGAGCGGTGGTCGAAGTCGTTCTTCTCCTGCAGGTGCAGCGCATCCATGTCGGCGCGCAGGCCGATGGTCTTCTGGCCCGGCCGCGCGCCCTTCAGCGTGCCGACCACGCCTGTCGTGGCGAGCCCGCGATGGATCGGGATGCCCCATTCGGTGAGCTTGGCGGCGACGATGTCGGCGGTGCGCACCTCCTCGAAGGCGGTCTCGGGGTGCTTGTGGATGTCGCGGCGGATCGCGATCATCTCGGCTTCGGACGGCTTGAGCACGTCCAGCACGTCATGCGGCATATGAACTCTCCCTGCTGCGTGTCAACATAGCGCCGCGACGAGCGGATAGGGAAGGGATGGGAGACGCGACACGTTTTGCCGGCGAGCGGCCGCCCGTTCTCAGTACGGCGCGGCTGACGTTGCGTCCCTTTGGCGAGGCCGACATCCCCGCGATCGTCGAGATCTGCGGCGACATCGAGGTCTCGCGCCGGCTGTCGCGCGTGCCGCATCCCTATAGCGAGGCCGACGCGCGGTACTTCCTCGACAGCGTGGCGACGCGCGAGCTGGTGTGGGCGGTTATCCTGAGACCATCGTCGATGGTGGTCGGCTGCGTTGGCCTGGCGCCGACCGACGACCCGCATGCCGCGGAGCTGGGCTACTACATGAGACGGTCGCATTGGGGTCAGGGGCTGGCCACCGAGGCCGCGGCCGCCGTCGTGCGCTACGGCTTTGGCCACTTGGCTCTCGGACACCTAGTGTCGGGCCATTATGCGGACAACCCCGCGTCGGGACGCGTCCTGCGCAAGCTTGGATTCGTGGAGGTCGGACGTGACGAGAGGTTCAGCTTGTCGCTCGGCCAGACCGCGCCGTCCATCGCCATGCGGCTCGAAGCGCCGTCTCGGATAACCTGAAGAGATATGGATCGAGGGAGACCGCAAGACCGTGAGCGACCACACCCTGTTTCCCGTGCGCTCCAGCCTGACCTTGGCGCAGGCCGACGCGATGATCGCCGGTGCGCTCGCCGCGGCGCGTGCCGCCGAGCTGTTGCCGCTCACCGTCGCGGTGCTCGATTCCGGCGGTCAGCTCGTCGCCTACAAGCGGGAGGATGGCTGCGGCGTGCTGCGCTTCGATATCGCGCTCGGCAAGGCATGGGGCGCGCTGGGCATGGGTATCTCCAGCCGCACCCTGCGCGATCGGCTCGCCAACCGGCCGGCCTTCCAGGGCGCGCTGGCCGCGGCTTCCGACGGCCGCTTCGTGCCGGTGCCGGGCGGCGTGCTGGCGATCGACGCCGAGGGCCACGCCATCGGCGCGATCGGCATCAGCGGCGACGCCTCCGATCGCGACGAGTACGCCGCGATCATGGGTGTGCGGGCCGCCGGCCTTGCCTCGCATCCCGCCACGCCGGCCGAGAACTGGCGATCGGCGGGCCTCTGACCATCTCCGGGAGGTTCCCATGCGTCGTCGTTCCCTGATCGCCGCCGGCGCCGCCGCGTTGGCCCTGCCGTCGCCGGTCCGCGCGCAGGCGTGGCCGTCGCAGCCCGTTCGCCTTGTGATCGCCTTTCCACCCGGCGGCCCGACCGATGTCTACGGGCGCTTGTTCGCGGAGCGGCTGTCGCGCGCGCTCGGCCAGCCTGTCGTGGTCGAGAACAAGGCCGGCGCGGCCGGAGTCATCGGCTCGGCCGGCGTCGCGCGCGCGAAGCCCGATGGCTACACACTGCTGTTCGGCACCGGATCCACGCAGGCGCTCTACGCCTCGATGGCGGCCAAGCCGGAATACGACGTCGTGAAGGACTTCACCTACATCGCCCATGTCGGCGGCGGGCCGGCGGCGTTCGTCGGCCATCTCCAGCAGCCCGACTCGCTGATGGGCCTGATCGCGGCGGCGCGCGCGAAGCCCGGTACGCTGAGCTACGGCTCGCCCGGCAGCGGCACGCTGCTGCATCTCACCACCGAGCGGCTGAAGACGGCGTTGGGCGGCGTATCGTTGACCCACGTGCCGTATCGCGGCAGCGGCCCGGCGATGACCGATCTGCTCGCCGGCCAGATTGCCATGGTGGTCACGACCTTGGGCAGCGCGCTGCCGTTCCATAGCTCCGGCCGCGCGCGGCTTCTGGCCGTCGCCACCGCCCAACGCACCGCGCTCGCGCCGCAGGTCCCTACCGTGTCCGAGCTGCTGGGCGGCCAACCGTTCGAGGCCGTGCTCTGGCACTGCCTCGCGGGGCCCGCCGGGCTGCCGGCGGAGATCGTCACCCGACTCGCCGCCGCCGTCCGCGAGACGATGGCCGACTCCGCCTTGCTCAAGGCGCTCTCGGATCAGGGCGTCGTGCCGGTGACGGACTCGACGCCGGCATCGACGGCCGAATTCGTGCGGGCCGAGGCCGACCGCTGGGCGCCCATCGTCAAGGCGGCCGACATCAAGCTCGACTGAAGCCTGTCGCGCCGGCGAGCATCAGGCCGTATACGACGCTTCAGAACACAGGGTTGCACGAGGACCGAGATGACCGTCTCGCCGCTGATCAATCGCCGCGACTTGGCCTTCGTGCTCTACGATCTGCTCGATGTCGGGGCGTTCACCAAGCACGCGCGCTACGCCGATCACAGTCGCGAGACCTTCGACGCGGCGATCGAGACGGCGCACCGGCTGGCGCTGGAGAAGTTCCATCCGCACAACGCCAAGGCAGACAAGAACGAGCCGACCTTCGACGGCAACGTGGTGAGCATGATCCCGGAGGTCGCCGAGGCGCTGGCGGCCTTCCGCGACGCCGGCTTCTTCGCACCGACCAAGGACTATGAGCTGGGCGGCATGCAGCTGCCGCTGACCGTGGCGCAGGCCTGCAACGCCATGTTCCAGTCGGCCAATATCGGCAGCGCCGGCTACCCGTTCCTCACCGTCGGCGCCGCCAATCTGATCGAGAGCTTCGGCTCGCAGGAGCAGAAATCGCTCTACATGGCGCCGATGCTGGCCGGCCGGTTCTTCGGCACGATGTGCCTGAGCGAGCCACAGGCCGGCTCGTCGCTGGCTGACATCCGCACGCGCGCCGAGCCGCAGCCCGACGGCAGCTACCGCGTGATCGGCAACAAGATGTGGATTTCCGGCGGCGACCACGAGCTCTCCGAGAACATCGTGCACATGGTGCTGGCCAAGATCCCCGGCGGTCCGCCCGGTGTGAAGGGCATCTCGCTGTTCATCGTGCCCAAGCGCGTGGTCAATCCCGACGGCTCGGTCGGCGCGCGCAACGACGTGCGACTGGCCGGGCTCAATCACAAGATGGGCTACCGCGGCACGACCAACACGGTGCTGAATTTCGGCGAGAAAGGCGGCGCCGTCGGCTACCTGCTGGGCCAGGCGCATCGCGGCCTGGAATACATGTTCCAGATGATGAACGAGGCGCGCATCGGTGTCGGCCAGGGCGCGGTGATGCTGGCCTATGCCGCGTATCTCTTCTCGCTCGAGTACGCGCGCGGCCGGCCCCAGGGGCGCGCCCCGGACAGCAAGGATCCGGTCTCGCCGATGATCCCCATCGTCGAGCACGCCGACGTCAAGCGCATGCTGCTGCATCAGAAGTGGGTGAGCGAAGGCGGCCTGCACCTCTGCCTCTACGCCGCTTCACTGGTCGATCGCATTGCCATGGCGAGCGACGGCGCGGAGAAGGCGCGGCTCGAGCTGCTCCTCGACACACTCACCCCGATCGTCAAGGGCTGGCTGTCGGAGGTCTGCCTGAAGTCGAACGAGCACGCCGTGCAGATCCTCGGCGGCTACGGCTACACCCGCGACTACCCGGTCGAGCAATACTACCGCGACCAGCGGCTTAACCCGATCCACGAGGGCACCGACGGCATCCAGGCCATCGACCTGCTGGGTCGCAAGATGGCGATCAGGGGCGGCGCCGGCTGGACCGCGGTCAAGGCGGAGATCGCCCGCGCCATCGACGTCGCCACGGCGCACGAGCGGCTCGCGCCGATGGCGCGCGAGCTGGCCCGGCTCATCGAGACCGTCGAGGCGACGCGCGCGACCTTGCTGGGCGCGATGGGGCAGGGCAAGCCGTCGCTGGCCTTGGCCAACGCGTTCCACTTCCTCGACCTGTTCGGCTTGCTGGTGATGGGCTGGATGTGGCTGTGGCAGGCCAGCGCCGTGCTCGACCAGCCGCCCGCCGCGACCGACGAGGAACGCGCCTTCCGCGACGGTAAGCTCGCCGCCTGCCGCTACTTCTTCACCTACGAGGTGCCGCGCTCGGCCTATCTCGCCTCGATGCTGGGCAAGCTCGACGACACGACGCTGACGATGAAAAGTGAGTGGTTCGCCTAGTCGGGCTTCCTGTCATTCCGAGCGTAGCGAGGAATCCAGGGAAGATGTCTGGATTCCTCGCTACGCTCGGAATGACAGCACCGACAGGCGCACGGCCTCGCTCTAGGCTCGTGCGATGACGACATGCGCCTGCATTGGCTGTTCGATCGCGCCCGAGCCGAAACGCGCAGCCAGCGCGCCGGCGACGGCATCAGTGACACTTTGAAGCCCGCCGGGCGCGCGCGCCTCGATCTCGCCGCGCAGCGGCGAGCCTTGGCAGAATCCGGTAGCCGCGTCGCGCGCGCTGGCTGCGCGGCTGGGCAATGTAACCGTTTCGATGGTGACATTGTTGAATCCCGCGGCGGCGAGATCGGCCCGGATGCGATCGACTTCGTGATAGCCGTGCGGCGTGCGCTCGAAGAAGCGCGGCGGATCTTCGGGGAAGCGCGTCGCCACGGTTTCGGTCAGCAGGGCGGGCAGGGGATTGTGCGCTAGGCTGTCCCAGGCGTTGAACAGGAAGCGGCCGCCCGATCCGAGCACGCGCTTCGCCTCGCGATAGCCGGCGACGCGGTCGGGAAAGAACATCACGCCGAACTGGCAGACGACAACGTCGAACGTGCCGTCGTCGAAGGGCAGCGCCAGGGCATCGGCCTGTCGCGGCCTGGCGCGCGTCATGCCCGGCTTGGCGGCGGCGAAGTCGACCATGGCTTGGTTCAGATCGGTGGCGACGATCTCGACCGCGGGCGGCAGCGCCGCGACTAGCGCCTCCGTCACGATACCGGTGCCGGCGGCGGTTTCCAGCACGCGCCCGCTGTTGAGGCTGGCGAGGCGACGCGCCAAATCCGCGGCGTAGGGGCGGAACAGCATCGGGCCCATGAAGCGGTCGTAGAGTGCGGGGATCGATCCCGCAAATACGGTATCGCCGGTCGCCATCGGTCGCCTCCGCTGGGAAGACTAGTCCCCCTAGCAGCATGTCGGATCGCGGCGTGCAAGGCGGTGTTCGCCTGACGAACCGCCCGGCCCAGTGCGCTTGCGGCCGGATGGCCGGCGCGCCACCTTGCGCCCATCCAGTCATCCGGAGGCAAATCCATGGCGTCGCCGCTCTTCGACCTCACCGGCAAGGTCGCCATCGTCACCGGCTCGAGCAAGGGC
>CAYTFW010000239.1:0-6821 GCA_964437145.1 uncultured Rhizobiaceae bacterium
AATCGTCGTGCGCAACCAGCGGCTCCCCCTCACCCCGACCCTCTCCCCGCAAGCGGGGAGAGGGAGTCACATGCGATGGCCCTTCCACCGCCGGGGAGCGGCGCATGAACGAGATGCTGCCCTGGCTCGGCAACACGCCGTGGAGTTGGCTGCTGACCCTGGTGGCGCTGATGCTGCCGGCGGCGCTTGCGACCGGCCGTGGCGTCGCCATCACCTGGCGGCCGGGCTGGCAGGTAGTGATCTACGCGGCGTTGCTGGCGGCGGCGCATCGCTTCATCGACTACGCGCTGTCGGAGGGCCATTTGTGGGCGCTGGGCGGCTTCGCGCTCGCCTGGGCGGCGCTGGCCGCCGCCGGGCTGGCGATGCACCGGGCCACGCGCGCGGCGATGATGGTGGCGCAATACCCCTGGCTGCATGTGCGGGACGGGCTGTTCGGCTGGCGCGACAGGCCTGGGGGTTGAGCGCCGTCTGCGCTTGGCGGCGCGCGCGAGGCGAACTAAGGTTCGGTCAGGAGGCGGTGCGTTTTCGGCCATCCGCGAAGTACAGGGAGATAACTCGATGAAACGGTTCTTCGTCACGTTGGGAACGGCGACGGCGGTCGCCATCGCCTTGGGCGCCAGCGCCAGCTGGGCGCAGATCAAGATCGGCGCCGCCGGCCCGATGACCGGCTCGAACGCGGCGTTCGGCGAGCAGATGCGTCGCGGCGCGCAGATGGCCGTCGCCGAGATCAACGCCGCCGGCGGCGTGAACGGTCAGCAGCTGCAGCTGGTGATCGGCGACGACGCCTGCGATCCCAAGCAGGCCACGGCGGTTGCCAACAAGATGGTCACCGACAAGGTGGCCTTCGTCGCCGGGCATTTCTGCTCGAGCTCGTCGATCCCCGCCTCGAAGATCTACAAGGAAGCCCGCATCCTGCAGATCACCCCGGCCTCGACCAATCCGCGGCTGACCGACGAGGGCGCCGCCGAGGGTAACAAGGCGCTGTTCCGCACCTGCGGTCGCGACGACGCGCAGGGCATGGTGGTCGCCACCTATCTGCTGAAGCATCACAAGGGCAAGAAGGTCGCCATCCTGCACGACAAGTCGACCTATGGTAAGGGCGTCGCCGACGAGACCAAGAAGGCGATGAACGCCGGCGGCATGCGCGAGGCGATGTACGAGGCCTACACGGCCGGCGACAAGGACTTCACCGCGCTGATCAACAAGATGAAGCAGGCCGGCATCCAGATCATCGTGCTCGGCGGCTACCACACCGAGGGCGCGCTGATCATCAAGCAGTCGCGCGAGCAGGGCCTGCAGGCGCAGATGATGGGCTTCGACTCGCTGGAGACGGCCGAGTTTGGCCAGCTGGGCGGCGCCGCCACCAACGGTGTGCTGATGTCCTTCCCGCCCAAGGCGGAGAACGACCCGGCCAACGCCGCGCTGGTGAAGAAGTTCCGCGACGCCAAGTACGAGCCGGAGGGCTACACGCTCTTCACCTACGCCGCCGTGAAGGTGTGGGCCGACGCCGCCAACAAGGCGAAGGCGACCGACGCCGCCGCGGTGTCCACCGCGCTGCGCTCGCAGAAATGGTCCAGCGCCGTCGGTGCGCTGGAGTTCGATGCCAAAGGCGACGTCAAGAACGCCGCCTATGACATCTACGTCTGGAAGGACGGCAAGTCGTTCCCGACGACCAAGTAGACCACAAGGTCTAGTTTGTGGACCGGCCCGGCGGGTGACCGCCGGGCCGTTCTATTTTCTCCGCGATTTCAATGGATTAACTGCCGATCAACAAGCGCTTGTGCGAGGTTGGCGGGCGCGCGCGAGATATGGTATCGGTGCCGTTCCGGGTACAGTAATGGGGTCGTTCGCGCCGATGGCCGCGCAAACCATAGTGATGGCGTCGGATCACGCCGGCTTCGAATTGAAGGAACTGCTGAAGGGCGACCTGAAGGCGGCGGGCCGCGACGTGCTCGACCTCGGCGTCCATTCGACGGCCTCGGCCGACTACCCCGACTATGGCCGGGCGCTCGCCCAGGCGATCCGCGACGGTCGGGCGGAGCGCGGCGTGCTGGTCTGCGGTACCGGCATCGGCATCTCGATCGCCGCCAATCGCGAACCCTCGGTGCGCGCCGCCGTCGTCCACGACGTCACCAGCGCCCGCCTGACCCGTCAGCATAACGACGCCAATGTGATGGCGCTGGGCGCCCGGCTGATCGGCACCGAAGTCGCCCGCGACTGCCTGCGCGTCTTCCTCGACACCCCCTTCGAAGGCGGCCGCCACGCCGCTCGCGTCGCCAAGCTCGCAAGGAGCGCGTGATGAACGCCACCATCCTCGACAGCCGCTTTTTCTCGGCCGACCTCGCCGCCAGCGATCCCGAGGTCAAGCGCGCGCTCGACGGCGAGCTGCACCGCCAGCGCGACTGGATCGAGCTGATCGCCTCGGAGAACATCGTCTCCAAGGCCGTGCTCGAGGCCCAGGGCTCGGTGCTGACCAACAAATACGCCGAGGGCTACCCGGGCCGGCGCTACTACGGCGGCTGCGAGGAGGTCGACAAGGTCGAGGCGCTGGCCATCGCGCGCGCCTGCAAGCTGTTCGACTGCGCCTTCGCCAACGTCCAGCCGCATTCCGGCGCCCAGGCCAACCAGGCGGTGTTCTTCGCCCTGATGAAGCCGGGCGACACCTTCCTCGGCATGTCGCTCAACGAAGGCGGCCATCTCACCCACGGCTCACCCGTCAACCAGTCGGGCAAGTGGTTCAACGTCGTCTCCTACGGTGTGAAGCCCGACACGCAGCTGATCGACTACGAGCGCATGGAGGCGCTGGCGCGCCAGCACAAGCCGAAGCTGATCCTCGCCGGCGCCTCGGCCTATTCGCGCACCATCGACTTCGCGCGCTTCCGCAAGGTGGCCGACGAGATCGGCGCCTTCTTCATGGTCGACATGGCGCACTACGCCGGCCTGGTCGCCGCCGGCGCCTATCCCAGTCCGTTGCCGCACGCCCACGTCGTCACCACGACGACGCACAAGACGCTGCGCGGCCCGCGCGGCGGCATGATCCTCAGCAACGACGCGGAGCTGGGCAAGAAGATCAACTCCGCCGTCTTCCCCGGCCTGCAGGGCGGCCCGCTGATGCATGTCATCGCCGCCAAGGCGGTGTCGTTCGGCGAGGCGCTGCGACCGGAGTTCAAGGCCTACGGCCATCGCACGGTCGAAAACGCGCGCGCGCTGGCGGCGTCGCTGATCGAGCGCGGCTTGGCGATCATCTCGGGCGGCACCGACAGCCACGTCATGCTGGTCGATCTGCGGCCCAAGCGCACCACCGGCACGGTGGCCGAGAAGGCGCTCGACCGCGCCGGCATCACCACCAACAAGAACGGCATCCCCAACGATCCGGAGAAGCCGACGGTGACCTCGGGCATCCGCCTGGGCTCGCCGGCCGGCACGACGCGCGGCTTCGGCCCGGCCGAGTTCCGCCAGATCGGCAACCTCATCGCCGACGTGCTTGACGGCCTCGCGGCCAACAGCGCCGACGGCAATCGCCTCGTCGAACAGGAAGTGCGCGGCAAGGCGCTCGAGCTCTGCCGCCGCTTCCCGATCTACGGAGGCGCCTGAGCGGCCCTCACAAGACCGCCAGGTACAGGGACCTAACGGGGGATCCGCATGCGTTGTCCGTTCTGCGGCAATGACGACACCCAGGTGAAGGACTCGCGTCCCACCGAGGACAATTCCGCGATCCGCCGCCGGCGCTATTGCCCGGCCTGCGGCTCGCGCTTCACCACCTTCGAGCGCGTGCAGCTGCGCGAGCTCACCGTCGTGAAGAAGAACGGCCAGCGCGTCGCCTTCGACCGCGACAAGCTGGCGCGTTCGATCGTCACCGCCTGCCGCAAGCGCCCCGTGGATCCCGAGCGCATCGAGCGCGTGGTCAACGGCATCGTGCGCCGGCTGGAAAGCTCGGGCGAGAGCGAGATCGCCTCGACGCAGATCGGCGAGCTGGTGATGGACGCGCTGCGCGCGCTCGATCCGGTCGCCTATGTCCGCTTCGCCTCGGTCTACAAGAACTTCCGCGAGGCCAAGGATTTCGAGGATTTCGTCAGCGACCTCAACGAGATCGACAACGATTGAGGCGCCAGGCCCTGGAGCACGTTTCGATCGACCCGACCAGCCCATCGCCCCACCATGTCCACCTTCCCCGTCGGGCGGGGCGGCCGCGTATGGTGCGCAAGCGGCTGGGGGCGCGCCACTCCAGTGGCGCTGATGATGCGTCGCTGGAGCGACGCGGCCCCGAAACCTTGATTGCCGCTGCCTGGTCGGGGCGCGCCACTCCAGTGGCGCGTCTTGTCGATCGGCCGCCGCGCCACTGGAGTGGCGCGCCCCCAGCCTTGAGGGCCCTGTGCGATCGTCCCGCCCTTCGGGCGAGGGTGACGTCATGAGCGGCGACGACCACGCCTTCATGGGCGGCGCGCTGGCGCTGGCGCGGCGTGGGATGGGCGAGACCTGGCCCAACCCGACGGTCGGTTGCGTCTTCGTCCGCGACGGCCGGGTGATCGCGCGCGGCCGCACCGCGCGCGGGGGCCGGCCGCACGCCGAGGCCGCCGCGATCGAGGCCGCGCGCGCCGCCGGCCACGACCTCGCCGGGACCACCGCCTATGTCAGCCTCGAGCCGTGCTCGCATCACGGCCGCACGCCACCCTGCGCCGACGCGCTGGTCGAGGCGAAGGTGGCGCGCGTCGTCGTCGCCACCGACGATCCCGATCCGCGTGTGGCCGGCGGCGGGCTGAAGCGGCTGCGCGACGCCGGCATCGCGGTCGTCGAGGGCGTTCGCAAGACCGAGGCGGACGAGATCAACGCCGGCTTCTTCCAGCGCGTGCGCCAGGGCCGGCCGCTGGTGACCCTGAAGCTGGCGACCTCGCTCGATGGGCGTATCGCCACGATGACGGGCGAGAGCAAGTGGATCACCGGGCCGGACGCGCGGGCCTGGGGCCAGCTCCTGCGCGCCACCCACGACGCCATCATGGTCGGCATCGGCACGGCGGTGGCGGACGATCCCGAGCTTACCTGCCGGCTGCCCGGCTTGGGCGATAGCTCGCCGGTGCGCATCGTGGTCGACAGCAGGGCGCGGCTTGCGCGCGACAGCAAGCTGGTCGTTGGCGCCAAACAGGTGCCGGTGTGGCTGGTCTGCGCTGAGGGCGCGGACACCGCGACGCTGGCAGATTCGGGGGTAGAGATCGTCAAGGTGCCGGCAACGTCGTCCGGCGCCGTCGACTTGGCGGCGGCGCTGGCGGCGATGGGCGGTCGTGGCTTGACTCGCGTGCTGGTCGAGGGTGGCGGCCGGCTGGCGGCGTCGCTGCTGGCGGCCGACCTGGTCGACCGGCTGGCGATCTTCCGGTCCGGCGTGGTGATCGGCGGCGACGGGCTGGCGGCGGTGGCCGGTTACGGCCTGGAAAAGCTCGATCTCGCACGGCGGTACACCAGGCAATCGCTACAGGAAATCGGCGTCGACGCGCTGGAAACCTGGGCGCGAGGCCACTAGGTTCCGGCCATGTTCACGGGCATCATCACCGATATCGGCGAGGTCACCGCCGTCGTGGCCGGCGACCAGACCGGTGACCAGCGCTTCACCATCGCCACGCGCTTCGACATGGACAATGTCGACCTCGGCGCCTCGATCGCCTGCTCCGGCTGCTGCCTGACGGTGACGTCCAAGGGCAAGGCGAACGGCCGCGGCTGGTTCACGGTCGACGTTTCGGGTGAATCGCTGTCGAAGACGACGCTGGGCACCTGGACGGTCGGTCGGCGCATCAACCTGGAGCGCTCGCTGAAGTTCGGCGACGAGCTGGGCGGCCACCTGGTCTACGGCCACGTCGACGGCGTGGCCCGTATCGGCTCGATCACGCCCGAAGGCGGCAGCCTGCGCTATGTCTTCGACGCGCCCCCGGCGCTCAAGGCGTTCATCGCCTCGAAGGGCTCGGTGGCGATCGACGGCGTGTCGCTGACCGTCAACGAGGTCGACGGCGCGCGCTTCGGCGTCAACATCATTCCGCACACCCAGCGCGAGACCACCTTCGGCACGGCGCGCGCCGGCGACCCGGTCAATCTTGAGGTCGACATGCTGGCGCGATACGTTGCGCGCCAGCTCGAAGGGAGATCGTCATGACGATGGTCGGCAAGGAGCCGTGGCGCGTCACCTTCGCGGAGATGAAGGCGCCGGCCGACGAGATCATCGAGGAGGCGCGGCGCGGGCGCATGTTCATCCTCGTCGACGACGAGGATCGCGAGAATGAGGGCGACCTCGTCATCCCGGCGCAGATGGCGACGCCCGAGGCGATCAACTTCATGGCGCGCTACGGCCGCGGCCTGATTTGCCTGGCGCTCACCGGCAAGCGCGTCGAGGAACTCGGCCTGCCGCTGATGGCGCAGAACAACGGCACGCGCCACCAGACCGCCTTCACGGTCTCGATCGAGGCGCGGCACGGCGTCACCACCGGCATCTCCGCGGCCGACCGCGCCCGCACCGTGGCGGTGGCGATCGACCCGTCGTGCGGGCCGCAGGACATCGTGACCCCGGGTCACGTCTTCCCGCTGGTGGCGCGCGACGGCGGCACGCTGGAGCGCACCGGCCACACCGAGGCCGCGGTCGACCTCGCGCGGCTGGCCGGGCTGACGCCGGCCGGCGTGGTCTGCGAGATCATGAACGACGACGGCACGATGGCCCGTCGCAACGACCTGATCACCTTCGCCCAGCGCCACGGGCTCAAGATCGGCACCATCGCCGACCTGATCGCCTACCGCCGCCGCCACGACAACCTCGTCCGGCTGAAGTCCGAGCAGGTCGTGACGGC
>CAYTFW010000240.1:0-6802 GCA_964437145.1 uncultured Rhizobiaceae bacterium
GTCACCTCAAACAACGGTCATTCAAACTGAGCGTAGCGAAGGACCTTGCGGTATCACGGTCACACAATAGCCTTATGTCGGTTCGCACCACCGCGAGATCCTTCGCTGCGCTCAGGATGACGGGTTGGTCCAATCGAGCGCGATCGCCCGGCGCTCGGCGATGGCGCGCTCGATCTCCAGGCAGATTACCTGGCTGGGCAGGGCGGCGCGCGCGGAGACCAATGGCGTGCGACGCGGTACGTCGGTGACCAGGCGGCGCATCTGCTCTTCGAGTTCGTAGACCTCGCCGGATTTCTCGATCGGCACGATTTCGGCGTCGGCGTTGCCCTTGCGACGCAGCTTGAGCTCGAAGCTGGCGGTGGGCGTGCGGTCGGTGGCGCCGGCCCACCAGGTGCGGATCGCGCCTTCGGTGCCGGCGATCTCCGTCACCAGCGAATGCTCGAAACCGCCGAGGCATTGCGAGAACGAGGCGTAGGCGCCGTCGGCAAAGCGCAGGGTGCAGGTGAAGGAGTCATGCATGCCCGCGCCCAGCGGCGAGAGGTGACCATCGGCCGACAGCTCGACCGGCAGGCCGCTGCCCTGGAAGTACAGCAGCAGCAGATCGATGTAGTGCACCGCCTCTTCGAGGATCCACGAGCCGACCTGGTCGCCGGTGACGCGCCAGTTCGCAGCGCCGCCCCGGAAGGGCCGGCGGAACAGCAGGCTGTTGGCGTAGCGCGGTTTGCCGATCACGCCCTCGTTGAACAGGTCGCGCACGCGGCCCCATTGGCGGGAGGTGTGCAATTGCAGGCCGACGCCGACGTATCGGTCCGAGCGCTCGGCGGCCTCGACCACGCGATGCGCGTCGGCGAGCGTGGTCGCCATCGGCTTCTCCAGCAGCACATGCTTGCCGGCGTCGAGCGCGGCGATGGTCATGTCGGCATGCAGATAGTTGGGCGTGACGATGTCGATCAGGTCGATGGCGGGATCGCGCAGGATCGCGTCGTAGTCGCGGTGCACGGCGACGCCGGACAGCTCGGTGGCGGCGCGGGCGGACTCGTCATCGTCGCACACGACTGAGGCGAGCGTAAGCGCGGGAATACGGGCGATCACCTGCGCATGCACGCGGCCCCAGGCGCCATATCCGACCAGAGCGATACGCATGTGTTCCTCAGCCGAGAGCCTGTCGCACCAAGCGGTGGAAGTGGTGCACCGCCGCTTCGCCGTGATGCGGGTTGGCGGCGTCGTGGATGATGCGACCTTGGTCGTAACCTAGCGAGTTCAGCCCGCGCTGTACGCTCTCGCAGATCGCCACGTCCTCGGGGCCGAGCACGTCGCGCTCGTAGGTTTCGCGCGCTGCGTCCAGCGCCGCGCCGGGCGGCGCGAAGCGCTGGAAGCGGCGTACGGTGTGGTCGACGCCATCGGGCAAGATGGTGCCGACCACGACCTCCGGCGCACCCGGCATCACGTTGATCACCGTCGAGGGGAACAGCCACCAGAAGAGGGCGCGCTTCTCGCCGGCGTCGTCGGCCACGCGATAGGCGGCGTTTTCGCCGTGACGCAGCGTGCCCTTCTGCGACGACCACAGACCCTGCACGGTCATGCGGTAGCTCGCCATGTCGACCAGGTCGCAGAACGCGGGATGCGCCGGCGCGCAGTGGTAGCACTCCAGGAAATTGTCGACGACGACCTTCCAGTTGGCGGCGATGCGCTTGGGCTCGCCGAAGGGCCGGGCGCGATAGCCTGATAGTGCCGGCAGCGCGGCGCGCAGATCGGTGTCGAGATCGCCGGCCAGTTCGGTGAGCGGCTTCGCTTCAGGATCAAGGTTGAATAAGACCAGGGCGTCGGCCAGCACGTCGAGGCGCACGGGCTTGAGGCAGAAGCGTGCGGCGTCGAAGTCCGGCTGCTTCTCCAGGCCGCGCGCGCTCAGCAGGCGGCCGTCGTCGGTGTAGGACCACGCATGATACGGGCAGACGATGGTGCGCGCGTTGCCGCGGCCCTCGAGCAGCTCGTGCGCGCGGTGCTGGCAGACATTGTGGAAGCCGCGCAACACGCCGTCGCGCCCGCGCATGACGATGACGTTCTGATCGAGCAGGCGGGCGGTGACGTAGTCGCCGGCATGAGCGAGCTCGCTTAAGCCCCCGGCATACTGCCAGTGGCGCAGGAAGATCGCGGTGCGCTCGCGCGCCAGCGAGGCCGGATCGACATAGAGGCGTCCGGGCAGCGTCGCGGAGCGGGCCGGATCGTCGTCGAGCATGCCGTCAGGCTTTCACCGTCACGCCGGCCAGCCGCTCGAAGATCTTCACCACGGCCGCGCCGTCCTGCTTGTTCATGCCCTGCGCGCGGGCCATCTGGTAGACCTGCTGGGTGACGTTGGCCAGCAGCAGTGGCACGCCCAGGCGCTTGGCGAAGGCGGTCTCCAGCTCCTGGTCCTTGTAGGAGATGTCGACCGTGCCGCCGGGCGCGTAGTCGCCGGCGAGGATGCGTGGCACGCGCAGCTCCCACGCCGCGCTGGCGCCGGTCGAGACGCGCACGACCTCGTAGATCGTCTGGGGATCGAGCCCGGCCTTGACGCCCAGCACCAACGCTTCGGCGACGGCGACCGTGTTGACCTGCACCAGCATGTTGTTGACCAGCTTCATCGCCAGACCGCTGCCCAGCGGGCCGACATGGAAGGTGCGGTTGCCCATCGCATCGAACAGGTCTTGGCACTTGGCGACGATCCCGGCCGCGCCGCCGACGATCACCGACAGCTCGCCCGATTGCGCGCGGCCGGTGCCGCCACTCACCGGCGCGTCGAGCATGGCGATGTCGTGCGTGGCCAACTTGTCGGCGAAGCCGCGCGCCGCGAACGGGTCGATGGTCGACATGCAGAGCACGATGTGGCCGGCCCTGGCGCCCTGGATGATGCCGTTCGCGCCGAGGATCACCGATTCGGCCTGCTCGGTGGTCTCGACGATGACGACAGTGCGCTCGACGGCGGCGGCGACAGCCTCGGCGGACGCCACCACCTCGGCACCCTTCGCGCGCAGCGGCTCGGTCTTGCTTGCGTCGATGTCGTGCACGACCAGCGCGACGCCGGCCTTCGCCAGATTCAGCGCCATCGGCCCGCCCATGGCGCCCAACCCGATGAATCCCACCCTGCCGGCCATGGCGATCTCCTTGTTTTGCTGGGACCGACGGCGGGACGCCGGCGGTCCCAGAAGAGTTACTCCGCCGCCTGGGCCACCGCCGTCGTCTTCCACGACTTCACCACCGGCAGCACCTCCTTGGCGAAGAGCTTGAGGCCGCGCTCGGACACCTCCATCGGTGTGCCGCCGAAGCGGAAGGCGACGTTCATCTCGAAATCGCCGACGATCTTCCGCCGCGCTTCCAGCCCGCGCAGGATCTTGTCCGGCGTGCCCCAGCTCGCGGCCTGCATGAAGCCGGCGACCGCACCCTCGTGGCCGCTCTTGCGCGCAATCTCGGCCTTCTGCTGGTAGGAGTCGTAGCCCTTCACCGTCTTGAAGTGCTCGCCGAGGAATTCGTAGTGGTGGAAGTTGCTCTCGACGAACTTGCCCTGGTACTTGCGTGCCTCTTCCTCGGTCTCGGCGAGATTGGTGCCGCAGACCACGAACTCCGTGAGCATGACGGTGGGCGGCGTGGTGCCATGGTACTGGCGATGCAGCTTGCGGCCGAGCTCGATCATCGGCAGGCGCATCTCCCAGGGACGATCGGCGAACATCACGATATGCGCGCCGAGCTTGGCGGCGGAGTCGATCGAGTCCTCGCTTGAGGCCACGGCGTAGATGCGGCCATCGAAGGAATGCTGCGGCCGGGGGCGGATCTCGATGCGGGGCTGCTTGTAGAACTTGCCGTCGCCCTCGATGAAGCCGGTCTTCAGCGCGTTGATGATCATCGGCGCCGCCTCGTCGAAGCGTCCCCGTGATTCATCCATGCTCAGCCGGAAGGCGGCGAACTCGCGGCGCGCCAGGCCGCGGCCCATGCCGAAGCGCAGACGGCCCTTGCTCAGCATGTCGAGCACGGCGGCGTTCTCGGCCACGCGCAGCGGATCGTGCCAGGGCAAGATCACGGCGGCGGTGCCGACATCGATATTGGGGCAGAGCGCCGTCAGGTAGGTCATCAGCGCCAGATTGTCGGGCACGAAGGAATAGTCGTTGAAGTGATGCTCGGCCGACCACAGGCAGTCGAAACCGAGGTCATGCGCCAGCCGCGCCAGCCGGATCTCCTCGTCCCAGACGCGCTTGTCGGAGCAGTTCTCCCAGCCATAGCTGGCGAACACCATCATCATGCCGACGTCCATGGTTTCCTCCCGGTCATGTCCTGCGTTGCCGCAATAGTGACAGCGCCGTCCCAAGAGTCGAGGCCGGTGGCGGCATGGCAGAACCTTGCGGCGGGCAGAGCCGTTTCCTTCCGCCGCCGGCGCGTCTTCTCTCCCTGCCGCGCGCGGGGAGAGGGAGGAAACGCTCAAGTCCCCGGTGGCGCGCAGGCCAGGCGGCGGGCGCGATTGGCCTCGGCGTAGGCGGCCGCCGCGGCCAGGCCCAGCGGCGCGCCGAGATCGGGCGACGGGCGGCAGGCCAGGGTGATCGCCGGCAGCACATCGGCCGCCAGGTCGTAGCCCTCGGCGAGCCAGTGGTCGATCCACTGCTCGGTGTCGCCCGGTGGCCCGTTGGGCAGCATGCGCCGCAGCGAGCGGCCGATCACCTTGCGCCATGTGGCCAACTCAGATGACACGGCGGGCGGCGGCTCGGGCGCGGCGGCTTGTGCCGGCTGTGGTATCGGTTCGGGCACGGGATCGGGCCGCGCCGGATCGCCGGGATAGCGCCGCCGCGCGCGCTTGCCGACGCGCTGGATCTGACGCCAGTCGACAATCTCCAGGTACTCGGCCTCGTCGACGACGTAGATCCGCAGCAGCCCGCGCGCCACCAGCTCGTCGATCATGGCGCGCACCTGATCGTCGGCGATCGGGTCGCCGGGGAAGACCTGCAGGCGGATGGTGCGCGGCCGCAGGGGCTGCACGCCGAAACTGTCGGCGAAGTTCCACAGGCCGAGGAACAACAGGCGGGTCATCGCCGCGCAGTCGATGACGGCCTCCCAGGTCCAGAAGTCGGAGGGTAGCTTGCGATCGCGGGCCATCGTGTGGGCTCCAGGTTGAAACGCTGGAGAAGGTGTAATCCCGTCGCCGACCACATTGCCATTTCCGCGGCTACGCGCGAGCAATCCGAGCCTCCGATGCCGATGGCACAGGCATTTCGCCCGCCACTACGGCGAACATCATCCACAGGGACTTCAAGCGGCTGGGCGCGCGTCGCTCCAGCGACGCATCATGAGCGCCGCTGGAGCGGCGCGGCCCGAAGACAGCCAAGATGCCATACGCGATGGCCCTGCCCGGCGGGCGGAAGGTAGAGTATCGAGAAAGGGACACGCATGAAGATCACGCCGCCTTCCTCTCCCGCGCCGCTGCGTCTCCTGCTGACCGGCGACAGCATCCTGCAGCGCCGGCTGCGAAGCCGTGACGACGCTGCGCTGAGTCCGCTGTTCGATCGTGTGCGCGCGGCCGATGTGGCCTTCACCAACCTCGAGGTGCTGGCCAACGACTATCGCGGCGATCCCGTGCTGGAAAGCGGCGGTTCGCATTTCGGCGCGCCTTCCTGGGTGCTCGACGAGCTGGTCGACGCCGGCTTCGACCTGTTCGCCACCGCCACCAACCACAGCCTCGACTACGGCGTGTCGGGCCTGCTGCACACGCTCGACGCGCTGGAGGCGCGCGGCCTCTCCTTCGCCGGCACCGGCCGCAACCTCGAGGATGCGCGGCGGCCGGTTTATCACACCCATCCGCACGGCACCGTGGCGATGCTCTCCTGCGCCTCGTCCTTCGCCAAAGGCCAGGAGGCGTCGGCCCAGCGGCCCGATCTGCCGGGTCGGCCCGGCCTCAATCCGCTGCGTTTCGAGACGGTGCACGAGGTGACGCCGCCGCAACTGGAGGCGCTGCGCGAGATCGCCGATCAGCTCGGGCTCGAGGCCGAGCGCCAGCAGAAGATCAAGATGGGCTTCGCCTTCGCACCATCCGACTCGACGCTGTTCCCGCTGGGCGCGATGAACTTCCGCGCCGCCAATCGCGCGGCGGTGCGCATGACGGCGAACCGCAAGGACATCGACGGCATGACGCGCTGGATCAAGGAGGCGCGCGGCCTGTCGGATGTGGTGCTGGTCAGCCTGCACGCGCATGAGCAGGCCGAGAGCAAGGAGATCCCGGCCGAGTTCATCCCGGTCTTCGCGCGGGAGATGATCGACGCCGGTGCCGATCTCGTCGTCGGGCACGGGCCGCATCTGCTGCGCGGCCTGGAGCTCTACAAGGGCAAGCCGATCTTCTACTCCCTGGGCAATTTCATCGGCCAGAACGAGCTGGTGCCGAAGATACCGGCCGACGGCTATGAGCGCTTCCGCGCCGATCCCGATCTCACGCCGGGGCTGGTCTACCAGAAGCGCGTCCAGAACGATCAGGTCGGCTTTCCCTCGGATCAACGCTATTGGGAGTCGGTGGTACCCGAACTCACCTACGACGCTGGCACGCTACGCGGCATCGAACTGACGCCGATCAGCCTCGGCTGGAAGGAAGCCCGCCACAGGCGCGGCCGGCCGCGCCTCGCCGAGGGCGACGAGGGCCGCGCGATCCTCGACCGCTTCGCCGCGCTGTCGAAGCCGTTCGGCACGACGATCGAGATCGGCACGCAGTCGGCGACCGTCGCGCTCTGATCTCGCATCACCTCCTGTCATCCCGAGCGCAGCGAGGGTGTGGATTCACGTTTGAAGTGCAACAGGT
>CAYTFW010000241.1:0-6618 GCA_964437145.1 uncultured Rhizobiaceae bacterium
GATGAGCGCTGTCGGCCTCCACACGCCCTCGGCCATCGTCACCAGCGGTGCGGAGCCCTTGGCCACCGCAGGCGCCACCAGAAACTCACTAGCCACCGCACGGAGCCCCGCCGCCGGCAGGAGCGCGCCGGCGCACAGCAGCATGGGCAGGCCGGCGGTCAAGGTGGAGCCGACGATGCTGACCTCGAGGGTCAAGGCCAGCAGGCAGATCATGACCATGGGGGCGGCTAGCAAGGTGCCGGCCGCCGGTCCGCCGCGCCCGGCCAACGCCAGCAGGCCGACCAGCAGCAGCATGACGGGCAGGGCACCGGTCATGCTGCCAAGGTCCATCCAGATGCGGACGCCGGTCACCAACAGAAGTTTCTCGCCGTCATGCAGGCCGGCGACCACGGCGGACACGACGATCAGCAATGTCGCGACCAGTGCCCCAGGACCGGCGAACAGCCAGGGCCGGCCGGCGTCGAAGGGATCGCCCGCCATGCGGATCTGCAGGGGCAGGCTGAGCACGGCGCCAGTCGTGAACAGGACCGCGACGGCCCGCGCCAGCCACTCCGGCTCCTCGGCGAAAGGCAGGCCGATGAAGCGTGAAAGCAGGACGAACAAGTCGCTGCCGAAACGCATCGCCGCACCGGCGCCGATCAGCAACGCGCAACCCATAGCTAGCGCCCGCATGCCGCTCACGGATACCCCACTCAACTGTTTCACCACAGGATGCCACAGACCGGGCCGCGGCGTCCGCAGCGCGGTCCGGTGTGGCTGGCGCTTCCCCGACGGCGATGCTATGGGCAGGCGTTTTTTCGTCGGGCGGCCAATGGCATAGCGTGTGCTGCAAGGTGCCGGCGCAAGGTCGAAGGATCGGGGATCGCTCATGCTGGAAAACCTCCAGGTGCTCGAAAAGAAGCGCGCCGCGGCGCGTCTGGGTGGCGGCGAACGCCGCATCGAGGCGCAGCACGCCAAGGGCAAGCTGACGGCGCGTGAGCGGCTCGACGTGCTCCTCGACGAGGGCTCCTTCGAGGAGTTCGACATGTTCGTCGAGCACGACAGCACCGATTTCGGCATGGCCGACAACCGCATCCCCGGCGACGGCGTGGTGACCGGCCACGGCAAGATCAACGGCCGGCCGGTGATGGTCTTCAGCCAGGACTTCACCGTCTTCGGCGGCGCGCTGTCGGCCGCCCATGCCGGCAAGATCTGCAAGGTCATGGACACGGCGATGAAGAACGGCCTGCCGGTGATCGGGCTCAACGATTCCGGTGGGGCGCGCATCCAGGAGGGCGTCGACTCGCTGGCGGGCTACGCCGACGTCTTCCAGCGCAACGTCATGGCCTCGGGCGTGATCCCGCAGATCTCGGTGGTGATGGGGCCGTGCGCCGGCGGCGCGGTCTACTCGCCGGCCATGACCGACTTCATCTTCATGGTGAAGGACAGCTCCTACATGTTCGTCACCGGGCCCGACGTGGTGAAGACGGTGACGCACGAGACGGTGACCCAGGAGGAGCTGGGTGGCGCGATCACCCACACGACGAAGTCGGGCGTTGCCGATCTCGCCTTCGAGAACGACATCGAGACCCTGCTGCAGCTGCGTCGCTTCTACGATTTCCTGCCGCTCAACAATCGCGAAAAGGCGCCGACTCGACCGACGTCGGACGACTGGGCGCGCGACGACTTCTCGCTCGACACGCTGGTGCCGGCCAACCCGAACAAGCCCTACGACATCAAGGAGCTGATCCTGAAGGTCTGCGACGAAGGCGATTTCTTCGAGCTGCAGGCCGACTATGCCGGCAACATCGTCATCGGCCTGGGTCGCATGAACGGCGACACGGTGGGCTTCGTCGCCAACCAGCCGATGGTGCTGGCGGGTTGCCTCGACATCGACTCCTCGAAGAAGGCCGCCCGCTTCGTACGCTTCTGCGACGCCTTCAACATCCCGATCGTCACCTTCGTCGACGTGCCGGGCTTCCTGCCGGGTACGGCGCAGGAGTTCGGCGGCATCATCAAGCATGGCGCCAAGCTGCTCTACGCCTACGCCGAGGCCACGGTGCCCAAGGTCACGGTGATCACGCGCAAGGCCTATGGCGGCGCCTACGACGTCATGGCGTCCAAGCACCTGCGCGGTGACATGAACTACGCCTGGCCGGGCGCCGAGATCGCCGTCATGGGCGCCAAGGGCGCGGTGGAGATCATCTTCCGCTCCGACATCGGCGATCAGGCCAAGATCGCCGCGCGCGAGAAGGAGTACCGCGAGAAATTCGCCAATCCGTTCGTGGCGGCCAACCGCGGCTTCATCGACGACGTGATCATGCCGCACGGCACGCGGCGGCGGATCTGCAAGGCGCTCGAGCTGCTCAAGAACAAGAAGCTCGACAATCCCTGGCGCAAGCACGGCAACATCCCGCTGTGAGCCGCTTCCGTCAGTCCGCGTTCGCGCCGCCGCCGAAAGCGGCACAGCTGCCGTATCGCCACGCCGACGGGCGCGACGATCCGTGGCACTGGCTGCGCGATCCCGGCTATCCCGACGTCAAGGACGAGCGGGTGCTGTCCTATCTGCGCGCCGAGAACGCCTATTGCGACACGGTGCTGGGCGGCGAGGGCGACATCCGGCCGGCGCTGCTGGAGGAGTTCAAGGCGCTGGTGATCCCCGACGACAGCGCGCCGCCGGAGTGGTTGCACGGGCGCTGGTACGGCCATCGCTTCGTGCCGGGCAAGGAGTATCCCCTGTGGTATCGGCGCACGACGCCGAGCGATCCGGAGCAGGTCTTCCTCGACGCCAATGTCGAGGGGGCGGGGCAGTCGTTCTACGCGGTGCGCGACTGGGCGGTGTCGCCCGATCATCGCTGGCTGGCGATCCTCGATGATCTCGATGGTTCCGAGCGTCTGCGGTTGCGCATCCGCGATCTCGATACCGGTGCCGACGTCGAGACGTTGGATGTCGCCTGCTCGCCAGGCTTGGGCTGGTCGAGCGATTCGCGCACCGTCTTCTACATCCGCCAGGACGACAAGCAGCGGCCACGCTGGCTGCATCGCCACGAGCGTGGCACGACGGGCGACGATCCGGTCGTCTACGAGGAGACCGATCCCGGCTTCTTCATGGGCATCGGCGAGAGCGCGTCCGGCCGCTTCCTGATCGTCGAATCGGCGGCCAAGAACAGCAGCGAGACGCGGCTGATCCCGCTCGACGATCCGACGCGCGCGCCGCGCCTGATCCTGCCGCGCCGCGCCGACCACGAGTACGACGTGACCGATCGCGGCGACGAGCTGTTGATCCGCACCAACGACAAGCATCTCAACTTCCGTATCGTCCGCGCGCCGCTGACCGATCCGAACGAGGCGAACTGGCGCGAGGTGGTGGCGCCGTCCGACGACGTCTTCATCGCCGGTTTCGGCGTGGCGCGCGATTTCTGGTGGATGGTGGAGCGCGCCGAGGGCCTGAAGCGCGTGCGCGTCGTTCCGGGCGGGCACGACAACGCCGCCGCCGGCCGTGTGGTGACCTTTCCCGATGCGGCGTTCACCGTGTCGGCGATGGGCGGCCACCAGTGGGATCGGCCGACCCTACGGTTGGTCTATGAATCGCCGGCGCGCCCGCGCACTTGGTACGACTATCACGTCGTCGCCGCGCGCCTCGATATGGTGCAGGAGACCAAGGTTCCCGGCCATGATCCGGCGGCCTATGTCGTCGAGCGGCTATGGGCCACGGCGAAGGACGGCGTGAAGGTGCCGATCTCGCTGGTGCGTCATCGCGATACGCCGGCGCAGGGGCAGGCGCCGCTGCTGCTTTACGGCTATGGGTCGTATGGCGCGTCGATGGATGCGGGATTCGCCGCCAATCGCGTCCCCTTCCTGCGTCGCGGCATGGCCTGGGCGATCGCCCATATCAGGGGCGGGCAGGAGATGGGCCGCGCCTGGTACGAGACCGGTAAGCTGCTGAACAAGCGCAATACCTTCGACGATTTCATCGCCTGCGCCGAATACCTGGTCGAGACCAAGCGCACGGCGCCGGGCCGCATCGCGGCGATGGGCGGCAGCGCCGGCGGCATGCTGATGGGCGCGGTCGCCAACATGCGGCCCGAGCTGTTCGGCGCCGTGCTGGCGATGGTGCCGTTCGTCGATGTGCTCTCGACCATGCTCGATGCGACCCTGCCGCTGACGCCGCCGGAGTTCGTGGAGTGGGGCAATCCGGCCGAGCCGAAATTCTACGACTACATGAAGACCTATAGCCCCTACGACAATGTCACGGCGCAGGCCTACCCGCCGACCTTGGTGTCGGCCGGGCTGAACGATCCGCGCGTGACGTACTGGGAACCGGCGAAGTGGGTGGCGAAACTGCGCGCCACCAAGGCCGACGACAACGTCCTGCTGCTGCACACCGAGATGGAAGCCGGCCATGGCGGCGCCTCCGGTCGCTACAAGATCCTGATCGAGGTCGCCGAGCGCCTGGCCTTCGTGGTCCGCGCGCTCGATCTGCCCGTTCAGCCCGTTCCGGTTCGAGGGAGAGCCTGATGGCCGCCGCCAAGAAGAAGACCGCCAAGGCGCAGACCGCCGCGAGCGACGCCTCGACCACATCGGCGGCGAAGAAAGCCGCCGCGACCCGCCCGACCAAGCCGCCCTTTGAGAAGATCCTGATCGCCAATCGCGGCGAGATCGCCTGCCGCGTGATCCGCAGCTGCAAGGCCATGGGCATCAAGAGCGTCGCCGTCTACTCCGAGGCCGACGCCGACGCGCTGCACGTGCGCGAGGCTGACGAGGCGGTGTTCATCGGTCCGCCGCCTTCGGCGCAGAGCTACCTGCTGGTCGATCGCATTGTCGAGGCCTGCAAGAAGACCGGCGCGCAGGCGGTGCATCCCGGTTACGGCTTCCTCTCCGAGAAGCGCGAATTCCAGGCGGCGCTGGCCAAGGCCGGTATCGTCTTCATTGGCCCGAACGCGCACGCCATCCATGCGATGGGCGACAAGATCGAATCGAAGATCCTCGCCAAGAAGGCCGGCGTCAGCACCGTGCCCGGCCATCTCGAGGCGATCCCCAACGCCCTCGAAGCGGTGAAGATCGCCAAGTCGATCGGCTATCCCGTGATGATCAAGGCCTCGGCCGGCGGCGGCGGCAAGGGCATGCGGCTGGCGTGGAACGACGCGGAGGCCAAGGAAGGCTTCGTTTCGGCCACCAACGAGGCCAAGGCGAGCTTCGCCGACGATCGCGTGTTCATCGAGAAGTATGTCGAGGAGCCGCGCCACATCGAGATCCAGGTGCTGGCCGACGGCCACGGCAACTGCGTCTATCTCGGCGAGCGCGAATGCTCGATTCAGCGCCGGCACCAGAAGGTGATCGAGGAGGCGCCCAGCCCCTTCCTCGACGAGAAGACCCGCAAGGCGATGGGCGAGCAGGCGGTCGCGCTCTCCAAGGCGGTGAACTACAAGTCCGCCGGCACGGTCGAGTTCATCGTCGACAAGAATCGCAAATTCTACTTCCTGGAGATGAACACCCGCCTGCAGGTCGAGCACCCGGTGACCGAGCTGGTCACGGGCCTCGATCTCGTCGAGCTGATGATCCGCGTCGCGGCGGGCGAGAAGCTGCCCTTCACGCAGAAGGATGTCGAGCTCGAGGGCTGGGCGGTCGAGGCGCGCGTCTACGCCGAGGATCCGTTCCGCGGCTTCCTGCCCTCGACCGGCCGCCTGGTGCGCTATGTGCCGCCGCCGGCCACGTCCGATGTGCGCGTCGACACCGGCGTCTACGAGGGCGGCGAGATCAGCATGTTCTACGATCCGATGATCGCCAAGCTGGTGACCTACGGCGCCACGCGTGATGCGGCGGCCGATCGCATGCTCGAGGCGATCGACGAGTACTATGTGCGCGGGCTCAATCACAACATGAGCTTCCTCGCCGCGCTCGTCGGTCATCCGCGGTTCCGCGCCGGCAAGCTCACCACCAACTTCATCGCCGAGGAGTTCAAGGGCGGCTTCACCACGGCACATCTGCCGCCCCGTGATCCGGCGATCCTGGTCGCCATCGCCGCGACCATCGACCGAGTCACCACCGCGCGCCATGGCGGGCCGGAGGCCGGCGCGGTCGTGGTCGTGCTCAACGGCGAACATCACGACGCGTCGGTGTCGATCGAGGAGCTGTTCGGTAGTGTCGAGGTCACGGTCGATGGCCGCGCGATGAAGGTCGCGACGCGCTGGTCGCCCGGCCAGCCGCTGTTCGACGCCAAGATCGACGGCGCACGCGTCGTGGCCCAGGTCGACACCAAGGGCGCCGGCTATACGCTGTTCCATGCCGGCGGCCAGGCCGATGTCCTGGTGCTCAGCCCGCGCCGTGCCGAGCTCCTGAAGCTGATGCCGGTGAAGGCCGCGCCCGACACCTCGAAGTTCCTGCTGTCGCCGATGCCCGGCCTGCTGGTCTCGCTGGAGGTCGCCGAGGGGCAGGAGATCAAGGCGGGCGAGGCGCTGGCCAAGGTCGAGGCGATGAAGATGGAGAACGTGCTGCGCGCCACGCGCGACGGCACCATCGCCAAGCTGCACGCCCAGCCCGGCGAAAGCCTGCGCGTCGACCAGAAGATCCTCGAGTTCGCGTGATGGGAGCGCCGGCGTCCCGGTGCGCCACGAGGGCGCGTAACACCAGTGGAGGAAG
>CAYTFW010000242.1:0-6522 GCA_964437145.1 uncultured Rhizobiaceae bacterium
CCTTGTTGTTGGCGACGAAATTCCCGTACTGGTGTGTGAACCGCGTCGGCCGATTCTTGCCGAAGAAAAACTTCACGTCGCCGTCGATCTTGGCCCGGCCATCGACCGATGCCAGCGCCGGGGCGATCGGCATCATCAGGATCTGATTGGCGGCGAAAGTCGATTGCGCGCTCGACAGGACAATGGCCAGCGCGATGATTGGGCGAAGGGAAAGAAACGACATCTGGAGCGCCATCAGACGGGGGATTCTTTTATCACAATGGTTGCGGTGATGAAACACTGGATGGTCTGCGGGCTGACCGAAATCGGCGGCGACGATCAACACACAGCCGGCCGGAGACTGCTGCGGCGCCTGCTGGCGGCTGAAGGCTTGGATGCGGGCCAGGCGATCGCCCTCAAGGACGGAAAGCCGTTCCTGACGCCACATTCCACTGAGGGCAGCGCACCAGCGATCTCGATCGCCCACAGCGCACACCTGGCGGCGGCTGCGATTTGCCGTATCGGGCTGGTGGGCATCGATCTCGAGCTTCACAATTCCACGCGAAATTTTGCGGGAATCGCCGAGACCTACTTCGGCCCCCAGGAGGCGGCACAAGTAACGGCCGGCGGCATGCGCGCCTTCTACCGAATCTGGACACTCCGCGAAGCGATCGGCAAGGCCACCGGCGAGGGCCTGCTCACCGACCGCCGGGACCGGATCATCAATGCCGCCCCCTATACGGGCGCTTGGGTTTCCGATGACCGGCAATGGCTACTGGCACATATCGAGCCGCGAGCAGGGATCAGCCTCGCACTGGCGATCCAGCCAGATAAGGATACAGACACATCGCGCTGGTCACTTGACGCGATCCAATGGCCGGTCGGATTGGCGATGCCAGCGATCAGCAAGCCATAGAGTCGGCTTCTAACACCAACCCACGCCGAGACTGACTCTTGTTGGGGGGATGCCGCGAGGGGAAGAAATCCGATTCGATGCCGATCGGCCTGATGTGCCGGTCGGAGGATCGAGATGGGAGTAGCTGCCGATGTGACGCGCTCGGACCGCACGGCGGTGGAGCTTCGGTATTTTGCGGGCAAGAGCGGGGACGGCCTTGCTCTACCGAGCCACACCACTACCGGGGACACGACCCGGAGCGCCAGAACCACGCGCTTCACGTGGTGTGCTACAAGGCCCATCCACTGAATTCGAGAAAGTAGAGGCGCCGTACCGCCCAATGCGGTTTTTACCATTGCGCAGACCTTATTCGATCCTGCTGGATCGCGTCGCGATCGCAACCACTGTCGGGCTGATCCTGTTCGGCTCGCTCTGGGGCGTGACGCGCTTCAGTCTGGCGCTGGGCGAGTTCAGCTGGATGCAGCAGGCCTATGATGAGCCATTCTACCTCTGGCGTGCCTTCACGCATGATTTCGCGATCGACAACAGGCTGGTGTCGAATCTCTTCGCCGCGGCGTTGGGTGGCCTGACCGGCTCGTTCGACGCCATGGCGGAGGTTGTCGGCCTCGTGATGCCGCTGGCGGTCTTCGCCTCGGCGTGGGTGCTGAGCGGCACCTGGGATCGTGTCGTCATCCGGCGCCTGGTGTGGGCCTTGCTTCTGGTCTTTGCTTTCGACCTGTTGAGCTTCAGCAACTACGTGCTCTTCGACACGCAGCCCTCGTCGTGGGTCGCCAAGGCCATCGGCGATCCGAGGATCTGGAAGGTCGATGCGATGGCGTTCTTTGTCGCCCATCGTCGCCCGGAGCCACAGATGGGGATGATGATCTCCTTCATCTATCTCGCGGGCGTCGTGGCGTCGTTCACGAACTGGCGTCCGACACTCTATCGGGTCGTCTGCGCCGCGACGCCGTTCCTAGTGGTCGTCTACGTCAACGCGGCGCTGATTGACATCATCGTCTTCGGCCTGACCTCGCTGATCGCCACCGTCATCTACCGGCGACCGGCGATGGTGCCTTTCGCGCTGTCGATCGCGGCCACCATCGCCGTTTTCGTGGTCGTGGTGTTCGCGAATCCCACGCCGAATCTCGAGAGCGCTTTTATCGCCACTCGCCTGCCAATCCTGCGTCCGTCCGTGTTGATGGCGGTGCTGGGTCTCGTCGGGCTGGCCATTGTGGTCGCGTGGCGCGGTTGGGTGCCGCTGTCGCGCCATTGGCTCGCAGGTGTGTTCCTGGCTGTACCGCTGATCACCCTTAACCAACAGATCGTCACCGGCGTCGCGATCCTGCCGCAGAACTGGGAGCTGAATGGCAACTACGTCTGCATCGTAGCCGGCCTCGCGATCCTGGTTTCGGGCTGGCTCGACGAGAAAGGGATCGGCCACTCGGCGATCACGCGCGGCGTCTTCGCCGGCCTGTGGGTCCTGCTGGGCGCGCTCGTCGTGCGCGGCCACCTCCGGGTTGAGGCCGCGTTCGTGCCGCGCAACGCCGATTCCGTGGCCTACGCCCGCGCCTATCGCGAGGCGTCGGAGGCTATTGGCAAGATCGACGTCGTGGTCCTGCCGCATCTTTTCGACGAATCGCTGTTCGTCACCCGGGCGCCGAGGGGCGCCGCGGTGCTGGGCGGCTACAATTGGCTGATCCTCAATCCCGCGCCGCGCTGGCGGATCGAGGACGGGCTGACGGAGCATGCGCAGCGCGCCCGGCGCAACTTCGACATCGGCTTCGAGACGTTGGCGCGGCGAGGCGTGCCGCCGTCGGCCGTCCACGCCAGCCTTGGCGAGGAAGTCCGCGCGGCGGTCTGCTGGCCAACGTTGATGTATTTCTTCTCGCAATCGGATTGCTGGCCGACCTTCTCGAACTTCAGCTCTCCCAATCGCCAGCGCATGCCGTCGATAGCCGCCCCGATGGAGACGCTGTACGCGGCTTTTCTCCAGCGCCTGCGCGAGACGCCCGACATCCGCCCCGCGCTGCTGATTACCAACGAACCCCTTCCGGCCGTGGATCAAGCGGCAATATTCGATAGCCGGCTGGTCGCGACCGTCGTTGTGCGGGTTCGCGGCTACGAGACGAGGGCTTATGCCTACCATCAGACGAAGCGGTGATCGGTGCGCCGTTCCGTCAGCGGGGTCAGCCGGCGATACGATGCCGCCGTTTCGCGGCGCCCGATGAAGAGATCGCGAGCCTTGCGTCGCATGCGATCTGCCCTCTAGTGTCGATCGCATGGTGACTAGACGAATGGCGCCCCCCCCCCACCTTCTCGTTTGGCTCTTTGGAGTCGAAGGGGGAATGCGCCAGTCTCCCGTGATCCTGTTCTATGTCAGGTGCAGTGGCGGAATCGAGCCATACTGGCGACACTTCGGATCGCACCTGACCGGGGTTGGGTTCGATGCACTGGTGGATGAGGTCGAGTACCTCAACGCCGCGCCCGGACACGGTTTCCGATACGAGGCAGCCCTCGTGGGGTGCAAGTCCTATGACGAGCTATTTTCCCGGGCGCTGCGCGATGATCCCATAGCCTCTCGCGACAACGCCTCCTTCGAGAGAACGAGCGCGGTCGCCAATGCCAGGCTCAAGAAACTCGATTACTCGAGGGAGGCCTACAATCGAGGCCGCCCCGCAGTCTACACCGATTGCCGACTTGATCTCGACGACTACGCGGCGGAACACGGATATCCCAAGATCGACTTCCTGAAGACCGATACCGATGACCATGACATCGAGGTGCTGCTTGGGGCGCGCGCGCTTCTGCGCAATGGCTGCCTGGCGGCGGTGGTGGAGTGCAACTTCCGCGGACGCCATCACCCCGCCGCGAACTCGTTCGCCAACATCGATCAGCTCCAGCGCGGGGCCGGCTTCAGCCTCTTCGACATCGAGCCGTACCGGTACACGAAAGCCGCGCTGCCCGGACGGTTTGCGGACGAGCACCCGTCACATACCGTCGGAGGCGCGGTTCAGTGGGCGGATGCGGTGTTCGCGCGCGACTTCGCTGATCCAGATCACGAGCGAAAGACCGGCTATCGACCCACGGCGGACGACGTAGTGAAGTTGGCGGTCTTCTTAGACATATTCGGCCTGCAGGATTGCGCGGCCGAACTGCTTCAAGCGCGCCGCGACCTCATCGCCCCCGTCTGCGACGTCGATGCCGCGCTCGACAGAGCGACACGCAATGCATACGGCGACCGCCTGACATATGCCCGGTGTGTCGCCGCTTTCGAGCACGATCCGGATCGAATGATGCCGTCGCGGGCGGCGCCGCCACGCGCCCGGTGGTCGTTGTCGCGGTTGCTGGGCCGGAGCTAACCGCGTTCGGGCTTCAATTGGGACGCCGCGGCCTCGGCGTCGGCCTTCACACTGCGCACCTATGGCGCCGCCGCGGCCAACGCATCGTCGCCTGAGCGCTAAGACAATGGATTGGCGCCTCGCGGAGCGCGTTTCGCCTACCGATGGATGAGGAAGTAAAGGGCAATGCCTTTCATCAAGTGGGGTACTTTCGCGGAGTTTGTGGCCATTTGCCTGGTATTACTTGGCGCTCTGTATTCGCTGAATTCTTCATGGCTGTTCGTCTCCGCCGACAAATGGATCGATCACTACGTGTATCTGGGCTACGTGATCAATGGCTCGCGTCAAGTCCAAGTATTCAAAGATCTTTACTACTCCACGCGGATTCCCGCGATCGCGCCCGGCTGGTTCATGCATTCGGTGATTTCGGATCCATTGCTGGCCACCGTCTTGCTTCGCTTTTTCTATGGGCTTGTGCTTGCTCTTGGAGCTGCCGCGGCGGTTCGAGTGCTGGTGCCCGGCAAGGCTGCGGCCAGAACGGCGATCGTGCTTGCGCTGGCCAACCCGTATGTCTTGTGGGCGGTCGGCTGGGACTATGTCGACGGGGCGGCGCTGGCGTACCTCGCTGCGGCCATCGGCGCTGCGAGCGTCGCCGCCGCGCATCGATCATACGTTGCCGCCACCCTCGCCGGCGCATTCTATGCTCTGGCGGTGTCCAGCCACTTGCTCGTGGCGACACTCGCGCCGGCCCTTCTATTGATCGGGATTGCCGCCGGAAATCCCATCGATCTGAGGTCGATGCTTCGCCTTGGACTCGCGGCGATTGTCGGCTTTGTTGTCGGGGTCGCGCTCACGAGCGTTGTTTCAATGACGATGGGCGGTAGGTTCTTTTACGTCGCGCCGCTGTTCGATGCGGCCGTTGCCGTCTATGCCATCAGGGGGACATGGAAAGCGGCGACTTACGACTGGATCACCGAAGCAAGCTGGTTGTTGTTCCCTGGCGCCGCGACCCTCTCCGCTGGCATGTTCGCGCTCCAAGTCCTCGTGCGCCGTGCGGCCGGTGCGAACGCGCCGAGACGAGAAACCCGATTGCTCTGGCTCTGTCTCGCTCAGTTGGCTGCCGCCCTGACGTTCGTGGCTCTCGAGTTGACCGGCTCCTCGCCGCTCCAGTGGACCTTTGCCGCCGTGTATCTCAACTCGACCTCGGTCGTCGCCCTCGTCGGCCTGTGGTTCCATGGCGCGGACGAGGAAGGCGCCGCCTCGCCAGCGCGCGCCCGGGCGCCCGCGCTGATTCTGGCCGGTGTCGTGCTGACGCTGTGGGAAATCCTCAATCAGGTGAAACGGGCCGGAGGGGATTGCTCTCCCAGCTCTTGCCTGGGGTTCAATACTATGGTGGGCGGTTTGCAAGCCGCGCTCGTTCTCGCGCTCGTGGTCGCGGCGACGGGAATTCTACGGCCCATCATGAAGGGGTCGACATGGCTCAAGTGGAAGGTCGCGGGATGCTCGCTGGCCCTGGGATGCTTATCGATCGTGTTCACCGTTTCCTTTCACCCGGACGTCTTCCAGTGGTCCAACAAGGGCGCTCCCCAGCGCCAGTATTCCGATCTGATCCGCGCCATACGGGTGATCCGGGATGTCAACCCGAAGCTCGACCTCCATTTTTGGTACAACCATTCCGACCCGGAGGTTGGCGTGTTCGGCCGGGCGCTCGCGTCGGCGCATCTGTACGGTTACCGGTTGATTAGCGGTGGCTTTCCGTCCACTCGCCATCCGTTTGCCGGAAAGTCCGTCATCGAGCCGGGAATGCGCATCATCGTGTTGTCATCGGCGCCGGATGCGGTGGCCCTGGCGAAGGAAGCCCTCGCGGGCGTCGATCTCACGGCTCAAGTCGAGCGGCGGATCGACTTGAGTTGGAGAGGCAAGACCACTCCATATAGCGTGCTACGGGTGATACCGCGATAGCCCGACTGCGTGAAGTCCCTTGAGGGTTGTGTGTCGATCGCGTGACGCGGCGGGGTCGGGTGCACTCGCGCGCCGATGATGGCATCCCAGTCGTCTCTTGCGGCCTGACGACGCCACCCTCTTCATGAACCGTGTCCCGCTGAGGGCGGGAATCGGTACGGCGCTGCGCGCCAAGTCTGCCATGGACCGTCCCTAAGTTAGCCAGTATAGGGCTTGTTGTGGATTCAGGCACTAATGGTTGACCCTAGATGACTTCCCCACAGTTGATCCTGGTTGCCGGTGCAGGTGGCTTCATCGGTGGTCATCTGGTCGAGCATCTGCGCTCGGCCTGTGGCATGACCCGGATTC
>CAYTFW010000243.1:0-6522 GCA_964437145.1 uncultured Rhizobiaceae bacterium
CGTCGCCGGGATAGGCTTCGCGGCCCGGCGGGCGGCGCAGCAGCAGCGACATCTGACGGTAAGCGACGGCCTGCTTGGAAAGGTCGTCGTAGACGATCACGGCGTGCATGCCGTTGTCGCGGAAGTATTCGCCCATCGCGCAGCCGGTATAGGGCGCGAGGAACTGCAGCGGCGCCGGGTCGGACGCGGTGGCGGCGACGACGATGGAATATTCCATCGCGCCGGCGTCCTCGAGCGTCTTGACGATCTGCGCCACGGTCGAGCGCTTCTGGCCGACGGCGACATACACGCAGTACAGCTTGCGCGACTCGTCGCCCGAGGCGTTGATGGTCTTCTGGTTGATGAAGGTGTCGACAGCGACGGCGGTCTTGCCGGTCTGGCGGTCGCCGATGATCAGCTCGCGCTGACCGCGGCCGATCGGCACCAGGGCGTCGATCGCCTTCAGGCCGGTCTGCATCGGCTCGGTCACCGACTTGCGCGGGATGATGCCCGGCGCCTTGAGCTCGACGAGGCGGCGCTCGGTCGAGGCGATCGGGCCCTTGCCATCGATCGGGTTGCCGAGGCCATCGACGACACGGCCGAGCAGGCCCTTGCCCACCGGCACGTCGACGATGGTGCCGGTGCGCTTGACGGTGTCGCCTTCCTTGATGCCGCGGTCGTCGCCGAAGATCACGACGCCGACGTTGTCGGTCTCGAGGTTGAGGGCCATGCCCTTCACCCCGCCCGGAAACTCGACCATCTCGCCGGCCTTGACGTTGTCGAGGCCGTGGACGCGCGCGATACCGTCGCCGACCGACAGCACCTGGCCGACCTCGGCGACTTCCGCCTCGACGCCAAAGCCTTCGATCTGCTGCTTGATGATGGCCGAAATTTCGGCGGCCCGGATATCCATCACGCAACCCCCTTCATCGCAAGCTGCAGACGCTGCAACTTGGTGCGTATCGACGAGTCGAACATGCGCGAGCCGACCTTGACGACGAGCCCTCCGAGGAGATCGCCATCGACCCGCGCGTTCACGGAAACCTTGTTGCCGACCAGACGGCGCAGCGTCTCGTTCAGCGCATTCAACTGAGCCTCGGTGAGCGGCGTCGCCGACACCACTTCGGCGGTGGTCTCGCCGCGACGGCGCGCCAGCTCGGCGAGGAAGGCGGAGATCATCGGCTGCAGATCGCGCAGGCGGCCGTTCTTGGCCACGGTGCCGACGAACTTGCTGACCAGATCGCCGATGCCGGCGCGCTTGACCAGCGCGGCCAGCGCCTTGCCCTGGGCCTCGCGGCCGATGACCGGGCTCGACAACAGGCGACGCAGATCGTCGCTCGCGCCGATCATGGTGCGCAGGCTGGTGAGATCAGCTGCGACGGCATCGAGCGCCTTCGCCTGATCGGCGAGGTCGAACAGTGCGCTCGCATAACGCCCGGCAAGACTGGCCGGACCGGTAGCTTCCTGCGCCACGGTGATTTCGTCCCCAACGCCTCTGGAAAAAGGGCCTGAGCCCTTAAAATAAAAGAGTTTTTCCGAAGAACTGACACCCCCGGAAAAACGCGAGGCGTTGCTAGCACAGGGGATAGGGGCTTGCAAGCAAACGGGCCGGGACTCGTTGGCGCGGCGAAACCCTCACATGAACGAGTACGGATCGATATCGACCTGCACCCGGACCGTGCCCGGCACGTCGGCCACAGCCAGCCATTCCAGGATCACCGACTGGACATTCACCGACCGCTCGGCGCGCAGCAGCAGGCGGCGGCGGAAACGGCCGCGCAGCAGCGACAGCGGTGCGGGCGCCGGTCCCAACACCTGCAGCCCTTCGCCCGTGGGTGCCAGCCGCCCCAGGCGGGCGGCGACGGCATCGACCGACTGCTCGTCGGTCCCCGACACGATCAGCGCCGCCAGCCGGCCGAACGGCGGCCACCCGGCGTGCCGGCGCTCGGCCGCCTCGGTTTCCAGGAAGCGCTGCCGATCGCCGCTGGCTAGCGCCCGCATGACGGGGTGGTGCGGCTGCGCGGTCTGCAGCAGCACACGGCCGGGATGCTCGGCGCGGCCGGCGCGGCCCGCCGCCTGATACAGGAGTTGGAAGGTGCGCTCGGCCGCGCGCAGATCGCCGCCGCTCAGGCCGAGGTCGGCGTCGACCACCGCCACCAGGGTGAGGTGCGGGAAGTGATAGCCCTTGGCCGCCATCTGCGTGCCGATCACCAGATCGACCTCATTGTTGGCGATACGCTCGACCAGCGCCTGGGCCTCGCGCCGTGTCGGCACCGTGTCGCTGGCGAAGATCTCCAGGCGCTTGTCGGGAAACAGCGCCATCACCTCCTCGGCCAGCCGCTCGACGCCCGGCCCGCAGGCGACGAACGACTCCTCCGCTTCGCATGCCGGGCATTTCTCGGGCAGCGCTGCGCCGTGGCCACAATGGTGGCAGACCAGCTTGCGGCGGAAGCGATGCTCGACCAGCCAGGCGCTGCAATGCGGGCATTGCAGGCGATGGCCGCAGGCGCGGCAGAGCGTCAGCGGCGCGTAGCCACGCCTGTTGAGGAACAGCAGGGTCTGCTCGCCACGCTCCAGCGTGTCGCGGATCGCCTGCACCACGGGCGGCGCAAGCCAGCGATTGCGTGCCGGCGGCGTGCGCCGGATGTCGACGATCTCGATGTGCGGCACGTCCATCGGACCGTGCCGCTCCGGCAGGTGCAGCGTGTCGTAACGCGCGCCCTGCGCGTTGACGACGCTTTCCAGCGACGGCGTCGCCGAGGCCAGCGCGATCGGCACCGACTCCAGCCGCGCCCGCACGACGGCCATGTCGCGCGCGTTGTAGATCACGCCGTCTTCCTGCTTGAAGGCCTGGTCGTGCTCCTCGTCGACCACGATCACGCCGAGATCGACGAAGGGCAGGAACAGCGCCGAACGCGCGCCCACGACCACGTCGACACGGCGTTCGGCGATGTCGCGCCAGGTCTGCCGCCGCTCGGCCGAGGTCATGTCGGAATGCCATTCCGCCGGCCGGGCGCCGAAGCGGCGCGCGAAGCGCTCGAGCCACTGGGTCGACAGCGCGATCTCCGGCAGCATGACCAGCGCCTGGCGGCCTTCCGCCAACGCCGCCGCCACCGCCTCGAAATACACCTCGGTCTTGCCGGCGCCCGGCACGCCATCGACCAGCGTGACGCTGAATTTGCGCGCGCGCACCTTGGCGGCGAGGTCGTCGGCCGCCGCGCGCTGCGCCTCGGACAACGACGGTCCCGTCATGCGCCAGTCGGGCTTGGCGCGCTGGCCGATGCGCGGACGCTCGATGGTTTCCAGCGCGCCGTTGGTGACGAGTCCCTTGATCACCGACGTGCCGACGCCCGCCTCGCGCGCGAGATCGGCGAGCGCCATGGCCGGCCCGTCGCGCAGCAGGTCGAGCACCCTCCGCCGCGCGGGTGTGAGCTTCAACGAGTTGGCGTCGGTCGGGCCGAGGCGATAGAGCGTCTCGGTGCGCGGCGCTTCCAACGCCGACGGCGCGCTCATCGCCATGCGCAGCACCGAACCCGGTGGCGAGACCGTGTAGCTCGCCACCCACTCGACGAAGCGGCGCGTCGTCTCGCGCATCGGCGGCGCCGGCATCACGCCCATGACGTCGCGCAGCTTGGCCGGATCGACCTCGCCGCCGCCCGGCCCCCACACCACGCCGATGGTCTCGCGCTTGCCCAGCGGCACGACCACGAAGTCGCCCGGCGACACGTGAAGCCCTTCCGGCACGCCGTAGTCGTAGGCCTCGCCCAGCGGCAATGGCAGCAGCACGGACACGATTTCACCACTGTCCGCGGCGGTCGCCGGGCCTTGCCCGGACTCGGGGCTTTCGTTAGAAACGATGTCGCGTCGTCGTGACGTCATACCCCAATGTAATCGGCGCGACCCGGCCGTCACAGACCGCCCTTTCGCGCCCCCGACCAGACTGGCGATCGCACCATGAAATTCTTCGTCGATACCGCCGATGTCGCCGAGATCAAGTCGCTGGCGGCCAGCGGCCTGCTCGACGGCGTCACCACCAATCCCTCGCTGATCGCCAAGTCGGGCCGGCCGATGCTCGACGTGATCAAGGAGATCGCCGACGTCGTGCCCGGCCCGGTGAGCGCCGAGGTCACCGCCACCGACCACGCGACGATGATGAAGGAGGCGCACAAGCTCCACGCCATCGGCCGCGGCCGCAACGACAACATCACCATCAAGGTGCCGCTGACGCCCGACGGCCTGCGCACCTGCAAGACGCTGGCCGGCGAAGGCATCATGGTCAACGTCACGCTGTGCTTCTCCGCGGCGCAGGCCATCCTCGCCGCCAAGGCCGGCGCCTCGTTCATCTCGCCCTTCATCGGCCGCCTCGACGATATCGGCGAGAACGGCATGGCCCTGATCGCCGATATCGTGCAGATCTACAGGAACTACCCAGGCTTCAAGACCGAGGTTCTGGCCGCCTCGATCCGCCATCCCATGCACGTCGTCGACGCCGCCAAGATCGGCGCCCATGTCGCGACCGTGCCGCCCAACATCCTGCGTATGCTCTTCAACCATCCGCTGACCGACAAGGGCCTCGACGCCTTCCTCGCGGACTGGAAGAAGACCGGCCAATCGATCCTGTGATCATGACCAAGGACTCGACCAAGGTGATCACGCGGGACGAGGTTCTGGCCTATCTGCGCGCGCACCCCGATTTCCTGGTCGAGAACGCCAGGCAGCTCGAGGGCCTGCAGCCGCCGCCGCGCCACAACGGCGCCGGCGTGGTCGACATGCAGGCGGCGATGGTCAAGCGCCTGCGCGGCGACATCGACAAGCTGCGCGCCCGCCAGGAGGAGCTGATCACCACCGGGCGCGCCAACCAGATCACGCAGAACCGCATCCATGTCGCGGTGCTGAGCGTGATCCAGGCCAACAGCTTCGAGCGGCTGATCCACGTCGTGACGCACGAGCTGCCGGGACTGCTGGACGTCGACTTCATCGCGCTCGCCATCGAGGGCAGCGAGGACGCGCCGCGCCGCGTGCCGGTGCGCGGCGTCTACGTGCTGGCGCCCGGCGCCATCGACGCCGCGCTCGGGCCGGGCGCCAACAGCCGGCTGCGCGCCGACATCCTGGGCGAGGAGGCGTTCTTCGGCGCGGTGGCGCGTCACGTGCGGTCCGACGTGCTGGTGCGGCTCAAGGTGTCGAGCGGTTCGCCCGACGGCGTCATCGCCTTCGGCTCCAAGGACGCGCAGACCTTCGGACCCAACCAATCGACCGAGCTGCTGTTCTTCCTCGTGCGCGTGCTCGAGAACACGATCCGCGCCTGGCTCGACCTGCCGGAGTGACGGCACTGGCCCGCCGCGCGCTCAAGACCATCGAACCGTCGCCGCCCCCGCCGGCGCCCGAGACCGCGCTGCCCGACGACACCGCCGCCGTCATCACCGCCTGGTGCGAGTGGCTGGCCTCGGAGCGCCGCGCCGCCGACAAGACGCTGATCGCGTATCGTCGCGACATCGCCGACTTCCTCGCCTTCCTCGCCAGCCATCTCGGCGAGCCGCCCACCGTGCGGGCGCTGGCCGGGCTGCGCGCCGGCGATTTCCGGGCATGGCTGGCGCGACGCGCGCGCGACGGGCTGGCGCGCACCTCGACGGCGCGCGCGCTGTCCTCGGTGCGCGGCCTGTTCCGCCACATGGAGCGGCGCGGCGTCGCCGCCAACGCCGCCATCGGCCTGGTGCGCACGCCCAAGCTGCCGAAATCGCTGCCCCGGGCGCTCAGCGTCGCGGAGGCCGCCGACCTGCTGTCGGAGTCAGAGGCCGACGCCGGCATCGAGTGGGTCGCGCGCCGCGACGCGGCGATCCTCACCCTGCTCTACGGCGCCGGGCTGCGCATCGCCGAGGCGCTGGCGCTCACCAAGCGGCAGGTCGAGGAATTGCTGCGCAGCCGCGCCGACGTGCTGTGGATCCGCGGCAAGGGCAACAAGGAACGGCTGGTGCCGCTTCTGCCCGCCGTGGTCGCCAAGCTCTCGGTCTACCGCGCCGCCTGCCCGTTCCTCGCCATGGCCGCGCCCGGCGACCGCTTCTTCATCGGCGTGCGCGGCGGCGCGCTCGATCCGGGCATCGTGCAGCGCGCCGTGCGCCGCCTGCGCGACCAGCTCGGCCTGCCGCAGAGCGCCACGCCGCACGCGCTGCGCCATTCCTTCGCCACCCATCTGCTGGCCTCGGGCGGCGATCTGCGCGCCATCCAGGAACTGCTGGGCCACGCCTCGCTGTCGACCACCCAGCACTACACCGAAGTGGACACCGCGCGGCTGCTGGCGGTCTACGACGCGGCGCATCCGAGGGCGGGCGGATGATCCACCGTCCCACCCGCGCCGCGGGACTGCGCGTCGGCCCGTCGCCGCTCGGCGGGCGCGGCCTGTTCGCCGAGCAACCGCTGCGCGACGGCGCGCTCGTCACCACGGCGGCCGTGCTGGTGATCCCGGCGGCGGAGACGCCGGCGGTCGACGCCTTCCTGCTGCGCCACTACGTGTTCGACTGGACGCCCGAGGCGGAGACGACCCAGTAC
>CAYTFW010000244.1:0-6488 GCA_964437145.1 uncultured Rhizobiaceae bacterium
GCCCATCAAGGTGACGACCTCGCCGGCGCCCACCGACAGATCGATGCCGAACAGCACCTGGCTGTCGCCATAGGCGGCTTCGAGGCCCGCGACCTTCAGCATCACGCGGCCCCCACGGCCGAGGCCTCGCCGAGATAGGCCTGACGCACCTCGGCGTTGGCGCGGATCTCCTCGGGCGTGCCCGATGCGATCGCGCGGCCATAGACCAGCACGGTGATGCGGTCGGCCAACGCGAACACCGCGTCCATGTCGTGCTCGACCAGCAGCAAGGTGCGCTGGCCTTTCAGGGAGCGCAGCAGCGTCACCATGCGCGCCGACTCTTCAGGCCCCATGCCGGCCATCGGTTCGTCGAGCAGCAGCAGGCGCGGCTCGCTGGCCAGCGCCATCGCCACCTCGAGCTGGCGGCGCTCGCCGTGCGAGAGATCGGCGGCGGCGCTGTCGGCGCGGGCGGCGAGGCCGACGCTGTCGAGCGCTTTCATCGCCGGCTCGCGCAGTGATCGGTCGGCGCGCGCCGGCGCCCAGAAGCGGAAGGAGTGGCCCTGCCGCGCCTGGACCGCGAGCGCCACGTTGTCGAGCGCGGTGAACTCGCGCAGGACCGAGGTGATCTGGAACGAGCGCGCCAGGCCGCGATGCACCCGCGCCGGCGCCGGCAGCCGCGTGATGTCGTGGCCATCGAACAGGATGCGGCCGGCATCGGGGCGCAGGAAGCCGGAGAGCTGGGCGATCAGCGTGGTCTTGCCGGCGCCGTTGGGGCCGATCAGCGCGTGCACCTCGCCCTCGTTCACCGCGAGGTCGAGATGGTCGGTGGCGATGATGCCGCCGAAGCGCTTCACCAGGGTCTCGACCTTCAGCAGCGTCTCAGCCATGGCCGCCCCCATGGCCGCCCTCGTCGCGGCGGCGGCCGAACAGGCTGTCGATGCCGCCGCGGGCGTACAGCGCGACCAGGATCAGCAGCGGGCCGAAGACAATCTGCCAGTACTCGCCCCAGCCTTTGCGGCCGAGGTCGATCAGCGGCTTCAGCGACTCCTCAAGCACGAAGAAGGCGATGGCGCCGAAGATCGGGCCGGTCAGGCTGCCCATGCCGCCGAGCACGACGATGACGATGAGGTCGCCCGACTTCACCCAGGACATCATCGAGGGCGAGATATAGGCGTCGTGGTTGGCCAGCAGCAGGCCGGACAGGCCACCTAGCGTGCCCGAGATGACGAAGGCGGTCAGCCGGTAGCGGAACACCGGAAAGCCCAGCGCCAGCATGCGCTGCTCGTTGGCCTTGGCGCCGCGCAGCACCATGCCGAAGCGCGAGTTGACGATGCGCCACAGGCCGAAGGTCGTCGCCAGCAAGAGCGCGTAGCACAGCCAGTAGAAGGTCGGTCGGTGGCGCAGGTCGATCAGGCCGGAGAAGGCGCTGCGCCGCGCGATGTTGAGCCCGTCGTCGCCGCCATAGGCCTCCAGGCCGACGCCGACATAGAAGATCAGCTGCGCGAAGGCGAGCGTGATCATGATGAAATAAAGGCCGCGCGTGCGCAGGCTGAGCGCGCCGACCGCCAGCGCCCAGACGGCGCAGATCAGCAGGCCGAGCGGCCATTGCACCCAGCCGCTGAAGACACCGTGATGGGCGAGGATGCCCACGGTGTATCCGCCGATGCCGAAGAACACGGCGTGGCCGAAGCTCACCATGCCGCCGTAGCCCAGGATCAGGTTCAGGCTCATGGCGGCGATCGACCAGATCACCACACGCGTGCCGATCGACAGCAGATAACGCTGGTCGAAGGCCTGGGTCAGCAGCGGCAGGACCGCTAGCAGCACCAGCAGCACCGCCACCGCGATGCCGCGCGGCGTGCGCAGGGCGGCGAGGAAGTCGCTCACGTGCGCACTATTCCTTCTCCCCGCGAAGGCGGGGAGAAGGTGCCGAGCGTTAGCGAGGCGGATGAGGGGCTTCCTCGTGCAATGCCAACCGACGCCGGTTGTTGAGACTCCGCGAAGCCCCTCATCCGCCCTTCGGGCACCTTCTCCCCGCCTTCGCGGGGAGAAGGGAGGACGAGCTGCACCCTCATTGCCGTTGTCCGAACAGGCCGGTCGGGCGCCACACCAGGACCGCGGCCATCAGCACGTAGACGGCGACCTGCGAGATCGACGGCGCGGCGGTCGAGGCCGCCGAGCTCGACATCACTTTTTTCAGCAGGTCGGGCAGGAAGGCGCGGCCGATGATGTCGACCTGGCCGACGACCATGGCGGCGATGAAGGCGCCCTTGATCGAGCCGATGCCGCCGATGACGATGATGACGAAGGCGAGGATCAGGATGTCGTCGCCCATGCCGATCTTCAGCGACACGATCGGCGCCGCCATCAGGCCGGCGATCGCCGCCAGAATCGCGCCCAGGCCGAAGACGAGCGTGAACAGCAGCTCGATGTTGACGCCCAGCGCCGCCACCATGCGCCGGTTCGAGGCGCCGGCGCGGATCAGCATGCCGATGCGCGTGCGTGTCACCAGCCAGGCGAGGAACAGCGCGACCAGCGCGCCGACCACGATGATGGCGAAGCGGTAGGTCGGGTAGGGTACGCCGGGCAGGATGTCGATCGTGCCGGCGAGCGCGGGCGGCAGGGTGATGCTCTTGCCCGCCGGCCCCCACAGCACGCGCACCAGCTCGTTGAAGAACAGGATCAGGCCGAAGGTCGCCAGCACGTGATCGAGATGATCGCGGGCGTAGAGCCGGCGCGCAATCACCAGCTCGACGACGACGCCCAGCGCCAGCGCGGCGGGCAACGCCAGCAGGGCGCCGAGCACAAAGCTGTCGGTCCAGCCCATGAAGGTCCAGGCGAAGTACGCGCCCAGCATGTAGAGCGAGCCGTGCGCCAGGTTCACCAGGTCCATGATGCCGAAGACCAGGGTCAGGCCGGCCGCCAGCAGGAACATCAGCAGGCCGAGCTGGACTCCGTTCAGGACCTGGAGGAGGAAGTATTCCATAGCGTGTCGCCCGCAAACGAAACGGGAGCGCGTGCGGCGCTCCCGTTCCTGTCTTGCCCGGTCCGCGTCACTTCATCGGGCACTTCTCGTGGTGCGGGTCCTTGGCGGCGGTCATCGCCGTGGCCACGGTCTTGAGCGTGAAGTTGCCATCCGAATCCTTCACCGTCTCCTGGATGTAGAAGTTCTGGATCGGGAAGTTGTTGTTGTTGAAGGCGAAGTCGCCGCGCACCGACTTGAAGTTGGCCTTTTTGATCGCCGCGCGCACCGCGTCCTTGTTGGCGAGATCGCCCTTCAGCGCCTCGACCGCCGAGGCGATCAGCATGATCGAGTCGTAGCTTTGCGCGCCGTAGAACGACGGATAGGTTCCGTGCTTCTTGCGGAAGTCGGCGACGAACTTCTTGTTCTGCTCGTTCGGCAGGTCGTTGACCCATTGCTGCGCGCCAGGCACGCCGAGCGCCAGGTCCTTCTGCTGCGGCAGCGACAGCGCGTCGATGCTGAACGCCTGGTAGAGCGGCACCTGGCCGCGCAGGCCGGACTGCGCGTACTGCGACAGGAACTGCACGCCGTGCGCGCCGGGGTAGAAGATGTAAATACCGTCGGGCTTGACCGAGCGGATCTTGGCCAGCTCGGCGGAGAAGTCGAGCTGGTCGGGCCACTTGGTGAGGTCCTCGCCGGCGATCGTGCCCTTGTAGGTGCGCTTGACGCCCGCGAGCATATCCCGGCCGGCGGCGTAGTTGCCGGCCATCAGGTACAGGCTCTTGACACCCTTGCTCTGCAGATAGGCGCCCATCGCCATTGGCGTCTGGTCGTTGTTCCACGAGGTTGAGAAGTAGTTCTTGTGACAGAGCTCGCCGGCGATCTGCGAGGGGCCGGCGTTGGCGCTGATCAGGATGGTGTCGGCCTCGTCGACCACGGTCTTGAGCGAGGCCAGCAGCACGTTCGACCAGATGTAGCCGGTGACGAAGTTCACCTTGTCCTGGACGGTGAGCTTCTCGGATTTGGCTTTGCCGACATCCGGTTTGAACGTGTCGTCCTCGTAGATGATCTCGACCGTCTTGCCGGCCATCTTGCCGCCGAGATGCTCGAGCGCGAGGTTGGCCGAGCGGCGCATGTCCTCGCCGATCGCCGCTTGTGGGCCGGAGAAAGTCGAAATGAAGCCGATCTTGATCGTGCTCTGCGCCAGCGCGGGCGCGGCGAACAGCGACAGCGCGGCGGCGCCGGCGGCCAGTCTGGTCAGCATATTGGGGTCTCCCTCGTGAAATCCACACCTGTTCCCGCCTCGCCGGGGCGGGTTTGCGCGGGCGTTATAGAAGCCGAAAAGCCCAATCGCCACAACGCTTCATTCGACGGCGAAGCGCGTTTTGACGCTGCTGGCGCGTGTCGCCATGCGCTGGTGCCACGACTCGATGGCCGGCACCTCCATCATGAGGTCGCGGCCCTCCGGCGCCAGCCGCAGCAGGGTCAGCATCGGGTAGGCGTGCAGGTCGGCGAGGCTCAAGGCCAAGCCGGCGATGAATAGCCGGCCGGCGGACAGCCGGGCTAGTTCGGACAGGGTCTTGCGTACGGTCGGTATCGCCCCGGCGATCTTCTGCTCGTCGGGGATGCCGCCACGCGCCGGTACGCGTACCCGCTCGACAAAAATGTCCCAGACGCCGGCGCGATAGAGGTAGCTGTCGCAGATGCCGATCGCCTGCGCCATGGTCGCCCGGCCGGCGGGCGTCGCCGGCTGCAGCGCGGGACCTTCGAACGCCTCGTCGACATAGCGGCAGATCGCGGCGGTTTCGTAGAGCCGTAGCGCGCCGTGCTCGAAGGCCGGGATCTTGCCGAAGGGATGGCGTTCGAGATGCGCGGCCGGCGGTCCGCCTGGCGCGAAGACGTCGACCTCCTCGAAACGGTAGTCGACGCCCTTCTCGGCCAGGGTCAGTCGGGCGGCGCGGGTGTAGACGCTGTAGGCGGCGCCGAACAGGACGGGCGTGGTCATGGGTGTTCGCTCGCAGGGTTTCCGTGGTTTGATCGCGCGATGAGCACACCCTACGACAGCCCGGTCGCGCCCGCCGGCATCCGTGCGCGTTTCATCGACAACGTCAACGGCCTGCGCCTGCACGTACTGGAGGCCGGCTTCGAGACGCCGGGCCGGCCCTGCGTGCTGCTGCTGCACGGTTTCCCGGAGTTGGCCTGGAGCTGGCGCAAGGTGATGCCGGCGCTCGCCGCCGCCGGCTACCACGTGATCGCGCCTGATCAGCGTGGCTACGGCCGCACGACGGGCTGGGACGGCAGCTACGACGGCGACGTCGCCTCGTTCCGCATGATCAACCTGATGCGCGACGCGATCGGCCTGGTCTTCGCCCTGGGCTACCGCTCTGTCGCGGCGGTGGTCGGGCACGATTTCGGCTCGCCGGTTGCGGCGTGGTGCGCGCTGATCCGGCCCGACGTCTTCCGCTCGGTCGTGATGATGAGCGCGCCGTTCGGTGGCGTGCCGCCGCTGCCGTTCGACACCGCGGGCAAGCCGACGCCGGCCGGGGATCCGATCCACGATGCGCTCGCAGCCCTGCCCAGGCCACGCAAGCACTACCAATGGCACTACTCGACGCGCGGCGCCGACGCCGACATGCATCGCGCGCCGCAGGGCGTCCATGACTTCCTGCGCGCCTACTACCACCACAAGAGCGCCGATTGGCGTGGCAACACGCCCTTCCCGCTGAAGGGTTGGACCGCCGGCGAGCTGGCGAAGATGCCGACCTACTACATCATGGACCGCGACGTCGGCATGGCCGCGACCGTGGCGCCTTACATGCCCTCGGCGGCGGAGATCGCCGCCAACCGCTGGCTTACCGACGCCGAGATGCGGGTCTACAGCGCCGAGTACGCGCGCAATGGCTTCCAGGGCGGGCTGCAATGGTATCGCTGCTCGACCGACCCGCGCTTGCAGACGGACCTCCAGATCTTCAGCGGCCGCACCATCGATGTGCCCTCAGCCTTCATCGCCGGCCGCCAGGACTGGGGCATCCAGCAACGTCCCGGTGCGCTCGAACGCATGCACGAGAGCGCCTGCACGCGAATGACCGACTTCCACCTGATCGACGGCGCCGGCCACTGGGTGCAGCAGGAACAGCACGAGCGTGTGAGCGCCCTGCTGGTGGACTTCATCAAGCGGTCGGCTTGAAGCGCTGGTCCTAAGGCTTGTGCAAGCGCACGGGCTCGCGCGTCACGGTGCGGCGGCCGCGCTTGAAGGCGGCGAGCACGGGTGCGACCGTGCGCAGGGCCATGACCGAATCGGTCGCGTCGAGCATCACCAGATCGGCGGGATTGCCGACGGCGACGCCGTAGTCGTCCTTGCGCATCAGTCTGGCCGCGGCCGAGGTTGTCGTGTCCCAGATCGCCTTGACCTCGTCGTCGTTGCCGCGCTGCGTGACGATCGCGTGCATGTTGGCCTGGCGCAGGAGCTGGCCGTCGCCGAACGGCGTGAACGGATTGAGGATGTTGTTGGAGCCGATGGAGCAGGTGACGCCAAGCTCCGTGAGGC
>CAYTFW010000245.1:0-6479 GCA_964437145.1 uncultured Rhizobiaceae bacterium
CCTCGAGCTGGATGACGCCGGACGGCAGCTTGTAGCTGACCGTGGTGTCGGCAAGGGCCGGGCTGGCGAACAGCGCGGCGGCGGCGATGAGGGTGCGGAGCTTTGTCATGCGCCCCCTGTCGCGCCGCATCGTGGAGATCATGTCGATGCCCGGCGCAGGTCGGCTGGACACCGGCGGCCGTGCAGTGCTGGCAGACCGAGGCGAGCGGCGCTGAGGGCGGCAGTCGAGTTCGAGCACCAGCAGCGGCAGCGCCCCGGACGACATCGGCCGCGCCGGTCGGTCGGTCTATTCGCCTATGCGCTGGCGCGATGACGCCGGCCGCTAGCTGTCATCTGACCCGGCGGAAATCGAGGCGCTGGAGATTGGTGGCGGTCAGCTTGACCACGCCTTCGGTTGCAGGCGCATCGCGCGCCGACAGGATTTCCTCGATCATGCGGTCGCCCTCGACCCGGGTGCTCGCGACGAGCAGGATGTTGCCGTATTTGAACGGGGAGACGAGCACGTCCCCGAGCAGCCGCGCGGCCAGCGTCACACCGCCGCCCTCGTCGACCCACAGATCGGTCGCCTCCGCTCCCCGGCACAGCCTGTAGTCCTTGGTCTGCGTCGGCTGCCCGGCGACGATGTAGCGGGTGACGAACGGCGTGCAGGCGTTCGCTGCCGGCCACGGCCCGGTTTCGCGTTCGATCTTCACCACCGGCGCGCCGGGCCGGCCGGGGAGGTTGACGAGGGTCCCCTCCCACTTGCCCTCCCAGCCCGCAACGCCCTCGGCTGCCGCCGGAGCGGCGGCCGCGGCGAGCAGGGCGACGACGAGGAGTCGCCTCACAGCGAGAACCGCAGGCCGGCGTAGAAGTAGCGCCCGACGCTGTCGAACTGCGCGCCGACGGAGCCCGCGCCGTAGAGGCTGAACGGCGGCGTGGAGTCCCCGAGATTGTCGACGCCGATGTAGATCTCGCGGCCCTCGGACAGGCTGTAGCTCGCCCGCACATTGTGGAACCAGGCATCGCTCGTTTGCACGAAGGGTGCGGCGCGGCGGCTGGGGTTGGTCGGAGGAAGGCCGTTGACGCTCTCGAAGAAGGCGACGTCGTCGTTCTTGAAGAAGACGCCCGAGAACCAGCGCAGATTGTGCGAAAGCTGGACGCGGCCGATCGTCAGGTTGGTGGCGATGGTCGACTGCCAGCGCGGGTTGCTCGGCGTCTCGACGACCTGGGTGCGGAAGTTGGGCTGGGCAGGCAGGCGGTAATCGTCGCGCTTGATCACATAGGTGAGCAGGCCGCGCAGATCGAGCCGCGCGCCCGCCACGTCGAACCCGTAGCGGGCGTCGACGTCGATGCCCGAGGCCTTCAGCCGCGTAAGGTTGATCGGCGCCTGGGTGACGCGCGTGATGTTGAAGCCCGCGTTGCGCGTGACAAGCGGGCAGAAGGGATTGTCGATCGTCACCGAGTCGACGCACTGGGTCGCCACCCGGAACGGGTTGATGATGTTGCTGTTGGTCTGCGCGATCGCACCGCTCAGGGTGATGTTGTAATAATCGACGCTGAGGCTGAGCGAAGGCACCGCCACCGGCGCGATGAGCACGCCGAAGCTGTAGGTGCGGCCGCGCTCGACATCGAGATCGGGGTTGCCGCGCGTCACTGTCTCGACGGTGATCGGGATGGTCGGGCTCTGGAAGGTCGCCGGGATGCCGAGCGCCGCGCAGTTCGCCGCGCGGAACTGGTTGCCCTGCGCGATGAAGCGGCGATCACAGGGGTCGGTGATCTGCGTGCGGCCGCCGATCGTCGGCTGGAACAGCTCGGCGATGTTCGGCGCGCGCACGGCGCGCTGGTAGGAGCCGCGCAGGCTGAGGCCGCGTAACGGCTGCCACAGCGCGCCTGCGCCCCAGCTCGTCGTCGTGCCGGCGCGGTCGAGGCTGTAGTCGGACACGCGCAGCGCGCCCGACAGCTCGAGCCGGTGGATGAGCGGCAGATCGGCGAGCAGTGGCGCCTTCACCTCGCCATAGCCCTCGAACACGCTGACCGAGCCCGCCACCGCGCGCGAGTCGCCGGCGGTGTTGCCGGTGGTGTCCAGCGGATCGGGCGTATAGCTGGTCGATTCCTTGCGGTACTCCGCGCCCGCCACGAACGACACGGCGCCGCCCGGCAGGTTGAGAAAGCCGCCGGTGTCACCCGACAGGAATCCGCCCGCCAGATGCTGCTCGATCAGGCCCTTGGCCTCGGTGGTGATGCCAATGTAGTCGCGCGCCGCCTGGCTGATCGCGCCCGCCCCGAAGATGTTCATCGGCTGGCAGCCGCTGATATCCGGATTGGTGCTCGTCGGCGCGGCGAGCCGCGCGGCGCAGACGATGGCCCCGCGCGGGCCGAGCACGCCCGTGGTGTCGACGACGGCGTTGGCGGCGAGCTGGATGCGGTTGCGCAGGACGTTGTTGAGCGTGAGGCTGGTGACCTCGGTGCGGCCGTAGCTGTAGCTCGTCTCGAAGCGCAGATGATCGGAGATCTCGCCGCGCAGGCCGGCGACGCCGCGCGCGGTGGAGCGCGTCGTCTCCTCGCCAAGCACGCCGAGATCGGTCATCGCGCGGACGACCACGAAGTTGGGGGTGGCCGCCGTCGGCCCATAGCCGTTGATGACGCCAAGCGCCTGCGCCGACAGATAGGGATTGGTCTTCAAGAGGTTGAAGGTCTCGACCTGCGGCGACGAGAAGGCCGTCGCCTCCTGCTGCAACACATCGACCTGAGCGAAGAAGGTCAGGGTGTCGCTGATGTCGTAATGGCCGAGGATGGTGCCGGCGATGCGTTCGTTCTTCGGCAGCAGCGAGCCCGACGCGATCGGGCTGAAGCCGTCGCCGCCGTCGCTGATGCCGAGATTGAGATAGGAGGCCGTGCCGGTGTTGGCCGGGAGCAGCCGCCCGTCCGGCTGGAAGCGGAAGAAGGGCGGACCGTTGGGCAGCGTGCCGCCGTCCGAATAGCTGAGGAAGCGGATGTCGGTGATCGGGATGTTCGCCGGCTGTCCCGGCTGCCCAGCGAGCGGGTTCTGGATGAAGTCCGACTGGCCCTTGGAGAAGCTGCGGTCGGTGTAGCGCAGCCCGCTGCGCCGGGCGTACTCGAACGACGCCGCGACATTGCCGCGCCCGTCGGCGAAGTTCGCGCCGGTGACCAGGCCGACACTGAACGCCTCGGCGTCGTTGCGGTCGCTGACGCCGCCCTGCGCGCGCACGGCGAGACCCTCGTAATCCTGCTTCAGAACGAAGTTGACGACGCCGGCGATGGCGTCGGCGCCGTAGATCGCGGAGGCGCCGCCGGTCAGCACGTCGACGCGCTCGAGCAGGTCTACGGGAATCGAATTGGTGTCAGGCTGCGACAGCGCCTGCGTGCTCGACACCAGCCGGCGGCCGTTCTGAAGGACCAGCGTGCGAGTCGTGCCCAACCCGCGCAGATCGAGCAGGTTGAGGCCGACCTGCCCCGGCGGCTGGGTGCCGAGCGCGGTCGACGCGGCCTGGGTGCCGGTGGTGCGGAACTGCGGCAGCAGGCTCAGCTGGTCGCCGATGGAGATGCCGCCGTTGCGGCCGACGAGCGCATCGGCGGTGACGGTCGCGACCGGGTTGGGGCTGTTTTCCGCCCCGCGCAGGATGCGCGATCCGGTGACGACAATTTCGGGATCGGTGAACACCGCCGCTCCCGTCCCGTCGCCAGCGGCGGCGCGCTTCAGGACGATGACGCCGTCGCGGTCGGAGGCGATGAAGAGGCCGGTGTTGGCGATGAGCTGGCGCAGCGCCGCGCGCGCGTCGGCGCGGCCGGTGATCGCGGGTGTGGTGATCCCGGCGAGTTCGTCGGCGGGCGCGATGATCTGAAGTCCAGCCTGGCGTGCGAACTCGGGGATCGAGCGCGCGGCGGGCTGCGCCGGCACGTTGAAGCTGCGATCCTGGGCGAAGGCCGGCGTCGCGATCGCGATCAGCGCGGCGGTCGTGGCGAGCAGAGCGGCAGTCGGCTTCATGACATTCCCCCGTCGATCCCGGCCCCGTCGAGCGCGAGGTCCTGAGAGCGGGATGCACGGCGCGGCGGTTTCCGCCATGCCCGTCAGCCGCGCAGCGTGACTCCGTCCACATCCTCCTCAAAGGTTGCATCGAGGCTGAGCGCGGCGGCGCGTGCGAAGCCGCGCGGATCGGACGCCGAGAACCAGCCGCTGATCCGGCGCGAGGCAAGCGCCGGATCGGCGATGCGGATCGGCAGCTCCGAATAGCGCGCGAACTGGGCGGCCGCCGCATCGAGCCGCTCGTTCTCGAACGCCAGCATGCCTTCGCGCCAGGCCAGCTGGCGATTGACCTCGTCGGGCGGCAGGCTGACCGGCGGCGGCACCGGCGCGGCGGCGGGCACCGTTGTGGCGCGATTGGCGGCGACCGGCGTCGCGACCGCTGGAACGGCGGTCTTGCGCACGCTGACGAGACCTTCGCGCACCAGCACCTTCACCCCGCCGTCGTCCGCCACCGCAACCGAGAAGCTGGTGCCGATGGCGCGTACCTCGGTGTCGGCGGCCTGGACGATGAACGGGCGAGTCCGGTCGTGGGCGACGTCGAACAGCGCCGCGCCGCTGACGAGGCGCACCCGCCGGGCGGCGTCGTCGAAGCGCGTGACGACCTCCGACGCGGTGTCGAGCGTGATCCGCGAACCGTCCTCGAGCGCGACGAGCTGGACCTCGCCGAGCCCGGTTTCCAGCCGCCGCCCGCCGAACAGCGCCTCTGCGGCGCGCCAGCCGGGCACCGCCGCGATCGCAGCGGCCGCGGCGGCCGCCGCCCAGCCGAACAGGCGGCGACGCGGGATGGCGGGCGCGCTCTCGGCGCGCGACGCCAGTCCCGGCCCCAGCGCACGGGCGCGGTCGCTGCTGCTCATCACCGCCTGCGCGCGGGCGAAGGCGCCCAGGTGGCGTGCATCGGCTGCCAGCCAGGCGGACAGCCGCGCCTCCTCGGCCGCATCGAGCGGAGCCCGGTCGAGCCGGGCCGCCCAGCGGGCCGCCTCGTCGTCGATCGCGGCGCTACTCCGGCGCATGTTGTACCTTCCTGAGCTGTCGGGGCGGCGACCCGCCCTGCCCAGATGCATCGGACCCGGCGTTTCCGCCACGTCCGAGCCGGTCCATGAGCAGGCGCACCGCCTTGCCCATATGTTTCTCGACCGTGCTTTCGCTGAGCCCCATGGCCTGCGCCACCTCGCGTTGCGACAGCCCGTCGACCTTGCGCCGCCGGAACACCTCGCCGCAGCGCGCCGGCAGCGCGGCGATGGCGTCGGCCAGCCGTTGCAGCTCCTGCCGGTCGGACACGATGCCGTCCTGAAGCGGCGTATCCGACGCCACCTCCAGCGCCTCGAGATCGGCGACGGTCTGGATGGAGACGATGCGGGCGCGGCGGATCTGCTGGAGCGCCAGCGAATGCGCGGTGCGGAACAGATAGGCGCGCGGATTGTCGATGTGGTCGACGGCGGCGAGCCCGGCGAGGATCGCATAGCTTTCCTGGACCAGGTCGTCGGTGTCGATCCCCGGCCAGCCCTGCCGCGCCAGCCATGCGCGAAGCACAGGCTCGTGCGGCAGCACCGCGCGCGCCAGCCACTCGGCCCGGCCCTCGGGCAGGAATCGCACCCCGCCGTTCCCTTCCTTGTCTCCCTCCTCCCTTGATGCGCGGCTGCGCGAAATCCGCAATGGCGGAAATCCAACCGCTCGCGCCTCTCGTCTGCATGACCCTTAAGACAGACAGGCGCGGCCTCATCGCCGGAACGCTCGCAGCGCCGCTGGCGCTTGCCGCCACGCCCGCCGCCGCCGCGCCCGCCGTCCGCACCCGCGGCGACGCCGACACCGTCGAGACCGGCCTTGGCTCGCGCGTCGAGACGAGCCATGGCGCCGTGCAGGGCTATCGGCAGGCCGGCGTCCACATCTTCAAGGGCGTTCCCTATGCAGACAGTCCCGGCGGCGGGGGCCGCTTCGCCCGCGCGCCTGCGCTGACGCCGTGGAAGGGGGTCCGCAACGCGCTCAACTACGGTCCGATTTGCCCGCAGCTCGACCGGCCCGCCGATCTCGCCGGCATGGAATGGCCGTTCCTGCTGCCGCGCGGGCAGGCGAGCGCGATGCTCGAAGACTGCCTGCGCATCAACATCTGGACGCCGGGGCTCGGCGATGCGCGGCGGCCCGTGATGCTGTGGCTGCACGGCCAGGGCTTCATGGGCGGCTCGTCGCAGGATTTTCTCGCCTCCGACGGGGCCAATCTGGCGCGGACGCAGGACGTCGTCGTCGCCTCGATCAACCACCGCGTCGGCCCGCTCGGCTTCATGCATCTGGCCGATCTCGGGGACGCGCCGGCGGATGCTGGCGTCGCCGGGATGCTCGACATCGTCGACGCGCTGCGCTGGCTGCGTGCGAATGCCGCCGCGTTCGGCGGCGATCCGGGCAACGTCACCGTGTTCGGCGAGTCGGGCGGCGGCTTCAAGACAAGCGTGCTGATGGCGAT